>JAJYCY010000040.1 GCA_021778035.1 Pseudomonadota bacterium
GAATGGGAGAATGGCGGGACAGTCCGGCGCCCCCTTCCGGGCTGCGCTTCCGCGGTGTCGAGCTGGTAAAGCGCGAAGCAGTCTGCGGCAACAGCGCACTGCAACCACTGCATGGCGAGCGTGTGCAGCTGGCCGTCGGTGACATGCGCGATGCCGACCTGGATGATACCGACGTGGTGGCCATTCTTGACGCGCTCCACTATGTCTCCTATGCCGACCAGGACCGCATGCTGGACAGGATCCGCGCCGCATTGGGCAGCGGGGGCGTGTTTCTGACGCGCGTCGGCAACGCTAGCGGGGGCATGCGGTTCCGTTTCAGTCAGACAGTGGATGCCTGCATGGCTTTCATGCAGGGTCACCGCCTGGAACGCATGTGTTGCCGGCCACTTGCCGGATGGATTCACGCGCTTGAGAGCCGTGGCTTCGCGGTAGAAACCGTCCCGATGAGCCGCGGCACGCTCTTTGCCAATTTCATGCTCATCGCGCGCACCACCTAGTCCCGCCGGTCTGACGTCGGATCCGGCGACACCTGGCGGTACCGGATTGGTCAGGCAGGCAGAAACGGCAACGCGAGGCCGTCTGCGCGCAGCCAGCGCGCATAGAGGCGGAAATCCCGCTGCTGGGAGGCGCTCAGGCGCCGGTACAGCACACGCGCCGCCTGCCGCGCCGGCTGGTCCGGGTCGCGGCGTGCGGCGCTTTTGAAAATCACCATGAAAGGCGCAAACGCGGTTGCGTAGCGCATCACACCATCACCGAGCACGGCGGCCACGCGTGACAGCTCATCGACGCTGAAAGCTGCCCGAAGTGAGTTCAGGTAGTCACGTGTAAACCGCTCGGTCTGGACATCCCTGCGGTCTTCGGAAAAAAACCGCTGGGTACGGGCACGCTTCAGGCGTCCGAAATCGACCAGATACAGGCCCCCGCCCGGTTTCAGCACCCGGCGCACCGCATGCAGCGCGCACGCCAGCGCTGCTTCGTCGGGCAGGTGATGCAGCGACAGAGTCGATATCACGCAGTCAAACGAACCGTCAGGGAATCCGGCCAGTGTGGTCATGTCGCCCCGGACTGCCGAGACATTGCTCGCACCACAGCGCTCAATCGTCCGGTGTGCGCACCGCAGCATGCCGGCAGAGAGTTCGATCCCGGTAAAAGCTGCCTGCGGACTGAGCCGCGCGACCTGCACCAGCTGGTTGGCCGGGCCGCAACCCAGGTCGAGCACACGGTCTCCGGGGCATACCAGCGGCGCAATCTGCATGGCGTGGTACAGGTAGATGGAGGCGAGAATACCGTCTTCACGGCCGGCAAGTTCGAATGCCTCGTCCTGTGCAAGGCTGTCAATGCCGGACAGTTCCGGTTCCGGCACCCGCGACTGCGCCTGCCGTGACAGACATTCGGCAACCAGGTGCGCAAACATGGCTGCACCGCGGAACATCCCTGACTACCCGTGCACAGAAACAGGCACTGCCGGCCTACTCCGACCTGGTTGCCTGGTACTCGGCGAGGATGCTCAGACCCCTGACCTCGTTATGGCAGCGCACGCCCGAAAAACCGCTGGCTTCGAGCGTGGCCACGACCTGTGCCGTCGGCACGCAGGCCTCGATGGTGTCCCAGTAATAACGCCACAGATGCGGGGTATTCCTCCTGTTGCCGACGATGAACGCCAGCATGGGGACCAGGCCCTTCATGTAAACCTTCAGCAGCAGGCGCCCGAGCCAGCGCTGCGGGCAGGTGATTTCCAGGATGCACAATTTCGCGCCTGGCTTCATCACGCGATGAAATTCACGGAATGCCACCGACAGGTCGCTGATGTGGCGCAGCGCGTAGCCCATGCTGAGAAAATCGAACTGACCGTCCGGAAACGGCAGCTCTTCGGCGCGCCCTTCCACCAGCCTGACGCTTTCCGGAACCTTGGCATTCCGCATCATGCCAAGGCTCGGATCAACGCCGGTAACCGTTCCCTGGTCGCCCACGATACGCGCCGCCTGGCGCGCAACGAGGCCGGTGCCCACGCCGACATCCACGACATTCATGCCCGGCCGCAGCCCGGCACGCTCCAGTGCCTGGCCGCGATACCAGAGACCGGTTCCAAGACCGAGAATGCTTTCAATGCGGTCGTAATCCTCTGCGGTGGTATCAAACATCTCACGCACGAACCCGCTGCGCGACTCCTCGTCCGCATAATAGCGGGTAAGTGGCCGATGCGGAGCCTGCGCAGACCGGAAGCTGGTCTTGTTATGGTTTTCCATGCAATCCCTCATGTGGATCCGGATGATAAAACGAAGTCTGCCGGCATTTCGGAACAGGATGTGCCAGCGCCTTTTCCACAGCGCGGACAAAGGAACCCGCCGACACGTGCCGCATGGCCAGACCGGCCCGCCGCGGCAAACACTTGCTCTGCCCCGGGCAATTTCTCCGCCCCATCACGCGCAGAGACTGTCCGTGCCATGCCATACCACCGTCGTCTCGCTCACAGCGCTGGCGTGGCGTCTGGCGGGCAACATTGAAAACCGGCGGACCCTAGCCCGCCCGCCGGAACGCGAGCACGGCGTTGCTGCCGCCAAAGGCGAAGGAATTGCTGATTGCTGCCTCAAACGAGACGTCATGCAGTCCACTACCCATGACGTGGTGCACCCCCTCGCAATCCGCGGACACTGTCTCCAGGTTGGCGGTTGGCGGGATCTCCTGCCTGGCCAGTGCCAGCACCGTAATCACTGCCTCCATGGCACCGGCGGCGCCGAGCAGATGTCCGTGCATCGATTTCGTCGAGCTGACGTACAGTCCGGGCGCGGACGCGCCAAAGGCGATTTTCAGCGCGCTGATTTCGATCGGGTCACCTTCCGGAGTAGCCGTGCCATGCGCGTTCACATAACCCACCTGGGCTGCCGACAGGCCCGCTTCCTGCATGGCGGCCTCCATGGCCCGGACCTGTCCGCCAGCATCCGGGCGCACCAGATGGCTGCGGTCACAGCTCTGCCCGTAGCCGGCCAGTTCACAGTAAATGCGGGCGCCCCGTTCCTGTGCATGCTCCCAGTCTTCGAGCACCATGGCAGCGGCTCCCTCGCCAAGCACCAGTCCCGTGCGCCCCTGCTGGAACGGACGGCAGGCCCGGAAAGCGTTTTCCTCGTCAGCACTGGCAACAACCCGCATTGCATCCCATGCCAGCATAATGGACAGCGCGAGCGGCGCTTCAGATCCGCCGGCAACAACAAGCCTGTCACTTCCGGACCGGATCCGGCGATATGCCTCGCCGATGGATACCGCGGATGAGGCGCAGGCCACTGAATAGGTCAGACAGGCTCCGCCCAGACCCAGGGTAATCGCCAGGTTTGACGCCGCCGCATTGTTCATCGCCAAGGCAACGGTCAGCGGTGACACACGGCGTTTCCCGCGTTCGTAGAAATCGCTATACCCCTTTTCATAGGTCAGGGCGCCACCCACACCGGTGCCCCAGGAAACACCGTAGTCGTCCGAACCGGCCCCCTTGCGTGCCAGCCCCGCATCACTCCAGGCTGACAGTGCCGCAGCCAGACCAAGCTGGCTGTAGCGGTCGGTAGTACTCGACAACGCGCGGCCGATGGTCTGCTCCGAGTTGAACGATGCACAGCGCACCACGGGCTGCATCAGGTCGGCCGATGGGGTGGGATGGCGATACAGGGTTACCGCGGACTCGCCACGCATGATACGTGCAAAGAAATCATCGGTGTCGCCACCAAAAGGGCTGACCAGACCCACCCCGGTGACGGCGACCCTGCTGGACCCCGACCTGCTCATTTAGTCAGCGCGGAAGGCTTGTACTGTTCCACCAGCGCGACCAGCTGGCCGACGGTCTCGGGCGTCGGCACATCCTCGGGCACACGGAAGTCATACTGGTCTTCCAGGTCCATCATCAGTTCGAGCAACCCCATCGAGTCGACACCGAGCTCATTGAGCCGGCTCTCCATCGTGAGATTCTCAGGCGGGTTATCTAGGTGTCGATCGAGATAGGCCTTGATCGGTTCCAACCTGCTGTCCATAAAAAGTGCCTCTATTGGAATCAGTATAGGTATCTGTTGCACAAAGCCGCGCCAGCCGCCGCTCTGGCCATCATGGCTGGCGGGACGTCCTGGACCGCCGCCAGCAGGACAGCGCCGTGGCGCAAGGCAGACAGGATGCCTGACGCAGCAGGAGTGCCCGGCATCCACATCGACTCCGCGGCTGCCAGCCGCTCTCGGGAGCCACCCTCACCCATGGGGCTTCATTGCCCGTGCACAGACGCGGGTAACCCGCGGGGTGGAACCGTCCCGGGCCACCCGCAGGCCAGGATTCCCGCCGCGCAGTCAGCATGAATTTCAACGAAACCATGAAAACTAAATGATGTTGTAACCGGAAATATGCCTTTGAAGTAACCATAGCATAATTGGCGTACTGCCCCTATGTGTTGCAGCGCGCTTTTCACGGCGCGCGGCCCCGCCACTGAAGTACCGGGTCCATCACCCGCGGCCAACGCACCCGACCCGCAGCCGCTTCGCCGGGGCCCCGGATGGCACTCCAGGCACAGCGGGCTGCCCTGTTATCGCCCCGGCCTCCCGACCGGCAGCTTACGCACAGCCGCACCTCCCGGACAAGGCATTAAGGCAACGCCGGCAGCTGCTGCGTTATTTTTTGGCGTGATGCTTAGACTGGATCCGGGCAATCTGCGACCACCCAGATAATCCGATCCGCCAGATGGCAGATGGCGCGGCAATATTACGCGATTCGCAACCCGGATAAAAGCCGGCGGGGGCGCAGCCGTAACGGCAGTTCGCCCCGGGACACAGGGAAATGGCCTGTTTCGCGGCCAGGCCCCATTGTCTCCAGATTGTTCTGACTGGCGGCCATCATTAAAATGGCCGGTCTGATACAGTCATGCGACTTGATTCTGGACATGCTGATTGACCTTTCGGGAATCCGGACTTTCCGGCAGCAGGAAAAATCACCGCACCCATGGCAAAGGCGTCCCGGGGATAACGATTTCTCCCGCGGGCGCCGGGCAGCCGCGGAGCTGATGTGGATCCCGGGCGCCCGGGTTGCGTCAGGCACGCTGTTTGCACTGTCGGTGGCAGCCGGAAACATCCCGTCAGCCAGGACGACCAAGCCGGCTGCTGACGCCGTTTTGCGCAGCCCCTATCCGAATCTCTCCGGAGGCACTGACGTGGGTATGTGTCACATGACCTGCCCGGAACGGACAGGAAATTTTCCGGAACGGGTGTTCCCAGAGTCCTCAATGACCGGATCGCCATGCGCCCGATAGCCATCAGCCACTACTCGGTGGTAAATGCCCTGGGCCGCGGCACGATGTCCACGCTCGAGGCATTGCGGTCCAGCCACTCGGGGCTGTCTCCCTGCGACTTCATGGATGCGGAGATCGACACCTACATAGGCCGGGTGGACGGCCTGGAAGAGGAGCAGGTCGTTGCACGCCTCAAGGAGTTTGACTGCCGCAACAACCGGCTGGCGATGCTGGGGCTTGCAGCAGACGGTTTCGAGTCCGCCGTCGCTTCGGCACGCGCGCGTTACGGCGCGCACCGGATCGGGGTGATTATCGGCACAAGTACTTCCGGCATACTCGAGACAGAGCTGGCATACCGGCAGCGGGATGCATCAGGCAGGCTGCCACCTCACTTCAACTATCGCACCACCCACGAGAATTATTCGGTCACCGATTTCGTCCGCCGCTATCTCAGGCTGCAGGGCTGTGCGTTCACGATATCCACGGCATGTTCGTCGAGCGCCAAGGTGTTTGCCTCGGCCAGCCGGATGATCGAAAGTGGCCTGTGCGATGCGGTGGTGGTCGGCGGAGTGGACAGCCTGTGCATGACAACTCTGTACGGCTTTTCATCGCTCGAAATAGTGGCCACCACCCCGTGCCGGCCGGCAGACGCCGAGCGCAGCGGCATCTCGATCGGCGAAGCCGCCGGCTTTGCGCTGCTGGAAAGGGCCGAGACCTGTGACAACGCACCCTGCCTGCTTGGCTACGGGGAAAGCAGCGATGCCTACCACATGTCCTCGCCACATCCCGAAGGCGCCGGAGCCCGGCTGGCAATGTTGCGGGCGCTGCAGCGCAGCGGGGTCGATCCGGCGCAGATTGACTACATCAATCTGCACGGCACCGCGACGCGCGCCAATGATCGCGCGGAAGACATTGCCGTCTCCAGCCTGTTCGGCAGTGAAACGCCGTGCAGCTCAACCAAAGGCTGGACCGGACATACGCTGGGCGCCGCCGGCATCACCGAGACGGCGATCGTCTGCCTGTGTCTGCGCGAAGGCCTGCTGCCCGCCAGCCTCAACACTGTCACGGTCGACCCCTGCTTCCGCATGCACGTATTGCTGGAAAACAGGAACCAGCCCGTCAGGCGGGCAATGAGCAACTCCTTCGGCTTCGGAGGCAACAACGTCAGCCTCATACTCGGTTATCCGGCAGCATGATCGTATACCTGAAAGGCGTCGCCGCAACCGGCCCGGGATTCCCGAACTGGGACAGGCTCTCGGGCCATTTTTCCTCCGGTACCAGACTCGATCCGGATTTCATGCCCGGCCCCAAGGGTGACATCCTGCCGGGCGTCGAAAAGCGGCGTGCCAGCATCACCGTGAAACTCGCCGTGGATGTGGCCCAGGGCGCACTGCAGCAATCCGGCATGAAGGCGGAGGATCTGGCCATCGTGTTTGCCTCGTCCAACGGGGATACACATACCATCCACCACATATGCGATGCACTCGCCACACCGGAACGCATCGTCTCACCCATGCGCTTCCACAACTCGGTGCACAATGCGCCGGTAGGCTACTGGAGCATAGCGTCCGGCTCCATGCAGCCGTCATCGAGCCTGTGCGCATTGAGCAATACGTTTGCGGCCGGCCTGGTCGAGGCTGCCACCCAGTGCCTAGCCGAAGAAGTGCCGGTATTGCTCGCGGTGTTCGATACACCTTTTCCCGACCCGCTGTACCAGCTTACGCCGGGACACTTGCCGTTCGGCGTTGCGATGGTGCTGGATGCAGATCCATCCGGCAGCCTGGCCGCGATGACAATGGCCATCGACAACGACGCCCTGCTCCTTCCTACACAGATGGATGATCCGGCACTGGAATCTCTGCGCCGCGATTCCTCGGCATCCCGCTCGCTGCCGCTGCTTGCGGCCCTCGCAGCGCCCGCAGCACGACAGGTTGTGCTCGAATATGCGGATGACCTCCGGCTCAGGGTTTCGGTGAATCGCCGGCCTTCCTGATTTTTCTCCACACCAGCTGCGGCAGACGCAGCACGAATCCGGTCATCAGACGGACGTGCATGAAACTCAGCAGCGCATTGTCGCGCAGATAATTGAAATGCGAGACCCCGCCCTCGTTGGCGCTGAAATACCTGACTGGCACGCCGATATTGATTGCCTGCACACCCCGCCATGACATCCGCACCACTGCCTCGGGATCAAAATCGAAACGCCGCATCCAGCGCTGCCGGCGCATGATGGCAGCCAGCGGACCAGCCGGGTAAACCCGGAAACCACACAGCGAATCGCCGATTCCGCCATGCAGTGTCTCGAGATTCGCCCACCAGTTGGAAATTTTCCGGCCCCGCACCCGGATCAGGGGCGCACTCGCATCGAACTCGGGACTACCAAGGATCATGGCATCGCGGTTCTGCTGCGACGCCCGCATGAACTCCGGAATTTTTCCGGCCGGGTGCTGGCCGTCGGCATCCATCGTCAGCACATGGGTAAATCCGGCTTCCTCGGCTTCACCCAGCCCGAACAGCACCGCCGCACCCTTGCCTTCATTGACCGGCCGCACCCACACCCGGAGTCCGGCATCATCGACCGCCATCTTCCGCAGACCCTCGGCGGTACCGTCGGTGCTGCCGTCGATCACCACCCACACCGGATTCCAGTGATGCCGTGCCTCGAGCACGGTCGCATACACTCGTGCCCCGGTATTGAAGCTCGGAATCAGAACGAGATGGGTGGAGGAAGGGTCCATCACCGACCCCGCCGGCTGCTTTCCGCGAGCGAGTCACGGCAGTACTGCTCCAGCCGGGAGACATATGGCCTCACTTCATCCGGCGGCGCAAAGCGTTCGCCAAGCCGGACCCGGAATACCAGCGGAAACTTCGGCTTCCTGAGCAGGGCGCATCCCTTGCACAGGAACGGATGGTTGATTTCGATGAACACCATCTGCACTGGCACCATCGCCCTTTTTGCAATCAGGGCGAAGCCACCCTTGAACGGCAGGACGGCATCGCCTACCGTCCGGGTGCCCTCCGGAAATACCAGCAGCTGACTGCCAGTCCGCAGTTCCTGCGTTGCGTCGGCAATCAGCCGCGCCTGGGAAATGTTGCGGATATATCCGGCCAGCCTGGCGCTGCCACCAAAAATGAGCTGATTCCAGAGGTTCGCCTTGATGATGCAGGCAACATTGCGCAGGCGCGAGACAATGAGCACAACGTCAATCATCGAGGGATGGTTGGGAGCGATGATCAGCGAGCGCTCGCGGCTCAGCTGATCCAGCGCACTAAGATCACACCTGATGATGCCGCTGAGTTCCAGAAAACGCAGGTACGCCCGGAAACCGAACATGATCATCAGCCTGCCGAGCCTGATGCCAACCCCGCTGGGGAGCAGCAGTCCGAGTGGTGCCGCCACGAGACTCCACACCAGGCACATCACCGCAAACAGCAGCAGGCCGCCATAATACACGATGCATTCGTACGACAAACGCAGCCATGAGCCCGGCATCCGCAGAATGCGCCTTTCAGTCAAGACGCAGCCCCGGCACGAGTTTCATTTACGCACCTCCTGCATCCGGCCAACGCCCCGGAATACCGGAGACCAGACCGCCGGGGCGCGGGAGTGCGCTTCCCGAAGCCGTTGGTACGCGGCCGTGTTCCCGGTCCGCAGACGGGGCGGCACGAAATGCTGTTTCTGGCAGACGGTCATGTCTAGCTCAGGAGATGGGCATCCAGAAGGCTTCAATCTCGAGCATAAGATCGGTGCGGCAGACATCAGCCTGCAGATAGATAATACGTGCGCCACTGAATTCAGCGTCCAGCCGGCCATGCACCAATGCATGATCCGCCGCATGACGCAGATAGACATTGAGGCAGAGCCCGCCCGGGTCCCGGGTGGCGAATCCACGCGCGCGTGCCTGGGCCACCACCACGCGCAGATTCTCGATCGTCTCGTCCAGCTGGCGCAGGACATCCCCGGGATGCATGGTTTTGGAACCGACGACGCTTGCTGTTCCGGAAACCAGCAACGCATCCCCTACCAGCACGCCACGCGAAAATGTCGGACTTCTCGGGCCGAAATCTCCGGGATAGCGATAGGCGTTCGTCTGGCGCGGATTTTCGATGTAAATGCCCGGTACCCGGCCCGCCAGAAAACAGATCGAGAACGTACCCTGCGGTGTTCCCAGCGCGCAGGCCGCGGGCACCAATCCGTCTCCGATCGCGCGGCCCTTGCTGCAGAAAGCTTCATGGCGTCCGATGTTAAACTCGCGGTAGCGCTCCATGCCGTGGCCGGCATCGTTGATACGCGGAAAATAATTCCATACCCGCAGCAATTCGGGATAGCCCATCCGGTCAAGCAGGCTGAAAATCGTGGAATAGACGGCAAATGCCTTGCCCTCAAGCTGTCCGGAATCCGCGTCATCCAGCTCCAGGCTACCGAAAAGCAGACTGCCGTCACAGGAGAAGCTGATTCCGGAATCGCGGCCCAATACTGCCGGATGGGACGATGTCCATACCTCATACCAGACTCCGCCTCCCACCACGGGCAGCGTCACCCGGGCAACCGGCAGTTCGCCTCCCGGAACCCAGGGCCTGACAGCCGAGTAGGCAAGCACTCCCAGGGTTTTCCCGGCGAATTTCGCCAGAACAGACTCAAGCTGCGTCGGCGGGACACACATCACGCGTGGCGAGGCGACAACAGGTTTTTCCGTCATGGCATTGCCCATCACGGCGCAAAACCCGTCCCGCTTTCAAAAAAAGCCAGGCCGGGCACCACTGGAGCCTGACCGCGGCCATCCCGTCCGCCCCCCTGCAGGATTCCGGACATTGCGCATACGGGTCCGGCTGCAGATCCTGTCCCGGCACGGCCACCGCGGGTGGACATCGAACGCGCCGGGGCGGTGACGGACCACACGGATGAAGTAGCCTGCGGCGCCAGGGCCGCAACAAGTGCGTGTTTCAAGGCCGTTCAGTGAACACGGTTCTGCTCGACATGCCGCGACAGTGCGCGCAGCGACCGGAAGATGTCCGCGTTGTTCCTGTCGTCGGACTGCAGCTTGAAGCCGTATTTCCTGGAAATGGCCAGCGCCAGTTCCAGGGCATCGATGGAATCCAGTCCCAGACCGTCCCTGAACAGGGGTGCATCCGGGTCAATCTTCTCAGGATCGACATCTTCCAGATTGAGCGATTCCACAATCAATCGCGCAATTTCCTTTTCGAATCCCGAAGCATCGGACATCTCAATCACCTGATTTCATACTGGTACCGCGATCACTGGTCAGGGCGGCCGCAACATACGGAACCGCACCATCTGCCGCAATCCGGTTGCTTGCCCCCAGACAATTATAAACCGTATCCACCATGAATGTTGCCAATTGGTGTGCATCCGAGCGCGCCCGGTGCAGACATGCGCCCGGCCAGGGCCCGGACGGGTCGGTACGGCCCCCTCCGGTCCCGTCCCTGCCCGGCGCGGTCATCCGGAAAGGGGGGGATGATAGATAATCTGCACGCTGTTGCCGTCCGGATCGAGGCAGTAGAAACTGCGCGCCCCGTCGCGGTGCGTACGCGGATCACGCGTCACCACTACCCCATGGGTGCGCAGGAACTCACACCAGGCATCCACCTGTTCCGGCGCAGCCAGAATGAATCCGATATGATCCAGCCGCTGACCCGGACCCGCGATGAAATCCGGTGGAGCCCGGTGCAGTGCCAGGTTGTCGTGCCCGGTCGTCAGGTAGACGTTGTCCACATCCGGCCGCCATTCCACGCGCATGCCCAGCAACCCGGTATAGAAATGCTCGCATTCCTCGAGCCTGCGGACCTGCAGCGCGACATGCCGCAGCCCGAGCGTGGACGCCGGCCGTTTCATGTGTCGCTCCACGGGATAGGGTCGGGATAAAGCCGGCGTGCGAACGGAACAACTTCTCCTTCCCCGGAACGTACGCCCGCCGCAGGAAATCTGACGGATGCACATCGGACACAGACGGCGCCGATACCGATACACGCAAACATCAGGCGTCACCCACAATCTCGAAATCGTGGGTAATCACAGCCGTCTTGCCCAGCATGATCGATGCCGAACAGTATTTTTCCGCTGACAGCTTCACAGCACGTTCCACCACTTCCGGCCTGAGATCCTTCCCGCTGACCACGAAATGCACGTGAATGCGGGTGAATACCTTCGGATCGGTATCCGCCCGTTCGGCATCGATATGGGCGATGCAGTCCGTCACATCGTGGCGCCCCTTGCGCAGGATGTGCACCACGTCGAACGCCGTGCAACCACCCATTCCGATCAGGACCATTTCCATCGGACGGGCGCCGAGGTTCCGGCCGCCGCTATCAGCTGCACCGTCCATAACAATGTTGTGACCGGATTCCGACCTGCCGACGAAGCTCGCTCCACCGGCCCAGCTGACCGTTGCCTTCATGACCGACTCCGCTTGTCCGATAACAGATCCGCACCGGCGCCATCGCGACGCCGGCTCCCCGCCTACAGGGTACCGCGTCTCGCGCCCCCTGGCACTTCCCTCCCCGACCCGAACAGCTCAGCCAGTTTCGATCCCGGATCGTCCGCCCGCATGAACGCTTCCCCTACCAGAAACGCATGCACCCCCTCGCGGCGCATCCGCTCCACGTCTGCAGGCGTATGTATGCCGCTTTCCGTCACAATGATGCGGTCGTGCGGAATCATGGGCAGCAGCGCTGTCGTCACATCCAGGCTCGTAGCAAAACTGCGCAGATCGCGGTTGTTGATGCCGATGAGTGGCGTATCCAGACGCAGGGCACGCTCGACCTCGGCCGCATCATGTACCTCGACCAGCACATCCATGCCCAGACGCACGGCGAGCGCGTGCAGCCCGGCAAGCTGTGTGTCATCGAGCACCGCAACGATCAGCAGCACGCAGTCCGCTCCGATCGCGCGCGCCTCGAGCATCTGGTATGGATCGATGATGAAGTCCTTGCGCAGAACCGGCAGGGCACACGCCGCACGCGCTTCCCGCAGGTGCTCCTCGGACCCCATGAAAAACATGGCATCAGTCAGCACCGAAAGACAGGTGGCGCCCCCCTGCTCGTAGGACGCCGCGATCCGTCCCGGCTGGAAATCGGCGCGCAGCAGCCCCCGGCTCGGAGACGCCTGCTTCACCTCGGCAATGACTGCCGGCTGGCCACAGGCCACCCGTGCACGGATGGCCTGCACGAACGGCCGCACCGCACCTGCCGAGCGCGCTATCGCACCCACCTCCTCCAGGCTCACACGAGCAGCGCGCTCGGCCACCTCCGCCGTCTTGCGTGCCAGGATGCGCTTCAGGATGTCCGGGGTGTCAGTCATGATGCTGCCGTGTCAGACGCGGATGGAACGTCGAGGTGCATGCACGGGCTGTTCCCTCAGTGCGCGGAAGAAAGCCGGCGCGTAAACGCCGTCAGGGACTCAAACTTGGCAAGCGCCGCTCCGCTCGCGATGGCTTCGGAAGCCATGTTCACTCCGCTTGCCAGATCGGGTGCAATGCCGGCCGCATAGATGGCGGCACCGGCATTCAGCGCGACGATATCGCGTGCCGGCCCGAACTCCCCCCGCAGGGCGCGAAAAATCATCGCGAGGCTCTCCTCGGCGCCGCCGACCACCAGCGAACTCACGTCGCTGCGCCGGATGCCGAATTGCTCCGGCCAGATCGGATAACGGTGCACCGCGCCGCCGCGAAGCTCCGCAACCTGGGTGGTGGCGCCGATGCTGATTTCATCAAGCCCGTCATCAGCGTGGACAACCAGCACGTGGCGACTGCCCAGACGACCGAGAACATGCGCAAGCGGCTCAATCCACTTGTCACTGAAGACCCCGAGAAGCTGTGCCGGCGCAGACGCAGGGTTGGTAAGTGGACCCAGCAGATTGAATATGGTACGCACACCCATCTCGCGGCGCGGACCGACGGCGTATTTCATGGCGCCATGATGGCTCGGTGCAAACAGGAAACCCACGCCGATCTCCTCGATGCATCGGCTCACCAGGGCCGGAGAAAGATCGATGTTCACGCCCGCTGCCTCGAGCACATCGGCACTGCCGGAGCGGCTGGATACTGAACGGTTGCCGTGCTTTGCCACCCGCCCGCCTGCCGCAGCCACGACAAATGCGCTGGCAGTCGAGACATTGAATGTACAGGCGCCATCACCTCCGGTACCGCAGGTATCGACAAGGTAAGTGCTGTCAGCCACGTCGACAGTGGTCGCAAGTTCGCGCATAACGCGGGCAGCCGCGGTAATCTCCTCGACGGTTTCCCCTTTCATGCGCAGCGCAACAAGCAGGCCGCCAATCTGGGCGGGTGTCGCAGCGCCGGTCATGATTGCATGCATGACCTCGTACATCTCGTCTGTGGAAAGATTGCGCCGCTCGATGGCAGCACGGATTGCCGATGAAATATCCATGTCCTGGTCTTCGCTCAGTCCGAGTAAACGCCGCCGCAGACCCATGTGCGTGTCGCCACACGGCTGGCAGTCATGCGCCCGGCTCCAGAAAGTTTCTCAGCAGATCATGCCCGCACTGGGTCAGGATCGATTCCGGATGGAACTGTACACCCTCGACCGCATATTCGCGGTGCCGTATACCCATGATCTCCTCGTCATCTGCACTCCATGCAGTGATTTCCAGGCAGTCCGGCAGGCTCGGCCGGTCGATCACCAGCGAGTGATAGCGCGTCGCTTCGAACGGACTGGGCAGACCCCGGAATACGCCCTTTCCGTCGTGGTGGATCCACGATGTCTTGCCATGCATGAGGCGACGCGCCCGCACGATCCGGCCGCCATATGCCTGACCGATGCTCTGGTGGCCGAGGCACACGCCCAGCAGCGGAATCCGGCCGCCGAAATAGCGGACTGCCTCGATGGAAATTCCTGCTTCATTGGGTGTGCACGGTCCCGGTGAAATGACTACGCGCTGCGGTGCCAGCGCCGCAGCCCCTTCCACCGTGACCTCGTCGTTGCGCACCACGCGCACGTCCTCGCCCAGTTCGCCCAGGTACTGAACCAGGTTGTAGGTAAACGAATCGTAATTGTCGATCATCAGAAGCATAACCTGACCCTCGGTACATCCCGGCCATCGCAGAAGCCCGCACCGCGCAGCGCCATGCGCCCCGGGCCGCGGCCCCCCGCCGTGTCATTACCCATCATGCTGGTCAAGCCCCGCCGCAGCCAGAGCGGCTGCCCGGAATACCGCGCGCGCCTTGTTCATCGTCTCGTTCCATTCATTGCGCGCCACGGAGTCCGCGACGATCCCTGCTCCGGCCTGGATATGAAGCCGGCCATGTGCAATGACAGCGGTACGGATGGCAATGGCAGTATCCATCGCGCCGTTCCAGCCGATGTATCCGACCGCACCGGAATAGATTCCACGCCTGACCGGCTCCAGCTCATCGATAATCTCCATCGCCCGGACTTTGGGCGCCCCGCTCACGGTACCGGCGGGAAATGTTGCCCGCAGCACATCGATGGCATCCAGCCCCGGCCGGAGTTCGCCGGTGATATTGGAAACGATATGCATGACGTGGGAGTAGCGTTCGATCACCATCCTGTCCGTCACCTTTACGCTGCCGATACGCGCGACCCGCCCGACATCGTTGCGCCCGAGATCAATCAGCATGACATGCTCGGAAAGCTCCTTCGGATCCGCCAGGAGTTCGCGTTCCATCGCGCCGTCCTCCTGTTCGTCCCGGCCCCGCGGCCGCGTGCCGGCAATCGGCCGCAGCGTCACGGCACCCTGCTCGAGACGCACCAGGATCTCCGGTGATGATCCGACCACATGGATGTCGCCGAGATCCATGAAGTACATATAGGGAGAGGGGTTGAGCGTACGCAGGGCACGGTACAGGTCAAGCGGCGGGTGCTGGAATGGAACAGAGAGCCTCTGCGACAAGACCACCTGCATGATATCGCCGGCGCAAATGTATTCTTTCGATTTCTCCACCGCGGCCTCGAACCCGGCCTGGGTGAATCCGGAAACGAAGTCATCCTCGATCAGGGTTTCTGCCCGCGCCCCGCGGGCGGGAAATGGCATCGAATCATGCAGGCGACCCACCAGCTCATCCAGGCGGCGCAGGCCCTTTTCGTAGGCGTTCTCTACCGCCGGATCCACGTGGATTACCGCATACAGTTTTCCGGCGAGATTGTCGAACACGACAACCTCTTCTGAAACCATGAGGATGATGTCCGGACCGCCGATTTCGTCCGGCTTGCTGGTGCCTCCAAGCACCGGCTCTATAAGACGTACTGTCTCATAGCCAAAACAGCCAACCAGCCCGCCGCTGAAGCGTGGCAGGCCAGGAAGCGGCGCGACGGAATAACGGGCGCGGAATTCCCGGATATAGTCCAGGGGGTCGGCAACCGTTCTGCGCTCGACCACTACGCCGTCGGTCTCGACGCTGATTTCGCTGCCGAATGCCCGCAATACGGTCCGGCAGGGCAAGCCGATGATCGAATAGCGGCCCCATTTCTCGCCACCCTGGACTGATTCGAACAGATAGCTATAGCGGCCGCGGGCCAGCTTGATGTACGTACTCAGGGGGGTGTCGAGGTCCGCAAGGACCGCCCGCATCAGCGGTATGCGGCTGGCGCCTTGGGCTGCGTATCGATCAAACTCGGACTTGCTGGGTAACATGGATCACCACCGGATCACAGGAACGGGAACGGCACACTGGCGTCACGGAACGTCGGTACCATCGTTCCGGCAGCTGCGTCCACATTTCGGTCCTGCGCGACATGGTCAGATCCGGTGGTCATGCATCCGTCACGGATGCCTCTTCAGGTAATGGGGTAGTTCCGCAAGCGAACCGATCACCGCGTCCGGCCCGGACTCACGGATATCCTCGCCGTGATTATACCCATACGCAACACAAATGACAGGCATCTCTGCCGCGCGCGCGGCCTGCACGTCGCTGCGCGAATCGCCCACCAGGATACCCTGAGCGGGCGGGATGCCGAAATGGGCACAGGCGTGAAGCAGCGGCATGGGATCTGGTTTCTTGCGCGGCAGGCTGTCGCCGCTGAGAACCAGCGCAAAGTATTCTTTCAGATGCAGGTCCCCGAGCAGCGGCAGGGTAAATGCCTCGGCCTTGTTGGTGATGCAGACAAGCTCGAATCCGGAGCTCCTGAGCCACTCCAGACCCTCCACGACACCCGGAAACGACCGGCTCTGCTCCGACAGGCAAGCGGCATAATGCTTCTCATAGAGCGCATAGGCGCGCGTGAACAGGGCAGGGTCCGGTTCTGCCTCCATCTGTCCGGTGAGCGCGCGCTTGACCAGACGGGGAACGCCATTGCCAATCCAGCCCGAAACGGTCCGCGGATCCTGCGCGGGCATACCCAGGTCGGCGAGCATCCGGTTTGCCGCGGTCGTGAGATCGGGGGCGGTATGGATCAGGGTCCCGTCCAGATCGATCATCACCATGCTGACACTAAGCGGAAAGCGCGCATGCTCCTGGCGCGGGTGCGTGGCGCTCATTTCACCCTCGCCAGCTCGGCGCGCATTCTGGCAATCGTCGCCTTGTAGTCAGGCGTGCTGAAAATCGCCGAACCCGCGACAAATGTATCCGCTCCCGCCTCGGCAATTTCCCGGATATTGTCCACCTTTACCCCGCCATCGATTTCCAGGCGGATGCTGCGACCACTGTCGTCGATGATACGCCGTGCCTCACGCAGCTTGTCCAGGCTCGAGCGTATGAAGCTCTGGCCTCCGAAACCCGGATTAACCGACATCAGCAGGACCATATCGACCTTGTCGAGAACATATTTGAGATAGTCGAGCGGCGTGGCCGGATTGAACACCAGCCCTGACTTGCAGCCGGAGTCCCGCACCAGCTGCAGCGAACGGTCGATATGTTCCGTTCCCTCAGGATGAAAGGTGATGTAGGTGGCTCCGGCCTTGGCAAAATCGGGAATGATCCGGTCAACCGGCTTGACCATCAGGTGGACATCAATGTCGGCCTTGATGCCGTGCTTGCGCAGCGCTTCGCATACCAGCGGACCGATCGTCAGATTGGGCACATAATGGTTGTCCATCACGTCGAAATGGACAATGTCGGCGCCAGCTGACAGCACCGTCGTGACTTCTTCACCGAGCCGGGCAAAATCGGCCGACAGGATCGATGGGGCAATCTTGTAATCAGGCATGGGTATTCCTCGGTCTTGCTGCCAATCGACGGCCGCAAAACATCGGTGCGCCGCCCAAAAACCGTGACTTTACCGGATCACGCGGAAGTTTTCAGCCAGCCGCTGGCTGCAACCCCCGGGACCTGGCCATGCCAAAGTAACCCGCCAGACAGCCCGGCCGGCATACTTATTGCAAACCTTTTCTCCGTGATTGCCCCGCAATTTGTGGGGCGACACACATAACCGGGCGCTGCGGCGTGCCGGGGCGGCCAGCTGCCGACGGCAGAACGAGCTGATGATTGTGCCACCGGCCGCCATTCGGGGTTCTTAATGAACGAACGCAGGGTACGTCTCATTTTTGCAACGGTGCTGCTGGTCGCGCTGTACTTTGACCTGCGGTTCGTGATCTATGGCCTGATCGCGCTGTCCCTGCTGCATGGCCTGCTTCCATCACGCTTCATCCCGCCTGCCATGCGGGCCGGCAGCCGACGTCCCGGATCACCGGAACCCGGGGGGGCAAGAATCAATATCGAAGCAGAACGGGGGCTATCCGTCCTGGTGGCGGTGACGCTGTTCTGCGGAAGCGTCCTGTTTACGAGTTCCCTGTGGGAACTGCCCTGGTTTGTGGGCTTTACCCTGTTCGGCGCCGGCCTGAGTGGGGTCTGTCCCATGGTCATCTGTCTGAGACGAATCGGACTGAAATGACGACACCAGTCCTTTCCACAGATTCGCCCCATGGCAGCGCCGGCGTCGCGCTGCCTACGAAAGTTACGGGTATAGTCTTCTGGGGCATGGCTGTCGTCGGTCTGTTCATAATGCTTCTGGTGATGCATGGCCTGCGACACCGCTTCGTGTCCGGCGAAAATGCACGCGCTGACCGCTTCGCCTTTTCGCTTCAGCAATACCTTGTCCATCAGCCCAGCCCGTCAGCGGCACAGCTGAGTGCGGCAGCACTCCGGCTGTGCCGCCATACCGGAGTGACAGGTGCCGACATCCAAATCGGTTCGGTATCAGCACAGGTCGGGAATACCGACCCCCGGCTCGAAATGCTGCCCCGGATGATCCGATACATCACCCTCTCCGGCACGCCGCGGAAAGCCACTGCGGTTCTGACTGTCTATGAGCCACAGGTAACCGCCAAACTGGCCGCGACCAGACGAAGGATCCTGCTTTCAACAGGGCTGATCATCCTGGCTTTCGGAACCGTGCTGCGATGGGTGCTCGGGACAATCCTGTCGCAGCCGTTCGAGCGCATGGTAGCTGACGCCCGCGCCTTCAGCGGTGGCGAAACGGAAACCCGGTTCGACGAGACACGCGACGATGAATTCGGATTTCTGGCGCGCTTCATCAACCGGGCGCTCGATTTTAGTTTCTCCCAGCAGCAGGCGCTGCGTAACGCGCTTGAAAACGTGAAACGCTCCGAAACCGCGCTTTATGCCGAGAAGGAACGCGCCGAGGTTACGCTGCATTCGATTGGCGACGCCGTGATTACAACCGATGCAGACACCCTCGTCGAATACATGAACCCGACAGCCGAGTCCCTTACCGGCCTGCAGCTGTCTGACATAATCGGGCGGCCTCTGGCGGCGGTTCTGGCGCTGGTCGACGAGGAAACGCGTTATCCGGTCGAGAGCCCGGTACTGCGATGTCTGCGGGAAGGAGCTGCGGTAGACCGGATGGATCACGTGATCATGCTGTGCCCTGGCGGCCGCGAGATCGATGTTGCGCCGTCGGCGGCCCCCATTCACAGCCGCAACGGCATCAAAGTCGGCGCAATCATGGTGCTGCACGACGTAGGCCAGGTACGCCGTACTGCGCGCCAACTTTCCTACCAGGCAAACCATGATCCGCTCACCGGTCTGTGGAACCGGCGCGAATTCGAGCGGCAGATGCAGATTGCGCTTGACGACGTCAGGCGCGATGGGTGCAGCCATGCCTTGTGTTTTCTCGACATGGATCAGTTCAAGGTTGTCAATGACACCTGCGGACATGCAGCCGGAGACGAGCTGCTGCGCCGGTTCAGCACGATGCTGCGCACCAGCACCCGCGATACCGACGTGATCGCGAGGCTGGGCGGTGACGAATTCGGACTGCTGCTGAAACACTGTGATCTGCCGCTTGCCAAGCGAATCACCGAGGATCTGCTGGACAATGTCCGGGGTCTGCGCTTCATCTGGAGCGAGCACAGTTTCGACGTTGGGGTAAGCATTGGCATTGTGCCGGTATTGCCGGATCATGCCAGCATCTCCGAGATCATGAGCGCCGCCGACGTCGCCTGCTACGCTGCCAAGGATGCCGGTCGCAACCGGATCCACACCTATAGCCCGGGCGACGAAAACCTGAGGCAACGGCATACGGAAATGCGCTGGGTATCACGTCTGCAGCAGGCCATGGAGCACGACCGCTTTCGGCTTTTCTGCCAGCCGGTGGTTGCCGTTGCCAAACAAGGGCAATCGGCCGAGTACTTCGAGCTGCTGCTGCGCCTGCAGGATGAAGGAGGAGGCCTCATTCCGCCGACGGTCTTCGTTCCTGCGGCG
>JAJYCY010000041.1 GCA_021778035.1 Pseudomonadota bacterium
GATTCGATTGTCCCAAGATTGTCCCAAATGGGGAGCGATGATGGCTAGGATTTTCTATAAGTTATTGATTAAATGGCGCGCCCGGAGAGATTCGAACTCCCGACCACCTGGTTCGTAGCCAGGTACTCTATCCAGCTGAGCTACGGGCGCATTATCAGAGGCGTCGCATTATCATTGGGATCCCACGGGCCTGTCAATAAAGAGGGTCCGCTCAGGCAGGCAGCCGCCGGGCACACCGGTTTCCAGTTTCTTTTGGGCTTCCCCTGTTTTGCCGCTTCAGGCAAAAACTCCCACAAACAATGCGTTACCGGCTTTCCCGGCGCGACACCAACCTGACTGGTCATTGGTACAGCGCGATTGGTGTCCTGCCGGTAAAGCCACGGGCGGATCTTCCGCCTTCGGCACGGCGGCGGGTGGCCAAGCCAGCCGCACCGAACAGCAGGATGCGACCTGGGCTGCCACGGGAACTGCCAAGCAGGGCAACATCGGCCCGCGGTACAGCTGGCGCTTGCGGGGTCCAGTCAGAGCCAAGTCTGCAGCTGTCAGCGGAAAGCAGCCCGTCTGCCCGCAGCACCGGATCTGGCCGGCCGGTTCATATTGCGCCCCGCACCGGCAGGGACATTACGATCACGCGCCGGCGGTGCAACCCGACCAGAATGCTTCGGCCGCGCCTGCGGCGCAGCATTGCCTGCAGACAGGTTCCGTTCCTCGTACCCGGTCACCGGTTCCCTGACCAGCCTGCACTTCAGCAGTCGCTCGATGTCCCGAAGCAGCGGCTGTTCATCATGCGATACCAGTGACACGGCTCGTCCTTCCTTGCCCGCTCTCCCGGTTCTGCCCACACGGTGCACATAGTCTTCCGGCACATAGGGCAAATCGAAGTTCACCACATGGGGCAGCTCGTGAATATCGATGCCGCGCGCGGCAATATCCGTTGCGACCAGCACCTGTACCTGGCCCGATTTGAACAGCTGCAGAGCCCGGGTACGCGCACCCTGACTCTTGTTTCCATGGATCGCAGCCGTCTCGACGCCGTCCGCTCCGAGCTGCCGCGCCAGACGGTCAGCACCATGCTTCGTGCGGGTGAACACCAGCACCTGGCGCCAGTCTCCGGTCCGGATCAAAAATGACAGAAGGTCGCGTTTCCGTTCCTGATCCACAGGATGCACGACCTGCGTGACCAGTTCGGCTGCAGAGTTGGGTTGCTCGGGCTCGATGATGGCGGGATCCGCCAGCAGACTCCGAGCCAGATCCCTGATAGCACCCGAAAATGTAGCTGAAAACAGCAGGTTCTGGCGCCGAGCCGGCAGTTTGGCAAGAATGCGCCGGATGTCGGCGATAAACCCCATATCCAGCATCCGGTCGGCTTCATCAAGCGTCAGAATGCCGGCACGCGACAGATCGACGGTACCCTGGTTCATGTGATCAAGCAGACGCCCGGGAGTTGCCACCAGCACGTCCACGCCACCACGCAGCGCCGAGACCTGTGGTTGCATGCCGACTCCGCCGAACACCGCGGCATACCGCAGCGGCAGGAAACGGCCATAGACGGACACGCTCGCCTTGATCTGCGCACACAATTCGCGGGTTGGCGCAAGAATCAGGGCGCGGACCCGGCGATTTCCGGGGGGCGCATTGTCGGCCGCAAGCCGCTGCAGCAGCGGCAGCACGAATCCGGCTGTTTTGCCGGTACCGGTACTGGCGGCGGCCATGACATCCCGGCCTTCCAGAATGGGGGGGATGGACTGGCACTGGATGGGTGTGGGAACCGGATACCCTTTTTCCCTGACAGCCTTAAGCAGCTCGGCGCGCAGGCCGAGATCAGAAAATGACGTAGACAACAAAATACTCCTGCGGGTCTGGAAGCGGCCCGAAGGCGACTGCCGAATCCCGTGATGGGTTATAAAAAATGGTCAGCCTGGCATCTGCCGCATAAAACGGAGGATCACTGCAGAACCTGCCTGACAAGGATGGCGGAGAGAGAGGGATTCGAACCCTCGATGGAGCTTTTGACCCCATACTCCCTTAGCAGGGGAGCGCCTTCGACCGACTCGGCCATCTCTCCTTGGTTGCGGCCGCAAGGATACATGGACACGGCACCCGGGTAAAGGAACTCCCTTGCGTCGGGGGTAATTCAGCCGGTTTGCTGCTCGTCAACCTCCGGTGAGGCAACGCCGGTTTCCTTTTCCTTCTTGATCCGCTCATAGATCTCCTCGCGATGAACCGGGATTTCCTTGGGTGCATTGACCCCGAGACGGACCTGGTTCCCCTTGATTCCGAGAACCGTCACCTGGACATCGTCTCCGATGTTCAGGGTTTCGCCTATCCTTCTGGTAAGAATCAGCATCGTGCTGTGCTCCTTGAAATCTTCAGTAGCAATCCGAACCAAGTCTCAACCCGCAAAAGTACAACGCAGTCAGTCACTCCGGACGACCGCCAACACATCCCTGTTGTTATTAGATCTTGCTCGGTGCCGCCGCGGCAGCCTTCCATGACCGGCGGCCGGGATAACAGTAACGCATACAGCGTTCTAGAACGGTTCTGGCCCGTCCGAAGACCATTACCGGTGATTATTCACTACTTGCCGGCGTACCGGTATGCCTTGTTGCCGCTCATCCGGTTACTATGCAGCTTCCATGCCAATCATCCGTGTACGGTTACCGCCGGTCTGTCAAGTCCGAATACGGCGTGCAATGTCCGCACACCCAGTTCCATGTATTTCTCGTCTACAATCACGGAAATCTTGATTTCTGACGTCGAAATCATCTGGATATTGATGTTTTCGTCCGCCAGCGCCTTGAACATGGTACTGGCAATTCCGGCGTGCGACCGCATACCGACACCGACCACGGATATCTTGGCTATTTTGTCGTCCCCCGTCACTTCACGTGCCGCTAATTGTCCAGCGGCTTTCCGGAGGATTTCCAACGCCTGCGGGTAGTCACCGCGGTGAACGGTGAAGGTGAAATCGGTAGTGCCGTCCGCCCCGACATTCTGGACGATCATGTCGACGTTGACGTGGGCACTGCCCACGTCACCCAGGATGCGCGCGGCGATTCCGGGCCTGTCCGGTACCCCGCGGACGGTGATCTTGGCTTCGTCCCGGCTGAATGCAATGCCTGAAATGAGCGGCGCTTCCATCTCGTTCTCCTCGTACGTAATCAGCGTGCCCGGGCCTTCCTCGAACGACGACAGGACCCGCAACGGCACGCGGTACTTACCGGCAAACTCAACGGACCGGATCTGCAGAACCTTGGCCCCGAGGCTGGCCATCTCAAGCATCTCTTCGGCCGTAATGTGATCGAGCCGTCGGGCATTCGGCACAATGCGCGGGTCGGTCGTATAGACCCCGTCGACATCGGTATAGATCTGGCATTCATCGGCCTTGAGCGCCGCTGCCATGGCAACCGCAGTGGTGTCCGATCCGCCACGGCCGAGTGTGGTGATATTGCCTTCCTCATCCACCCCCTGGAAACCCGCAATCACCACGACGCGGCCCTTGCGCAGGTCATCGCGCACACGTGCATCGTCGATATCGATGATACGCGCCTTTCCATGGGCATTGTCCGTGCGGATATGCACCTGGCTGCCGGTGTACGAGCGGGCAGCACACCCTTGCCGTGCGAGCGCCATGCTCAGCAGCGCAATGGTCACCTGCTCGCCGGTCGAGATGAGCACATCCAGCTCGCGCGCTGGAGCATCGGGATTGACGCTTTTCCCGAGCCTGATGAGCCGGTCGGTTTCCCCGCTCATTGCGGAGACGACGACGACCATGTCATCCCCCGACGCCCGACGCCGCGCCACCTTTTCAGCGACCGCCAGGATGCGCTCCGCGCTGCCTACCGAGGTACCGCCATATTTCTGTACGATGAGTGCCATGTTCCTGTCACACCACTGCCGCGCCTTCCGCGCGGCCGGATCCCGCGGGGACCCAAGGCCGCAAAAAAACCGCAGATTAAACCCTGTTTTGCCTAAAGAGTAAACGCCGGAAACCCGAATCCCGGCGGCGGCACACGCGGCTCATGCCATCTTGCGCGCGATCCAGTCATGCACCTGGGCGAGCGCCTCGTCGAGCGCCGAGGGGTCGTTGCCTCCGGCTTGCGCCATGTCCGGCCGTCCCCCGCCCTTGCCGCCGACATGGCTCGCGACTTCATTGACGAGCTCCCCGGCGTGCAGCCGGCCGATAAGGTCCTTGGTTACGCCGGAAATGAGGGTAACCTTGCCTTCGTTGACCGACGCCAGCACGATCGCCGCGCTGCCGAGCTTGTCCTTCAGCCGGTCAACGGCCTCGCGCAGCGCCTTTCCGTCAGCCCCGTCCATGCGCGTGGCGACCACCTTCACGCCACTGATCTCGCGCGTGGCGCCCACCAGCGCGTCTCCCTGGCTGCTGGCCATCTTGCCCCGGAACGTGTCCAGTTCCTTTTCCGCATGACGCAGGCGGCTGTTCAGCTGCTCGACCCGCCGTTCGACATCGTCGCGCGTGCCGCGCACCATGTCGGCAACACGCGCCAGCCGCTGCTCGGTGTCGCCGACATGGTCGAGCGCCACCTCGCCAGTGACCGCCTCGATGCGCCGCACGCCGGCCGCAACACCGCCTTCCCCGGTGATCTTGAACAGCCCGATATCCCCGGTACGGCCTACATGGGTGCCGCCACACAGTTCAGTTGAAAAACCCCCCATGCCGACGACACGCACCACTTCCCCGTACTTCTCGCCGAACAGTGCCATGGCACCCGCTTCCATGGCCTTGGCAATGGGCATGATCCGCGTCTCGACCGGAACGTTGGCGCGGATCTCGGCGTTCACGAGGCGCTCGATTTCCGTGATCTGCAACCGGGTGAGCGGTTCATTGTGGCTGAAATCAAAGCGCAACCGTTCCGGTTCCACCAGCGAACCCTTCTGTGCCACATGCGACCCAAGCACCTTCCTGAGCGCGGCGTGCAGCAGATGGGTGGCGGAATGGTTGAACGCCGTCGCCTGGCGCCGGGCATTGTCTACCTGACAGGATACCCGCGTACCCACCCGCAGCGTCCCGCTCTCCTGGTGGCCGACATGCCCGTAACCTTTCTGCGTGTCGAGGACCGTGAAACGCCCCTCGCCTGCCAGCACACCGTGATCGCCGACCTGTCCGCCACTCTCGGCGTAGAACGGAGTGCGGTCGAGGAAGACCACACCTTCCTCGCCGGCATGCAGCTCCGCGACTGCGGCATCGCCGCGACGGATCGCCGTCACAACAGAATCGGTGCAGGTGGTTTCATAGCCTTCGAATGCCGCCACTGCGACTCCGGCGTCTTCAGGAACGATCCCGGTGCTCTTGAACGATGATGCCTCGCGCGCCCGCCGGCGCTGCGCCTCCATCTGCTCCTCGAAACCGGCCAGATCGAGTGCCAGGCCGCGCTCGCGCGCGATGTCACCCGTCAGATCCACTGGAAAACCGTAGGTATCGTACAACTTGAAGATGGTCGCACCCGGGATGGTGTCGATCTTCAGGTGGGCCAGATCCTCCTCGAGAATGCGCAGCCCCTGAGCCAGGGTCTCCGCAAAACGCTCCTCTTCCACGCGCAGCGTGTGCTCGACCTGGGTACGGGCCCTCGCCAGCTCCGGATAGGCGTCCCCCATCTCGCGCACCAGCGGTTCGACCAGACGGTAGAAAAACGGACCCTCCGCTCCAAGCCTGTGTCCGTGACGGACCGCGCGGCGGATGATGCGACGCAGAACGTAGCCACGGCCTTCGTTCGAGGGCATGACCCCATCGGTGACAAGAAACGCACACGAACGGATATGGTCGGCGATGACATTGAGCGATTTGTCGCGCAGATCGCGGGTACCGACAATCTGTGCGGCACTGCGGATCAGGCCCTGAAAGAGGTCTATGTCATAATTGCTGTGTACACCCTGGATCACCGCGCTAACACGCTCGAGACCCATGCCCGTGTCCACCGACGGCCGCGGCAGGGGATGCAGTGCGCCTTGCGCATCACGGTTGTACTGCATGAACACAAGGTTCCATATCTCTATGTAGCGGTCGCCGTCCGCTTCCGGTGTGCCCGGCGGCCCTCCCTGCACACCCGGGCCGTGATCGTAGAAGATCTCGGTGCAAGGTCCGCAGGGACCGGTGTCGCCCATGGACCAGAAATTGTCTGTACCGCTGATGCGCGCGAAGCGCGCAGGATCCACCCTGATGTCCTTCAGCCAGATGTCGGCGGCCTCTTCGTCATCGATGTAGACGGTCACCCACAGGCGTTCCGGCGGCAGATGCAGTTCTTCGGTCAGGAACTCCCAGGCCAGGCGGATCGCCTCGCGCTTGAAATAGTCGCCGAAGCTGAAATTGCCCAGCATCTCGAAAAAAGTATGGTGGCGCGCCGTGTAGCCGACATTCTCGAGATCATTGTGCTTGCCGCCAGCACGCACGCAGCGCTGGGCACTGGCTGCCCGCACGTACGGCCGCTTTTCCAGGCCGAGAAAGACATCCTTGAACTGCACCATGCCGGCATTGGTGAACAGCAGCGTCGGGTCATTACCCGGCACGAGTGAGCTTGATGGCACAACCGTGTGGTTATGGCGCTCAAAGAAACGCAGAAAGCGGTCGCGGATTTCAGTGCTTTTCATGGGTTGGAAAAAGGGAACCTGCTGTTCAGTCTGCGTCGTCGGTGCTCAGCGCCCGCCTGATCTGGTCGTGTGTATAGCCGCGCTGCTGCAGGAAACGCGCCTGGCGCGCCCGCTCCGCGAAATCTGACGGCTGCTGCCTTCCAAACTTCTTCTCCCGGATTCGTCGAATCTGCTCGATCCAGCCGCTATCGGCCGGATCCAGCCAGTGATCAATCAGCTCCGCGCTGACACCTCTCTGCTCGAGCTCGTGCCGGATGCGCAGCGGCCCGTAGCCGCGCGCCTTGCGAACATCCAGCAGTGCCTCGGCAAACCGGTCATCGGACACGAGCCCCTCGCGTGCAAGTGCCGCGACCACCTCGCCGGCCACTTTCTGCGGGTACCCCTTGGCGCACAGCTTGGTCTTAAGCTCCTCTCCCGAGTGCTCGCGCCGCGCCAGCATGGCCAGGGCAGTCTGCCGCGCCTGTGATGGATCCGGCGGCTGCCTCTCCCCGACCCGGTCGCTGCCCGTCAGGCCTCAGCCTCCTGCGGGATGCCGGTCTCTTCATCCGCAACCGCGCCCCCGCCCGGCAGGTTGCGCGTCAGCTCGCGGACGCGCGTCTCGATTTC
This sequence comes from Pseudomonadota bacterium, assembly GCA_021778035.1. Lineage (GTDB taxonomy): Bacteria > Pseudomonadota > Gammaproteobacteria > Acidiferrobacterales > UBA6901 > JAJYCY01. Next base: position 7,216 of record JAJYCY010000041.1, read on the forward strand.
CGTGGCGACCGCCTGATTTTCCTTGAGGAACTGGCGGGTATTGTCCTTGCCCTGACCGATACGGTCCTTGCCATAGCTGTACCAGGCACCGGATTTCTCGATCACGCCATGCAGCACGCCAAGATCGATCAGTTCGCCTTCCTTCGAAATTCCCTCGTCGTAGAGAATATCGAATTCGCACTGCCGGAACGGCGGGGCCAGCTTGTTCTTGACTACCTTGACGCGCGTCTGGTTGCCGACCACCTCTTCACCCTTCTTGATCGACCCGATGCGGCGGATGTCGAGGCGCACCGAGGCGTAGAACTTCAGCGCATTGCCGCCCGTCGTGGTCTCGGGGTTGCCGAACATCACTCCGATCTTCATGCGGATCTGGTTGATGAAGATGACCAGGGCATTGGATCGCTTGATGTTGGCGGTAAGCTTGCGCAGCGCCTGCGACATGAGCCGGGCCTGCAGACCCATGTGTGAATCGCCCATCTCTCCCTCGATCTCCGCCTTGGGCGTGAGCGCTGCTACCGAGTCCACCACCACGACGTCGACCGCGCCCGAGCGCACGAGCATGTCCGTGATTTCGAGGGCCTGCTCACCGGAATCAGGCTGCGATACCAGCAGGTCATCGACAGTCACCCCGAGTTTCCGGGCATAGGACGGGTCGAGCGCGTGTTCTGCATCGATGAATGCCGCGGTACCGCCCAGCTTCTGTGCCTCTGCGATCACCTGCAGTGTCAGGGTCGTCTTGCCCGACGACTCCGGCCCGTAGATCTCCACTACCCTGCCGCGGGGCAGACCACCGATACCGAGCGCGATGTCCAGGCCCAGGGAACCGGTCGGAACGATGTCAACGCTGGTCGCCATACCGCCATCGCCGAGGCGCATGACGGATCCCTTGCCGAACTGCTTCTCGATCTGACTGAGTGCTGCGCTAAGCGCCTTACCCTTGTTCGTGTCCATTGCCTGTCCTCGCGATTAACCCTGACGGGTATTGGTGGACGCGCATCCTGTCGCGTCCGGTGACCGCATTCCGGGAAAAATGCGCATCCGGGCGATTATTTCATAACTGGGCAGGCTAGTCCTAGCACTGTTCCGGCCACTGTGGCACGGTCGCTCATTCCCGCGCAGAGTAATAGCTGCGCAGTCCTTCCAGGGCCGCTACGACCGACTGGCGGCGGACCGCCTCCCGGTCTCCCGGAAAGTGCCGGGTCACGCTCAGGGTCGGACGCTGGCGTCCAGCCCAGGCAAAACACACGGTTCCTACGGGTTTTTCCGGGGTACCCCCTTCCGGACCGGCGATGCCGGTGATCGCCAGCGCGAAATCCGCGCGGCTGCGGGCCAGCGCACCCTCGGCCATGGCCCGCGCGGTCTGCTCGCTGACCGCCCCGGAGCGGGCCAGGATTCCGGCCCGCACGCCCAGCATCTCGCGCTTGGACAGGTTGCTGTACGTCACAAACCCGCGCTCGAACCAGCGCGAACTCCCGGGAATCGACGTCAGAACCTGGGCAACCCAGCCCCCGGTACAGGATTCAGCCGTCGCCAGACTCTGGCCTGCGTTGCGCAGGTCGTGGCCAAGCTGCCCGGCCAAGACGGTCAGCCCGTCATCCATGGCCTGCTTCCCGTCCATACCGCACGACCACACTGCGGCGGGCCGGAGGATGCCCGCAAGACTGTTTTGATGTCATGGCTCTCCCGGCTGCCCTGCCACTCCGACTTTCCGGTCCGTCCTCTTCGGGGGTCTGGACGAGATAGCGGCCACTCAGGGGCTGCGGAAATGATCAAAACCATCCGCTTGCGGCCGGTATTCTGCCCCGGACGGGTCACGCAGGCGCAGCCCGGGAGCCGATTCGACCACCCCGATGCGCCGCACGCCACCAAACGGCCGCATCCGTTCCACCACCGCCGGCTCATGCCGGGGCGGCACGGTGAAACACAGCTCGTAATCGTCGCCTCCCGCCACCGCCGGATCCCATCCGGTCCGGCCATGCACCCCCTGGTAGACGGGCGACAGGGGAAGCGCCGCAAGCTCCACACGCGCTCCCGCGCCACTCGCGTCCAGCACGTGACCCAGATCAGCCGCCAGTCCGTCGGAAACGTCGATACAGGCGGAGGCAAGCCCGCGTAGCGCCTGACCCTCCCGCACCCGCGGCACTGGCCGCTCAAGGCGCTGTATCACGCGCACGCGGTCGGAGTCCGCCAGCTGGAGCTGCCCCTGCAGGCACATCAGGCCGAGCGCCGCATCCCCGAGCTGTCCGGTGACGTACACTCCGTCGCCGGGGCGTGCACCGCTGCGCAGCAGCGCCTGTCCGCTGGGCACATAGCCCGCAATCTGTATCCCGACCGTAAGTGGCCCGCGGGTAGTGTCTCCGCCCACCAGCTGCAGGCCGTACCGGCCGGCCAGCCCGAACAGCCCCTCGCAGAAACCGCGCAGCCAGACCTCATCGGCCGCGGGCAGACTGAGGTTCAGCGTGAACCACGCAGGGTCCGCTCCCATCGCCGCCAGATCGCTCAGATTGACCGCCAGCGCCTTGTAGCCCACCGCCTGCGCTTCAGTGCCCGGCAGAAAATGCACACCCGCGACCAGCATGTCGGTAGACACCACCAGCTGGCAGCCAGGCGGCAGATCGAGCACTGCGGCATCGTCGCCGATACCTGTAGCCACATCCGCACGCTGCACGGGCTGGTGCGCGAAAAAACTGCGGATCAGCCCGAATTCGTTCAAGTCAGGTACTGTTACGAGGCCCGGCGGCTGATCTCGTTCGAGCGCAGCTTCGCCGCCACCTTGTCGAGCACCGCATTGACGAACTTGTGGCCATGTTCGGCCCCGAACATCTTCGCCAGTTCGACCGCCTCGTTGAGCACCACCTTGTAGGGAATTTCCGGATGGAACTCGAGCTCGAAGGTGCCGATCCGCAGAATCGCGCGCTCCACAGGGTCGACCTCATCGATTGTGCGGTCCAGATAGGGTCCGAGATGATCGTCGATCTGGTGCCAGTGCCGGGGTACTTCGCGCACCAGGTGATGGAAATACTCAAGGTCCACGCCGTCGAGTTCATGATCGCTGATGAAATGGCTCTCGATCTGGTCTGGCGGCTGTTCGGTCAGTTGCCACTGGTATATCGCCTGGACGGCCGCCTGGCGCGCCCGGTTACGGCCACCCTTTTCCGGAAGTTCCGTCACGCACGCAGCCGTTTGAGCAGGCTGGCCATCTCGATGGCGGACATCGCCGCGTCCACGCCCTTGTTCCCGGACTTGGTTCCGGCCCGCTCGACTGCCTGTTCGATGCTGTCGACGGTAAGCAGTCCGAATGCCACCGGCACATCGTACTGCATCATGACCTGGGCCAGTCCTTTCGACGCCTCCGAAGCCACATATTCGAAATGCGGCGTCGCTCCCCGGATCACCGCACCCAGCGCGATCAGCGCATCGTACCGCGCCCCCGCCGCCATGATCTTGGCCGCCAGCGGCATCTCGTAAGCACCGGGCACCCGCACGATATCGATCTGCGCGCGGTCCGCGCCATGGCGCACCAGCGTGTCCAGCGCGCCTTCGAGCAACCGCTCGCCGATGAAGCTGTTGAAGCGCCCGAGAATGATGCCAAAGCGCGTTCCGCGCGCGCTCAACTCACCGTCTATGCATTTCACTTCCGCCATGACCCTGTTCCCGTTATGCAAGCGTATTGACACTGTCTGCCGGCGGCGACGCCCCGTCTTCTGCAGCGCCGGGAGGGCTGACGTATTCCACGATCTCCAGTCCGAACCCGGACAGCCCGGGCGCCTTGACCGGATTGCCGAGCACCCGCATCCTGCACACTCCCAGATCGGCGAGAATCTGGCTGCCGAGACCGTACGTACGCAGCGCCTGGTGCGGACGCCGGAGCGGCAATTCTATGCCCTGTTCCTGCCGTTGGAAATGCTGGATCTGGCGGATCATGTCGGCGGCCGGCTCCTTCTGGTCCAGCACCACGACCACGCCCGCCCCTTCGCGGGCGACGCGCTCCAGCGCGCCCCGCAGGCTCCACGCCGGATTACGGTGCGCCAGCGCCAGCAGATCCAGCAGACTCGACTGCACATGTACGCGGACCAGGGTCGGCCGGTCGCCTACGACCTCGCCCTTCACCAGGGCGAGATGCACGGCATCGTCGATCTCGTCGTGATAGGCCACCGCCCGGAATCCCCCGAATTCGGTCTGGACATGGCATTCGGCGGCACGCTGCACGGTTGACTCGTTTTCCATGCGGTAACGGATGAGATCGGCGATTGTGCCGATCCGAAGTCCGTGCGCGCGGGCGAACACCTCGAGCTGCGGCAGCCGCGCCATGCTGCCGTCCTCGTTCAGGATCTCGCAGATGGCGCTGGCCGGGGTAAGCCCGGCCAGACGCGGCAGGTCGATACCCGCCTCGGTATGCCCGGCACGCGCCAGCACCCCGCCGCGCCTGGCCATCAGCGGGAAGACATGTCCGGGCTGCACGATATCGCGCGGCCCGGCATCGGGACGGATTGCGGCACGTATCGTCGTGGCCCGGTCACCGGCAGAGATGCCGGTCGTCACGCCTTCGGCTGCCTCAATCGATACGGTGAAGTTGGTCGACATGCGCGAGCCATTGTCGCTCACCATCAGCGGCAACTGCAGCTGGCGGCAGCGATCCTGGGTGAGCGTGAGGCATACCAGCCCGCGCGCATGACGGGCCATGAAGTTGATGTGCTCGGCGCGCACATGCTCGGCTGCAATAAGCACGTCGCCTTCGTTCTCACGGTCTTCATCATCCATGATGATGACCATGCGTCCACGACGCAGTTCGTCGATGATTTCGGCAATGGGGCTGATGGGCATGGTCTCGTCTGCCTGGGTCAACGTTTATCCGCCAGTCCGGCGGTACCGGCCGCAGCGACCCTGCGGACCGCCCGGCGGCGATTGATCAACTATTATATATGGAGATTGCGCCTGAAAGCGCGCAGCAGCGAACTGTATGGGCCGAAAACGGGAACCGGCCACGACAGGAGAGACAACCCTGTGGACCCCGAAAAGAACACGGAAAGACAGATGGACACAGCCGACGGCCGCCTGCGACGGACAGAACCGGCCACTCCGGTAAAGGTGCTCGCCGCCAGCGCGCTCGAACCCGGAACGGAAATCGGCTGTTACACCATTGTCTCCCGGCTTGGCGAGGGCGGGATGGGCGTCGTCTACAAGGCCCGCGACCGCAGCCTTGAACGCACGGTGGCACTGAAATTCCTGCCGTCACACCTGTACCACAATCCGGCGTTCATGCAGCGCTTCCGCACCGAGGCCAGGGCGCAGGCACGTCTGCATTCGCCCAATGTGGTCACCCTGTTCCAGCTGCTCGAAATACCGGCCGGACTGGTTCTTGTCATGGAATATGTCGAAGGCAGGACGCTCGAGCAGCATATCCGCGAAAACGGGCCACTCGATGCCGAAGAAGCCGTACGGGTGTTCGATCAGGCGCTGCGCGGAGTGGAAAGCGCCCATGCCATGGGCATCATCCACTGCGATCTCAAGCCGAACAACATATTCCTGACGCGCAGCGGAGGGGTAAAACTCATGGACTTCGGCATCGCACGCATCCTCGGGCACGGAGAGCCCGGGAATGTCGGCGCCGTGATCGGTACCCTGCTCTACATTGCACCCGAACAGCTCAACGGGCGCCAGGCTGACTTCCGTTCGGACGTGTATACGCTCGGCATCAGTCTTTTCGAGGCCATCACAGGACGACTGCCCTTCGAACGCAAAACCCACTACGGCCTGATGCACGCCCACGCCGTGGAGCGCCCCCCGAGCCCGCGCATCTACCAGCACAATCTGCCGGCGCAGATCGAAGCGGTTATCCTCAAGGCAGTCGAGAAGGATCCCGGCCGCCGTTTCCAGACAGCAGCCGCCTTCCGTGTGGCACTGCTTTCCCACGGCGGAAAACCGGCTGCCCGCGCATCCCGGCACGCGACCAGCCCGGGATCCGCCGGCACCCTGCTCGCACGGGCTTTTCCCCCGCGGCAGATCGTTGCCAGCGCCGGATTTGACCTCGCGCTGCTGGCCGCGATCATCAGTCTCGCCCTGTGGCTCGGGTTCGTGCCTGTACCCCCTGTTCCGGCTCCAGCCAGCCCCCCGCAATCCGCTGTGCCTCCGGTGATACACACACCGGCCATCGCCGGGCCACAGAGTCCGCCGCAGCCCGCCGTCCCCGTCCGGCCGGCGGCACCGTTCAGCCCCCGGCTTCCGGGAAAATACCGGTTACTGCAGCGTGTCTGGGGCGGAAGCTGACACCGGCCTGCGCCCCGTGTAAAGTACGCGCCGTCAACCGACATGGAGATGAGAATGGTCGCGCGTCTGTCCCGGATCCTGCCCTTTCCCTCTGCGGTTCCACTTGCCGGGCTCTTTCTCATGCTGCTGTCCGGATGCGTCACCGCTCCGCAACAGACATGCTCGATCCAGTCAGCCAGAGTCGACCTGGCCACCCATTACACACTCGTCAGAGACAAGCTTGCGTTCGGTCCCCTGCCGCGGGGCTTCCTGGCGCAGGCAGACCTTTACCGGATCGGAGTCAACCGCTCCCGGATCCACCCCTGCGAATACCTGAAGATCCGCAAGGAACTGTACCTCCGGCGTAACCCGGATGCGGCCCTGGATTTCACGGAAACCCGCAAGTTCTACGCCCAGGATGGCACCCTGATTGCATCCCATACTGAAGATCTGTCGAGCCAGCTGCGCGCCAGCGGCTTCTATTCAGCCACGACCGTGCTGCCGATTCCGCGCTCGGCACCAGCCGGCAATTACCTGATCGTCAGCCGGCTTTCCTTCCGCCGTCGGGGCGAACGCCGCAGCATGCCTCTGGCCCGCGCTGAGGAGACTTTTACCATCGTTCCGCGCAGCACGGGCGCCCCCGCAGCACTTCGCTGGCGCTAGGCCGCACGCCGCGCAGCCGGCAGCCACTGTCTTCAACCCAACTCATTGATTGGGCGGGGTATCCGTTCGTCCGATGATCCGGCCCTTCTGTCTTGCCCGCGCGGCCCGCTGCACGGGGTCTGGAGTAAGATCTAGAGTTATATGAAACACCTCAATCCGTGATAAGCCTAAAGGGGTCCACGGGAATGTCTGATTTGCGCCTCATACGTGGCAGACGCGGTGCCACGACACCACAGAATGCTGACAGTCTCGCCAAGACTGCGGTCCTTGGAAAGGAATCCGGGCACAGCCGGCCAGGCGAGACGCTCCTCGATACCATCGAGGTCGGGAGCACGCTCGCCAACTATCTCATTGTCAGCAAGCTCGGCGAGGGAGGAATGGGTGTCGTATACAAAGCCCATGACACCACGCTCGACCGGACCGTAGCGCTGAAGGTGCTCTCGCCGCACCTGTTCCGCAACAAGGAGTTCCTGCAGAGATTCCGCATCGAGGCGCAGGCGCAGGCGCGTTTGAACGGGCCCAACATCGTTACCCTGCATTCACTGTTCGAGCAGTCCGGCAGCCTCGTGCTGGTAATGGAATATATCGAAGGCCAGACCCTTGCGCAGCGGCTTCATAACGAAGGCCGGCTCTCGGTCGCGACCACGGTATGGGTCTTCGAGCAGGCGCTGATCGGTGTGGAGCGGGCTCACCGTCTGGGCATCGTCCATCGCGACCTGAAGCCAAGCAATATTTTCATCACCGCCAGCCATGAGATCAAGCTCATGGATTTCGGCGTTGCCAAGATTCTCGACAACAAGGACATGACCCAGAGCGGCTCGATGATCGGCACGCTCATGTACATATCTCCGGAACAGATCACGGGCAAGGAGGCGGATTTCCGCTCCGACATCTACACCCTCGGAGTAACCCTGTTCGAGGCAGTCACCGGCAGACTACCATTCGTCAAACACAGCGATTACGAGTACATGGACGCGCATCTGCATGAGCAGCCACCGCGCCCCTCGTCGCTGCAGCCCGACATCCCGCTAGAGCTTGAGCTGGTCATTCTTAAGGCGATCAACAAGGACCCTGACCGCCGCTTCCAGAGCGCGCATGAGTTCCGCAGCGCACTGGTCAAGCTCGGCATGATCCATGTGCGTGCTTACCGCCGCCTCAAGGCAATCCGCAAGGACAAAGACCGCGCGGTCATGGCGCACTACGTCGAAACCGACCGGCGCCAGCCCGGCACAAACCCCCGGGAACAGTCCGGACCGCTCACCCCGCCATCGCTGCGGGCACGCCTGGCTCTGGTCGGGCACCGCCTGACGACGGTGGGATTGGCGAGCCTGCTGCCCCTCACGGCATTGGCGCTGGTTGCCGGATTCTATTTCCTGGCGAAGCCGGCGCATCACACCCCCGGGTTGCCGCCGTCCGTATCCCAACATGTGGCGCTCCCGGCGCACGCCGTGATCGCGCAGCCCATACCAGCTCCGGTACCGGACACACAGGCCACTCCGGCTCCCGTCACCGCCCGCCGGCCCGCAATACGCCACCGGCTGCAGGCACGGCGCGCGGCACCGGCAACGGGGCAACAGCACGGCAGGCGGCCACATCAGGTTCCGTCCGGGACCCCCCAGGCCGGCAACCAGAACAGGAAATACGAAGTACTCACCCGGGCCTGGGGAGAATAAGGGCGGAATGGCAAGCCCGGGCGCCTACCGTCCGGGTTCCCGAATGAACCCGTGGGCGGCCAGGAATTGCTCGTCGAGCCGCGTACCGGCTTCCGCCGGTGACGCGACAAGCAGTCTCTCCAGATAGCGGGCGATCAGGTCCACCTCCAGATTGACCTCCTTCCCGGCGTGCGCCTCGCCCAGGGTTGTCTGCTGCGCCGTGTGCGGCACGATGTTGAGGTCAAAACGCGTATCGCGGACCGCGTTGACGGTAAGGCTCACGCCGTCGACACATATCGACCCTTTCGGCGCAATATACCGGGCCAGCGCCGCCGGCGCTTCCACGGCGAGACGCACCGACTGGCCGTCCTGCCACCGCTCCAGCACCCTGCCGGTCCCGTCCACGTGACCACTCACCAGATGACCGCCCAGACGCTCGCCGGCGGCCAGCGCCTTTTCCAGGTTGACGCGCATGCCCGGGCACACCGCACGCAGCGTGGTATGGTCCAGCGTCTCGCGCGACACATCCGCCGAGAACCCGCCACCGCCGCAGTCCACGGCCGTGAGACATACACCGCTCACCGCAATACTGTCACCGATCCGGACGTCGGACAGGTCGAGCGCACCGGCATCGACACGAAGCCGCAGGTCGCTGCCGTTTTTTTCGACCCGCCCGATGCTGCCCACCGCCGCCACTATGCCTGTGAACACCGCTGCACCTCCGTCAACCCTGCCCATCCGTCACCGGCGCACTGCCTCCCTGCACTGCCGCCACGATCCGCCAGTCCTCGCCGACAGCGCGCACATCCCGGATCTCGAGCGCCACGCGGTCACGCATGTGCGCGAGCCCGGGGAGCATAAACATGCCGCGCGCCTGGGTACCCATCAGATGCGGGGCAAGATAGATCACCAGTTCATCCACCAGCCCCGCCGCGAGCAGCGCGCCGCTCAGGGTCGGCCCGGCTTCAACCAGCACTTCATTGATACCACGGCCAGCCAGATGGCGCATCAGCCCGGCCAGATCAACTTTCCCGCCGGGATGCGGCAGACAGAGCACCTCGGCCCCGGTCTGTTGCAGTCGCCGGGCGTGGCCCGCATCCCCGCCGGCGCTGACAACCAGCGCCTGGCCGGGCGCGGCCAGCACACGGGCCGTTGCGGCGGTGCCCAGCATGGAATCAACCACGATCCTGAGTGGCTGGCGCCCGATGTCAAATGCGCGCACCGTCAGGGAAGGATCATCCGCCCGCACCGTCCCGATGCCGGTAAGCACCGCCGAGCTGCGCGCCCGCAGGCGCTGCACATCGGCGCGCGCGGACTCGCCAGTGATCCACTTGCTCTCGCCGCTGTCCATCGCGGTCCGCCCGTCGAGACTGGCAGCCAGCTTCACGCGAACGAACGGCCGGCCACGGCACATGCGCGATATGAATCCCGGATTGAGTTTCTCGGCCTGCGCCTGCATCAGCCCGACCTCGGTCGCGATCCCCGCGCCGCGCAGCGCCTCCAGTCCGCACCCCGACACCAGAGGATTAGGGTCGGGCATGGCCGCAACCACACGCGCGATGCCAGCCGCGATCAGGGCGTCTGTACAGGGCGGCGTACGACCGTGATGACAGCACGGCTCGAGCGTGACATAGGCCGTTGCACCGCGCGCGGCGCTGCCTGCTGCACGCAGGGCGTGCACTTCGGCGTGAGGTTCTCCGGCCCGCTCGTGCCAGCCCTGGCCGATGCAGGTTCCGTCCCTGACGATGACACATCCGACGCGCGGATTCGGATCGGTGGTATAAAGACCGCGCTCCGCGAGCTGCAGCGCGAGCGCCATGGCGTCCGCGTCTCCGGACAGTCGCGTCATTTTCCGGAACCGCCCGTCCCCGGCTCCGGTTCGTCCTTTCCGGCGTCTTGACCGGATTCCCTGTCCGGGATGAGCCTGAGCTGCTTGCGACGGCTCTCGGCAGTCGGCTCGCTCTGCAGGCGCTGGACCTCTTCGCGGAAAGCATCCAGATCCTCGAAGCTGCGATAGACGGATGCAAACCGCACGTAGGCCACCGCGTCGAGATCCTTCAGCTCCTCCATGACCCACTCGCCGATGTCCCGCGACCGGACCTCGCGCTCGCCGCCTGCCAGCAGCCGGTGCCGTATCCGGCCGATCGCCTTTTCCACCGCTCCGGCGTCGACCGCACGTTTCTCCAGGGCGCGCGTCATGCCGCTGCGAAGTTTCTCCTCGCTGAACGGCTCGCGCCGGCTGTCGGACTTGATGACCTGTGGCAGCCGCAGTTCGGCGCGCTCGAACGTGGTGAAACGCTCGGAGCAGACCTCGCATTCACGGCGCCGGCGCACCGAGTCACCGTCGTCGGCAAGCCGCGAGTCGATGACCCGTGTTTCGTCAGCAAAACAGAACGGGCAGCGCATGGTGGTATCGATGTCCCGGGTGCCAGAGGGTCATTGCCAGGCTAGCAGGCGACCGATTCATAGACTGGAAAGCCCGCGCACAGTGCCGTCACCTCGCTGCGCACACGCGCACGCACTGCTGTGTCCTGCGGGTCGGACAGGATGTCGCAGATCCAGCCCGCCACCTGCGCCACTTCCCGTTCCCGGAAACCGCGGGTGGTGGCCGCAGGGGTGCCCACGCGGATGCCGCTCGTCACAAATGGAGACTGCGGATCGTTTGGCACGGCATTCTTGTTGACCGTAATGTGCGCATCGCCGAGCGCCGCCTCGGCATCCTTTCCGGTGATACCCTTGCCTATCAGGTCAACGAGAAACAGGTGATCGTCCGTGCCGCCGGAAACAATCCGGTAGCCACGCTCGATCATCACGCGCGCCATCGTGCGCGCGTTGTCCAGCACCTGCTTCTGGTAGTGCCGGAATTCGGGAGTCAGGGCTTCCTTGAACGCCACCGCCTTGGCGGCGATCACATGCATCAGCGGTCCGCCCTGGGTTCCGGGAAAAACCACCGAGTTCAGCTTCTTTTCGATATCAGGGTTCGCTTTTGCAAGGATCAGCCCGCCGCGCGGCCCGCGCAGCGTCTTGTGGGTGGTGGAGGTGGTTACATCGGCGATCGACACCGGATTGGGATACAGACCCGCAGCAATCAGTCCCGCCGGGTGCGCCATGTCGACGAACAGGTAAGCGCCAACCGAGTCGGCAATGGCGCGGAAACGCTGCCAGTCAACCACGCGTGAATAGGCGCTGAAACCCGCCACCACCATTTTCGGTCGGTGTTCTTGCGCCAGGCGGTCAACCGACTCGTAGTCGATTTCGCCGGTGCGCACATCAAGCCCGTACTGCACCGCATTGAAGATCTTGCCGGAAAAATTCACCTTGGCACCATGCGTGAGATGGCCGCCGTGCGCGAGGCTCATGCCGAGTATCGTGTCTCCCGGCTGCAGCAGCGCCAGATAGACCGCGGCGTTTGCCTGCGAGCCTGAATGGGGCTGCACGTTCGCGTAAGCGGCACCGAAAAGCTCCTTCGCCCGCTCGATCGCCAGGCGCTCGGCGACGTCCACGTACTCACATCCGCCGTAGTAGCGTTTGCCCGGATAGCCTTCTGCGTACTTGTTGGTGAACACTGAGCCCTGTGCCGCCAGTACCCGCGGGCTGGCGTAGTTTTCCGATGCAATGAGCTCGATATGGTCTTCCTGCCGGCGAACTTCTCCCTGCATGGCCTGCCACAGCTCCGGGTCAAATCCGGCGATAGTCATGTCTTTCGTAAACATCGATGCACCGATCTCCTGCGCTCGCTCCGGGCAGCCTGCCGCGATGGCCGGCGGCGGATTCCGGGAGGTCTGAAAAAGGGGTAAAGGATAGCCGATTCGGCGCATGATGCCTATTTTGTCCGGCACCACCCGGTCCGCGTGGCCACGAAGTAACCACCTCCGCACCGCAGGCCACCGGACAGCCCGC
>JAJYCY010000042.1 GCA_021778035.1 Pseudomonadota bacterium
GTTCGAAGCCGATGTTCCACAAGCTTGTGGCCGCCGGCATCCCGAACAATCCGCCACGCTGGCCCGAGGCAGGCGCGATCGTGAAGAACATCCTGCGTGTCTACAAGGAAGACGCGAAGGACTGGGAACGTGTTGGTGACTGGGTGACCCGTATCGGCTGGCCGCGTTTCTTCGAGCTGACCGGACTGCCGTTCACCAAGTTCCATATCGACAACTGGCGTGGATCGCGTGCGTCGCTGAACGCATCGACCCATATCCGCTTCTGACCCACCGACCGGGCCGGGCTCAATGCCCGGCCCGGTATCGCGGATTACTGCGCATCGGATTGATCTGGGTCAAATTGGATGATTGACAGTTGCGCGTAGAATGCCCGGCACTGGCCGGCATGCTGCCACAGGGACTGATGCGGCTGATTCTGCGCAGGCAAGGGCCGGACAGGGAGAGACAGGCAGGACGGCAGGCAGGCACTGCACGCCACGCCGGCAGGCACAGAGAATTTACATAGGCATGAGACGACAGCACAAAGGGGGATGTCCATGAAGTTTGGCATCATGGTGAACGAAGGGCCCTACACGCACGAAGCGTCCGATACGGCCTATCTGTTCGCCAAGGCAGCACTGGAGAAGGGGCACCAGATCCATCGCATTTTCTTCTATCATGACGGCGTCAACAATTCGACCAAGCTTACCGAACCTCCGCAGGACGACCGCAACATCGTCGCCCGCTGGACAAAGCTCGCGGCTGATTACAAGATCGACCTGGTCGTGTGCGTCGCCGCCGCTCTGCGGCGCGGCATCCGCGACGAGAATCTTGCCGAGGGATTCCGCATTTCCGGGCTGGGTCAGCTTATCGAATCCGGGATCCAGGCCGACCGCCTGGTCGTATTCGGCGACTGATCAAGACCAGACGGAAATGGAGAGATACCCACATGAACGAAACAACTGGCGGCGTTGAAATGGACGAAGAAGTGTCCGGCGTCGTAAAGAAATTCCTGTACGTGAACCGCAAGGCTCCTTACGGCACCATCTACGCACTCGAGTCACTCGAGGTCGTGCTGATTGCCGCAGCGTTCGACCAGGACGTGAGCCTGGTATTCATGGACGACGGCGTGTACCAGCTGGCAAAAGGTCAGCATACCAAATCAATCAACGTCAAGAATTTCTCCCCCACCTACCGCGCCCTCGAAGGCTATGACATCGAGAAGCTCTATGTGGAAAAGGAGTCGATGGACGCGCGCGGCCTCACGGCGGCCGACCTCATCGTTCCGGTGACCATGCTGTCGACGGCGGAAATGGCCGACCTCATGGAAAGCCAGGACGTCGTGCTGAGCTTCTGACGGAGAATGAATATGCTGCATACCGTGAACAAATCGCCGTTCGAGCGCAACTCGCTGGAACGCTGTCTCGACTATGCCAAGAAAGGAAGCGCCATCCTGCTGATCGAGGACGGAGTCTACGGTGCCCTGAAGGGCACCGCCGTCACCGAAAAGGTCAAGAAGGCGATGAAAAACGTTACGATTTACGCTCTCTACCCTGACATCGAGGCACGTGGCATGCAGGACCGGGCGATCGACGGCATCAAGCTTGTCGACTACAGCGGTTTTGTAGATCTCGTGGCGGAACACCGGAATGTGCAATCCTGGGTGTAACCAACACTTTAACCTGACGAGGAAACGACCATGCCTATCGTAGTGAACGGACAGAGCTTTGAGACTGACGAGGAAGGATACCTGACCAACCGCAACGACTGGAACGAAGATCTGGCCAAAGAGATGGCCAAGGTCGACAACTGCGCCCTGTCGGACAGCCACTGGGAAGTGATCAACTTTCTGCGTGAATACTACGACGAATACCAGATTGCTCCTGCGGTGCGTGTGCTGACCAAGGCGATCGGCAAGAAGCTCGGGCCGGACAAGGGCAACAGCAAGTACCTGTACGAACTGTTCCCCTATGGCCCGGCAAAGCAGGCCTGCAAATACGCCGGACTGCCAAAGCCGACGGGATGCGTCTGAGTTCCCGGGTCGAGGTATAACGCAACCAGGCAGTTCAAAACGTCAGGTGGGGCCAATGCCGGCTGTGACGATTGTCTATGCAGTCCTCTTCTATGTGGCCACGGCAGTTCTGGTGGGCGGCGTAGCGTACAAGGTGTACGTCTACGCCAGCACTCCGGCGCCGCTCAAGATTCCCACGACCCCAGCGCCAACCACGCTGCTGGGGGTCGCTGGGCGCATGCTGCGTGAAGTGACGGTATTTGAGAGTCTGTTCAAGTCAAACAAGTGGATCTGGCTGTTCGGAATCATGTTCCACTTTGCCCTGCTGCTCGTGCTGCTGCAGCACCTGCGCTACTTCACCCAGCCGGTATGGTTCTGGGTGGTGCTGGAACAGCCGTTTGGCGTCTATGCCGGCTTTCTCATGGTCGTCGGTCTGCTCGGCCTGTGGGCCCGGCGCTTTCTGGTGGACCGTGTACGCTATATCACCAGCCCTTCCGATCACCTGATGCTGGCGCTACTGCTGGCGATAGCGGTCAGCGGGCTGGCTATGAAGTTCGTCTTTCACACCAACATCATCGCGCTGAAGCAGTTCTTTCTCGGACTGCTGTCTTTCCAGCTCGAACCGCTTCCTGCTGATCCCGTGCTGCTTATCCATCTGGCGCTCGTGGCAACGCTCATGATCATCTTTCCGATAAGCAAGCTGCTGCACGCTCCCGGCGTGTTCTTCAGCCCGACCCGCAACCAGGTCGACAATCCCCGCGAACACCGGCATGTCGCCGGATGGTCCGCTTCGATCAACAATCCCGGTGGTCGGTAGGCTTCTGCCATGGCAAATTTCGAGACACCTGCGCTGCGTGAGTACCCGGTCATCCCGCTGATCCATGCGGGGGTCATGGCCGAGAGCAAGCCGTATGTTGCCAAGCCCGAACACCAGGAGCCGCTCGGATTTCCCGGCAAGCTGGTCGACAACTGGGAGAGCGTGGCGGTCAAGAAACTCGGCGAGCTGGTGGATGAGTCACGCGCACTGCGCGTGTTTCTCGATACCTGCGTGAAATGCGGATCGTGCACCGACAAGTGCCACTACTACCTCGGCACCAGCGATCCGAAGAACATGCCGGTGGCCCGCCAGGATCTGCTGCGCAGCGTCTACCGGCGCTATTACACGCTGTCCGGAAAACTGTTTCCGAAACTGGTCGGCGCCCGGGACATGACCAAGGAAGTCCTGGACGAGTGGTACAGCTACTTCCACCAGTGTTCCCAGTGCCGCCGCTGCTCCGTGTTCTGTCCCTACGGAATCGACACCGCGGAAGTATCCATGGCCGCGCGCGACATCATGGACGCGGTCGGCGTGGGCCAGAAGTACTCGAACGAAATCATCGGCAAGGTCTTCAAGATCGGCAACAATCTGGGACTGCCGGAGCCGGCTCTGCGCAACACCCTCGACGGGCTCGAGGAGGACGTGAAGGACGCGACCGGCGTGGACGTGAAATTCCCGCTCGACGAAAAGGGCGCGGAAGTGCTGCTGATCACTCCATCGGCCGATTTCTTTGCTGAACCGCACATCGACGGCCTGATCGGCTATGCCAAGGTCTTCCACCAGGCCGGCATCCGCTGGACGCTCAGTTCGCATGCCTCCGAAGCGGCGAATTTTTCGATGTTCATCGGCAGCCATGAAAACATGCACAAGGTGGCGATCCGCATCCGCGAGGCGGCACTTGACCTCGGCATCAAGCGCATCGTCGTCGGCGAATGCGGACATGCCTGGCGCGTGGCCTACAGTTTCTGGAACACCCTCATCGGCCCGTTCAACTTTCTCGACCCCAACTATCCGGTGCCGCAGCACATCTGCGAAATGACCTATGACCTGATCCAGCGCGGGGCCCTCACGCTCGACAAGTCGGCGAACGATGACAAGATTGTCACCTACCATGACTCCTGCAACGTGGCGCGCGCCACACGCATGGGTACCATGCCGGGGGGGCAGTTCGTCATCCCGCGGGCCGTGATCAAGGCCTGCGTGAACAAGTTCCACGACATGGAGCCTGGCAGCATCAACGAGAGCACCTTCTGCTGCGGCGGCGGTGGTGGTCTGCTGACCGACGACCTGATGGAGATCCGCGTCAAGGGCGCACAGCCCCGCATGCAGGCTCTCAAGCATGTTGTCGACGACCACGGCGTGAATTACCTGGCGGCGATCTGCGCCATATGCAAGACCCAGTTTGCCAAGGTCCTGCCCTATTATAAGTACCCGATGGACATGATCGGAAGTGTGCACGGCCTCGTGAGCAATGCAATCCAGCTGGGCACCAAAGAATGATTCCGTTACTTTCAACCAATTTCTGCGACGCATAACGAGGAGACACTCGATGGCGACACCCGCGAACAAACCTGGCGAGGCGAAGGAAGGTTTCACGCACCGCAGGTTCAAGGATGGCGACAACAATTGGCACTCGATCCAGGAGCGTATATTCACGGCTGACGAGTCCGACAAGTGTCCGACCTATGTCCACAAGACCCCGCCCTGCCAGGCAAGCTGTCCCTCTGGCGAGGACATCCGCGGCTGGCTGAATGTCGTACGCGGCGTCGAGAAGCCCGGCAAAGGCATGACCATGCCGGAGTACGCTTTCCGCCGTCTTACCGACGCCAATCCGTTTCCGTCCGTCATGGGCCGCGTCTGTCCGGCACCCTGCGAGAAGGGCTGCAACCGTAACTCACTCGAGGACCATGTTGGCATCAACTCCGTCGAGCAGTTCATCGGCGATTCCGCGCTGACGAACAAGCTCACGTTCAAACCCGCCGAGCGCTCGACCGGCAAGAAGGTCGCGATCATCGGCGGCGGTCCGGCCGGGCTCGCTGCTGCCTACCAGCTGCGCCGCAAAGGCCATTCCTGCACCATTTTCGAGAAGTATGCGGAACTCGGCGGCATGATGCGCTATGGCATTCCCGGCTACCGCATGCCGCGCGACGTCCTCGACGGCGAGATCAACCGCATCGTCGGCATGGGCGTGGAAGTACGGACCAACATCCGCGTCGGCAAGGATGTGACGCTCGAGCAGCTTGAAAAAGAATTTGATGCCATCCTGTTCGCTCTCGGCGCCCAGACCGGCCGCGGCCTGCCCGTTACCGGCGCCAACGCCCCCAACTGCATTACCGGCGTCGCGTTTCTCGAGGCGTTCAACCAGAACCGGCTGCGCTTCGTCAGCCAGAAGATCGTCGTGGTCGGCGGTGGCGACACATCGATCGACGTCGTATCCGTGGCACGCCGGCTCGGTTACATCAAGTCCTCCAAAAAGGAGGATCTGCCGGAAAACATTGTGCTGGGACATACCGCCCAGGACGTCGCGACAGCTGCGGCACGCGACGGCGCAGACGTCACGCTGACCTCGCTGCTGCCGATCGAGAAGATGAACGCGGCCAAGCACGAGGTGGACGACGCGCTCCACGAGGGCGTCAAGATCCTGGCAAGCCTCAAGCCCATCGAAGTGCTGATGGATGCAAGCGGCCGTGCGACCGCGCTGCGCATGGCCAAGGTCGACCCTGCTTCCAAGGATTTTGCGACCATCCCCGGAACCGAGTTCGACATTCCGTGCGACCTGATCGTTTCCGCCATCGGCCAGGGCGGCGACCTGAGCGGCCTTGATGCACTCAACAACGGCAAGGGGCTGATCAACACCGACCGTTACTACCAGGTACCCAGCAAGCCGGGATATTTCGCCTGCGGTGACATCGTGCGTCCGCACCTGCTCACCACGGCAATCGGGCAGGCTGCCGTAACCGCCGATACGATCGACAACTATCTTACCGGAAAGGAAATCGCGAAGCGTCCGAAGGTCGACGTGCATCACTTCAACCTGCTTTCCAAGCTGGTCGAAACCGGATTGCAGCCAGAGGAGTTCAGTGTCGACAAGCGCGGTGACCTGCGCGGCACCTCCGAGATGAACTACGCGGTCCATAATTACGAGGACCGTTCGGCATCGGAGGTAATCCAGGCAAACGAGCTGTTTCTCGGTCATTTTCCCTACGAGCTTCGCAATCGGCGTGAGGAGAGGGTTCCCTCCTCTACCGAGGTGCTTGGCCATTTCGCCGAACGCATCGTTCCGCTTCCGGAGGACAAGGCTGTCAGCGAGGCCAAGCGCTGCATGAGCTGCGGACTGTGCTTCGAGTGCGACAACTGCGTGATCTACTGTCCGCAGACCGCAGTCAAGCGCACACCCAAGTCCAAGGCGACGACCGGCCGCTATGTCTATACCGACTACGATCTGTGCGTCGGCTGCCATATCTGCGCGGACGTCTGTCCGACCGGCTACATCAAGATGGGCATGGGTGATCACTGAGCTGGCACGTACTGCCTGGGCTGAACGGGAATGGCGATGACTCACCATAACAAAACGGTGCTGGGAGCATGGGTCACGGCAATCGTGGCGATCGCCGCGTTCCTTGCGGCGGCCTATGCGTTCACGGGTGGACCGGCAAAGCCGGTCCCCTCCCCGCTTACCGGGGTATTCCTCGGAAAAGGCAAGAAATGCGTGGCGCCGGTTGCGATCATGCGACGGTATCACATGCAGTTTCTGCTGCATCAGCGGGATCTGACCGTTCATGAAGGGATCCGCACGCAGCGCTTTCTCCTGACAAACTGCGTGGACTGTCACGCCGATCCCAAGACAAACAGCGTACTCGGCAAGCACGGATTCTGCGCGAGCTGTCATGCCTATGCGGCGGTGCAGATCGACTGCTTCAGCTGCCATTCGCCCCATCCGCAGCGGGAGCAGGAGACTGCCACATCGGCAATCGCTCTGGCGCCGCAGCATTCGCGCATCGCGGAAATGGTCAGCAAGACAATGGTTACCGAGCTTCAGTCCGAACCTGTGGATGGTCCGAAATGAGCCTTGACCGTAGGCAGTTTCTGGCAGTGGGCGGGGCGGTGCTCGCAAGCGCGGCACTGGCCCCTGGAATGCGTCTGGTGGAACTGGCGGAGGCCCGCTCACCGGACCAGGCAGTGACCAATGCGCAACGCTGGGGCATTCTGGTCGACACCACGCGCTGTGCCGAGGGATGCTCGGCCTGCGTGAGCGCCTGCAACAAGGAAAACGGGCTGCAACAGAACGTTCGCCTCGACATCCGGCCGCAATGGATCCGCACCGTGACCCTGCAGGACGAACAGACCGGCTATGTACAGACCCTCCCCATGATGTGTCAGCATTGCGAGGAGCCGCCGTGCGCGGACGTCTGCCCCACCGGCGCCTCTTTCCGTCGCGCCGACGGCATTGTGCTCGTCGACCGCCACATCTGCATCGGCTGCCGCTACTGCATGATGGCCTGCCCCTACAAGGCCCGGTCATTCGTGCACGAGAATCTCACCGGACAGAGGGCCGACGTGCCGCGCGGGAAAGGCACGGTCGAAGGCTGCAACATGTGCGTGCACCGCGTGGACGAAGGCCGCATTCCGGCATGCGTCGAAGCCTGCAACTATGATGGCGGCAAGGCGCTGACATTCGGGGACATGAGGGATCCGGCCAGCGAGATTGCAAAACGGCTGGCCACGCAGCAGTCGGAAGAGATCCGTCCTAACCTCAACCTCGACACCGGCGTGCGCTACCAGGGGCTGTAAAGGTATCGCTCAGAATCCGGCCGGACGACAGATAACGGACCACGACATGAAATTCACAGACTTCCGCGAGATAGAGGGACGCAGCCTGGGCTACTGGGGACTGCTTGGCTTTTTGGGCATCCTGATCGTGGCCGGCCTGGCCGCCGCGTATTACATGGAGTCCAATGGACACCATGTGACCGGCATGAACAACCAGATCGTCTGGGGCATTCCGCACGTATTTGCTGTGTTCATGATCGTTTCTGCATCCGGCGTGCTCAATGTCGCATCCATTGCCTCGGTTTTCGGACGGGCAATGTACAAGCCGCTCGCGCGGCTGTCCGGACTGCTTGCCATCACGCTGCTCATCGGCGGCCTGACCGTGCTGGTACTCGACCTGGGCAAACCGGACCGCCTGATCGTTGCGATGACGACCTACAACTTCAAGTCGATCTTCGCCTGGAACATTTTTCTCTACACCGGCTTCATGGTCATCGTCGCCGTCTATCTCTGGATGATGATGGAGCGGCGCATGAACGTGTTTACGAAACACGCGGGCATGGTCGCATTCCTGTGGCGCCTCACCCTGACAACCGGCACAGGATCGATCTTCGGATTTCTCATCGCACGTGAGGCGTATGATTCCGCCCTGCTTGCTCCAATGTTCATCATCATGTCCTTTTCGTTCGGTCTGGCGATATTCATCCTGTATACCATGGCGGCCTATAACCTCACCGGCCGGCCGCTCGGGGACGCCATTCTCCACCGGCTGAAAAACCTCCTGGGTGTCTTTGTCGCGGCGGTGCTGTATTTCGCGCTGGTCTATCACCTGACCAACCTGTACATGACGGCACACCATGCGTTCGAGAAGTTCATCCTGCTTGACGGTGGCGTTTATACCGCGCTGTTCTGGATCGGCCAGGTCCTGATCGGAGGCGTTCTTCCGCTGCTGATCCTGTTCAATGGGCAGCTCGGCCGTTCGCGCCCCATGATCGCTCTTGCCGCGGCACTTGTCCTCGTCGGCGCCTTTTGTCAGGTCTACGTGATCATCGTCGGCGGCCAGGCGTTTCCGCTGATCATCTTCCCGGGCAAGATCGTCAGCAGCAGTTTCTTCGACGGGGCGATCGGACAATACCGCCCCAGCCTGCCCGAAGTGATGCTTGGCATCGGCGGTGTGTCACTCGCCATGGCGATGACAACATTCGCCATCAAGGTTCTTCCCTTCCTGCCCCTCAGCCTGGCGGACGAAGATGTCGACCCCCACCATGCGGCGGCCGCAAAGGGGACGGAGGCCGCACACGCCTGACCGCGTGTCGGCCTGCGGCGACGTCCGGCCGGAGGTCCTGCATGAGACGGTACCCACGCAGACTTCCGTTCAGCGCGGCTGCTGCGGCGCATAATGTTCCCTTCAGTTCCAGCCCCGGCAACGCCGGCAGGCAGGAATGAACCGTTTTCTTATTTCGGCTGCCCACAAGTCGTCCGGCAAGACTACGCTTGCCGTCGGGCTGTGTGCCGCGTTCAGCCGTCGCGGATTGGCGGTCCAGCCTTACAAGAAGGGCCCTGACTACATCGATCCGATGTGGCTCGGACTGGCCAGCAGCCGGGCCTGCGAGAACCTCGATTTCTACCTGATGTCGCCCGCGGAAATCCGCGCCCGTTTCGCGCAGCGGCTGCCCGGCGCCGACCTGGCGATCGTCGAGGGAAACAAGGGGCTGTATGACGGGCTCGACCTCGACGGCAGCAACAGCAACGCCGCGCTCGCGAAGCTGCTGGGCCTGCCCGTCATTCTGGTGATCGATGCGCGCGGCATGACGCGCGGCATCGCTCCGCTGATTCTCGGCTATCAGGCATTTGATCCCGACGTCCGCATTGCCGGCGTCATTCTCAACCAGCTTGGCGGCTCCCGCCATGAATCCAAGCTGCGCGCGGTGATCGAACATTACACTGACATACCGGTACTCGGGGCGGTACATCAGCATCCGTCGATGGCGATGGTCGAGCGGCACCTCGGACTCGTTCCGGCCAACGAAGCCAGCGGTGCAGCCGGAAAAATCGACATTCTCGCCAGAGAGGTGGCCGCGCAGGTCGATCTCGACAAGGTGGCCGCGGTGGCGGCGTCCGCACCCGCGCTTCCGCCAGCAGCATTGCCCCCTTCTGCCCATTCACGCCCGGACGTGCGCATCGGATACGCGCGCGATGCCGCATTCGGTTTTTATTATCCGGGTGATCTTGAGGCGCTGGAGGCTGCCGGCGCGGAACTCGTGACGTTCGATACCCTCAACGACAAGCGTCTGCCCTGCGTGGACGGCATCTTCATCGGTGGCGGATTTCCGGAAGTGCACATGCAGGCGCTTGAATCCAATCGCAACCTGCGCCAGGAACTGCGCAGCGCCGTCGAGGCCGGCATGCCGGTGTACGCAGAATGTGGCGGACTCATGTATCTTACGCGCAGATTAAGCTGGAACGGGCGAAGCTGCGAGATGGTCGGCGCCCTGCCGGCGGATACGGTCATGCACGAACGCCCGCAGGGACGCGGATACATACGGCTGCGGCCGTCCGGGCCCGGAATCTGGCCGTCGCCCGCCCCTGCCGAGATCCGTGGCCATGAATTCCACTATTCTTCGCTCGAGAACATTGCTGCGGACGTAAAATATGCTTTCGAGGTGGTGCGTGGCACAGGCATCGACGGGCAGCATGACGGCATCGTGTACCGCAACACGCTGGCCTGCTATGCGCACATCCGCGACCTCGAATCCAACCACTGGGCGGCGCGTTTCGTCGAATTCGTCCGCACGTGCGCCCGGCTGAAGGCCACGGGCTGACGCCCGCCACATCACCCCGCCACGGGGTGTGACCCAACCACGGAGCATTTGGATGATCAACGTAACCGCCCAGGCTGCCCAGCAGATCCTCAAATCTTCCGGCGAAACCGATCCGTCCAGGGTCTATCTGCGGCTTGCCGCACGTCGCGACGAGGACGGCAATTTCGATTACGGCATGGGCTTCGACGATCCTAACGGCAACGACCATGTGGTTACCTGCGAGGGGGTCAACATTCTGATCTCGCCGGACTGCGCTGAACTGCTCGTCGGCGCCACACTTGATTATGTCGAGATCAACCCGGGAGACTTCCGCTTCATTTTCATGAATCCGAACGATGCCGGTCATCGCAGTGGCGATGACACATCACGGGAATCCTGATGGCTGCGACCGACTGCTACGATGTGGTCGTCGTCGGCAGCGGACCCGGCGGCTACAAGGCTGCGCTTGGCGCAGCACAGCTCGGTGCACGGGTCGCGCTGGTGGAACGCGGGTCGCCCGGTGGCACGTGCCTCAACGAGGGCTGTATCCCGAAAAAAACCCTCCTCCACATCGCCAGCCTGCTCGAGGACATCGGACTGCTGCAGGGCTGCGGCCTGCAGGGACACATCCAGGGCGACTTTGCTGCCGCGCTCGAACACAAGGACAGGGTGGTCACGGGTATCCGTGACAACTTTCCGGTGTGGCTAAACCGCTTCGGGGTGCGCGTCTACCATGGAACCGCCAGGCTGTGCGGCACGCGGGAGATCGAAGTGCTGCCGCTGTCCGCACAACACGATCCCGTGCGTCTGTCCGCGGGTGTCGTTGTCATCGCAACCGGTGCTGCGCCACGCGAACATCCCGCGTGCCGGACGGACGGACACCGCGTGATCCACTCCGGGCATTTCATGCGCGGACTGAAGGCGTTGCCTGCCACGGTGCTGTGCATCGGCGGCGGGGCAATCGGCAGCGAGCTCGGGTATTTCATGAACCAGTTCGGTACACGTGTCACGATCGCCGATGCGTCCTCGCGGCTGCTCAACAAACCATGCATTCCTGTCCGGGCCAGCAATCTTCTGGAGCGCAAGCTTGCGCGGCTGGGTGTCGACGTGCGGACAGGCACATCGATCGTGTCATCCGAGGCAGTGACGGGCGGAGTGCGGGTAGGATTTGACGACGGCCGCTCGGAGGTATTCGAGCAGGTGCTTGTGGCCATCGGCCGGCAACCACACTGTGACGACATGGGTCTGCGCGAAGCCGGGGTTGATCGGACATCCGAGGGCTTCATCGAAACCGATGAATATCTCGAAACCAGCGTACCTGGCATCTACGCGATAGGCGACGTCAAGCCTGGCCCCATGACAGCCAACGCGGCCCTGCACGATGCCAAAATTGCACTGGCCAACGCACTCCGGAACAGCCGGCAGCCCCGCAACTACCATACTGTTCCCATAGTCATCGATTCCGCCCTGGAAGTCGCTGCCGTGGGGCTTACCGAAGATCAGGCTGAAGATGCCGGATTTACGCCGGATGTCGCGCGCACGAGCTTCGGCGCCTCCGCGAAATCCCGCGCCAAGCACGATCATGAGGGCTTTCTCGAGGTCGTACACGACGAGGAAACCGGCCAGCTGCTGGGTGGATGCATCGTCGGCAATGAAGCGGGGGAGCAGATCCATATGCTGGCAGCAGCCTGTCAGTCGGACCGCGGCCTGTGGTTTTTCACGGACATGAACTACAGCCATCCGTCATGGACCGAGGAGCTCGAAAACGCGATCGGCCCCTATACAACTGCCCTGACCCGGTCAGGAAAAGAGCTGTTCCAGCCCGGAATTTACGCTTCCGGCCACGCTTCCTGACCAGGACCGCGCCTCACCGGATTTCCTTTGGCCTCATATGGTCTTTCCCACCGGACCATCCGCCCGGGGAGCCGGGAGTTGCTATTTTTTCTGCTCTCCGATATAAGTAATTAATCAGCTACCGGATTTTCCGGCCTCATTACCCCTTGCGTAGCCGCGGCACACGGATCGTTCCCGTCATTACCGGACATTAGGGTTGGGGCGGCATGACCCGGAGGGGTCGCATGACACCCAGACCCGACAACGCAACATCCCAGCAGACCTCGATGCCTCATGCGCCGTGGATGATCCGTCCGGCCGATGGCTGGCACCACAAGACAGCGCGCTGGCTTCCGCGCCAGCTGTGGCAGTCTCTTGCGCTGCTGGCCGTGGTCCTGGCGCTGATGCTGGCCGCGGACTACCTCGCGTTCTCTCTGCCCCATCCGGGTCCGACTCTGCTCTCGGTACAGCTGACGCTCACCGTGCTCGCGATCCTGGCTGTTGCCCTCCTCCTGAAACGGGTGAGCCGCGAGCTCCTCGAACCGCTCACCCATCTGCGCAACTGGGCAATCCATGTGCGCGCCGGAAATCTTTCTGCACAGATCCCCGTTCCTGCGGACGGCGAGTTTGCCGATCTGGCGCGCGACATCAACAGCCTCGGCGACGAGCTGAAGGTGCTGACGCGGGAGATGGACGCGCAGGTTCAGGCACAGACGGAACGCCTCGGCCGCAAGACCCGTTCGCTCGAGATCCTCTACGATGTCGCCTCCAGCCTGAACAGGTCGCGCAATCTCGAAGAACTGCTTGAAGGGTTTCTCGATACGTTCATTGATCTCGTCCATGCACGGGCTGCCACTGTTCGCCTGCTGACCGAACACAACCAGACCCGGCTTGTCGCCTGCCGCGGACTGGCGCCGGACGCCGTGGAACGGGATCTGCTGGTCGATCTGGACCAGTGCGAATGCGGCTGGTCTGCCCGCGACGGCCAGATACGCGTCGTACATGGAACCGGCTGCTGCGCCCGCGGCGCAGTCATGGGTCTGCTCGACAAAGACTGCGAGGAAGTGGTGGTCGTTCCGATCCACTACCAGGACCGGATTCTCGGGGTATATAACCTCTTTCTCGACCAGCCGATATCGAGCCTCGGCGACGATCTGCGCGAACTGCTCTTCAGCATCAGCAATCACCTCGGTCTGGCAATAGAAAAAGCACGCCTCGACAATGACGCGCGGCGGCTGGCGATCATCGAAGAACGCAACATGATCGGCAACGAACTGCATGACTCCCTCGCCCAGTCACTGGTGAGCATGCGGATCCACATCAAGATGCTGGGCGAGATGCTGTTCCGCAAGGACATTGCGAGCGCGGAAAACGAGGTACGCCGCCTGCATATCGCGCTGGTCGAAGCGCACGCGAGCCTGCGCGAGCTGCTGGCCAATTTCCGTTCGCGCATGGACCAGCGCGGCCTGATTCCGGCGGTTGCCGACATGGTCGTGAACTTCAAGGAGGAAACCGGGATCGCCGCATTCTTCCATAACGAATGCAATGAGTTGCTGCTGTCTCCGGCCCAGGAAATCCAGATCTTCCGCATCATACAGGAAGCCCTGGCCAACATCCGCAAGCACAGCAAGGCGCTCAATACCAGAATCATGCTCAGATCGGATGACAGCAACAATTACCAGCTGCTGATCGAGGATGACGGTTCGGGCATCGTTTCGGCGCCGTGCTCACAGCGCGGCGAGCATATCGGGCTATCCATCATGCACGAGCGCGCTGAGCGCTTGCCCGGCACCCTGACGATAGAGAGCGAACCGGGAGAAGGCACCCGGATCTCGCTGACCTTTTCCGGCCAGACACAGCCCGTCGTGCGCGACCGCCAGGCCGCGGGAGGCTGAACGTCATGCGCGTTGTTCTGATCGACGATCACACACTGGTGCGCAAGGGGCTGGAGCAGCTGCTTGAAAGCCGTGGCATCGAAGTAGCGGCGTCTGTCGGAACCGGCGCCGAAGGGCTGTCCGTGACGCCGGGGCTGTCTCCCGACATCGTGCTGCTCGATGTGAAGATGCCAGACATGAATGGCCTCGAGGTTCTGGTCAGGCTGCGTGCCGCCGGCGTGCAGGCTCCGATACTCATGCTGACCATGAGCCGGGACGAAGCCGATCTGCAGACCGCACTACGCGGCGGTGCGCAGGGCTACCTGCTGAAGGACATGGACCCCGAGGATCTCGTTCCGGCACTGCAGGACGCGGTACGCGGCGACAATGTGGTGGCAAAGGAGCTGATCGGATCCCTGACGCGCCTTGTGCAGGGCCGGCAGAAAAACACCCCCTCTCCGGCTGCGCCGCTGGCAGAGCTGACGCCCCGGGAACAGGAGATCCTGCGTCATCTCGCGGAGGGCCGCAGCAACAAGGCAATCGCCCGCGTCCTCTACATCACTGACGGCACGGTGAAGCTGCACGTCAAGTCCATTCTGCGCAAACTGGGTGTCCGCTCACGCGTGGAAGCGGCGGTGATGGCCGTCGAACACGATCTCGCCCGACGACCCAAGAGCGGTAACCAGCAAACAGGCTGAACCAGCCTACCGCACCGTATCCGCCGCACCAGCACCCGGAACGAACCAGGCCAGTTTTTCGTGCAGCCGGACCACTTCGCCGACAATAATCAGCGTCGGCGCATGGATGTCGTTGTTCCGGACAATATCCGGAAGCGTCCCGAGCGTTCCCACATACACCCGCTGCCGGGGGGTCGTGCCCTGCTCGACCAGCGCCGCCGGAGTATCGGCCGCCAGACCATGCGCTACCAGCTCACGGCACAGGATGGCAATGCCATGCAGCCCCATGTAGAACACGATGGTCTGCCGGGGCTGGGCGAGCGCTTTCCAGTTCAGGTTGACACTGCCGTCCTGCAGGTGTCCGGTCACGAACACCACGGCCTGCGAATAATCCCGATGCGTGAGCGGAATTCCTGCATACGAAGCGCAGCCGGCGGCCGCCGTGATGCCGGGGACCACCTGGAAGGTCACGCCCTCCGCCATCAGCGTCTCGATCTCTTCGCCGCCACGCCCGAATATGAACGGATCGCCACCCTTGAGACGCACGACCCGCTTGCCCTCCTTGGCAAGCCGTACAAGCAGCTGGTTGATACCTTCCTGCGGAATCGCGTGATTGTCGCGCTCCTTGCCCGCATAGATACGCTGGGCGTCGCGACGCACCAGATCGAGCACCGCGGGAGCCACCAGACGATCATAGACGACAACATCGGCGCTCTGCATGAGCCGCAACGCCCGGAACGTGAGCAGATCCGGGTCCCCGGGTCCTCCACCGACCAGGTATACCTCTCCACGTGCCGGCTCTCCGCTTTCCTGGTCGAGCATCTTCTGGAGACTGGCGCGCGCTGCCTGTTCCTGGCCAGCGTAGACCTGTTCGGCCACCACGCCTTCAACCACCTTTTCCCAGAAAATCCGCCGGTCGGCGACACGCCTGAAGCGCTGGCGCACCTTTTCGCGGAATTCCTTCATGAGCACGGCCAGCCGGCCATAGGAAGCCGGGATCAGGGTCTCGAGGCGGGCCCGCAGCTGCCGCGCCAGCACCGGCGCAGCGCCGCCGGTCGACACCGCCAGCACAAGCGGAGACCGGTCGATGATGGACGGCATCACGAACGTACACAGTTCGGGCCGGTCGACCACATTGACGGGCACACGCTGGCGGCGCGCCGCCGCCGCTACCGCCCGGTTGACCTCTTCGTCATCCGTGGCAGCAATCACCACAACGGCATCCCGGATCTGGCCGGGCTCGAAAACGGCCGCCTGGTGATCGACCTTCCCCTGCGCCGCCATTGCCGCCAGATTGCTGCCCAGCTCTGGCGCGACGACACGCACCCGGGCTCCAGCCTGCAGGAGGATTCCGGCCTTGCGTGCAGCAACATCCCCGCCGCCGATCACCAGGCAGGGTTCATTCCGGACTGTCAGGAAGATAGGCAGAAATTCCATGGTTATGCGTTATCTCCAGGCATCAATGTGCTATTTTATATGTTGAAAAACAGCGTATTATCCATTATATTTCGACTGGATTCTATATCTGTTTCGGAACGTCTCCGGATCCGGTCGACCACCCCTTCCCGGTATTCCGTTTGCCATTTTAGATGATAACCGCCCTGAACCTGCTGGAAAATTGCCTGGAGCCGTCGCGCTTCCGGGGCAGGCACTTCCGTTTGCCGGCCACGGTCCCGGCAGGCCAATTCTGCCGCCCCCTGGGCTACCGGCCACGCACCGCAGCCCCCGTCCTGCCATGCTCCCGTCGGGCCGTCCCTGCATGAAGATCTTTCCGAAGCCGCTGCTTGTCGTAGGCCCGTCCTGGGTCGGCGACATGGTCATGGCACAGAGCCTGTTCCGGATTCTGAAGCAGCGCCACCCTGGTGCCGAGATTGATGTGCTGGCTCCCGCCTGGAGCGAACCCCTGCTCGCACGGATGCCGGAGGTCCGCGCCGCCCTGACACTGCCAACGCGCCACGGTCAGCTTGGCCTGCGTCCCCGCTACCGCCTCGGGCGCGAACTGCGTCAGCGGGAATATGGGCACGCGATCGTGCTGCCGAATTCATTCAAGTCTGCACTCGTGCCGTTCTGGGCCCGGATACCCCGGCGCACCGGCTATCTCGGCGAGATGCGCTGGGGACTGCTCAATGACGTCCGCAGGCTTGACACCGCACGCCTGCCGATGACAGTCCAGCGTTTCATCGCACTGGGCCTCGACCGCGGCGAAGGGTTGCCCGTGTCATTGCCAGAACCCAAACTGGCAGTCTCCGGCTCCGGTATCAGTGCGGCAGCCGGCCGTCTGGGACTCGATCCCGCGGCGCGGCCAGTCATGGCCCTATGCCCGGGAGCGGAATACGGGCCAGCCAAGCGCTGGCCCGAAGAGTATTTTGCCGAGGTCGCCCGCGACCGCATCGCGCGCGGGTGGCAGGTCTGGCTTTTCGGTTCTGAAAAGGACAGGTCAGTGACCAGCCGGATCCGTACCCTCTGCGGTCCGGAATGCATCGACCTAGCCGGGCGCACAGCACTCGGCGAAGCGGTCGATCTGCTTTCGGTTGCAAAGGTGGTGGTCAGCAATGACTCCGGGCTGATGCACGTAGCCGCAAGCCTGGGGCGGCGTCTCATAGCGATATTCGGTTCGTCCGATCCCGGCTTCACGCCACCCCTGAACGCCAGAGCGACCATCCTGTCCCTGGGGCTGAACTGCAGCCCCTGCTTCAGACGGACCTGCCCTCTTGGGCACACCAACTGCCTGCGGGAACTCAGTCCGTCCCGCGTACTGGAGGCTATCGATGCGGAGCCCTCTGCGCGATGAGAGTGCTGATCATCAAGACGTCATCGCTGGGCGATGTGCTGCATGCGCTCCCCGCCCTGACCGATGCGGCCCGTGCCCTGCCTCAAGTCCGGTTCGACTGGCTTGTCGAGGAATCCTATGCGGAGATACCGGCCTGGCATCCGGCTGTCGACGCAGTCATTCCGGTGGCCCTGCGACGCTGGCGCAGCGGCATCACGTCACCGCAGCATCGGCAGGAATGGATGCAGGCGTTGCATGCCCTGCGCATGCGGCGCTACGACCGGATCATCGATGCCCAGGGTCTGCTCAAAAGCGCCGTGCTCGCTGCCTGCGCCCGCGGCCAGCGACACGGTTTGGGATTCACTTCCGCACGCGAACCACTTGCCGCACTGTTCTATGGGCATCGTCACGCTGTTCCGCGCGGCAGGCATGCTGTCGAACGGCTGCGCACGCTGTTTGCGCTGGCGCTGGACTACGCAGCGCCGCACGACACGATTGACTACGGCATTTCTCCGGCGCTGATTTCTGCCACGGATCCCCGGGGTACTTACGTGGTTTTTCTGCACGGAACCGCATGGACCACCAAACAGTACCCTGAACCGTACTGGATCGCGCTCGCCGGTCTCGCCAATGCCGCAGGGTTGCGGGTTCTTCTTCCCGCCGGCAGCCCGGCTGAGGCAGAGCGCGCCCACCGCATCGCTGCCTCCACCGCTGATGCCCGCGTCCTGCCGGCCATGACGCTTACCGGACTCGCTGGCGTCCTTTCCGGCGCACGCGGGGTGGTAGGTGTCGACACCGGTCTTGCGCACTGCGCCGCAGCCTTGTCAGTGCCGGCCGTGACCATCTATGGCGCCACGGACCCGGGCCTTACCGGGACGCTCGGCCGAGCCCAGCACCACGCCCGCGCGGAATTTTCCTGCTCGCCATGCCTGCGCCGCCGCTGTCACTTTCATGGCGCCAGCGCCGTCGTGCCGGCCTGTTACGAAACGGTTTCACCCCCGCAGGTATGGGCCCTGCTGACCCGGTTGATGGACGGAACTCAGGAAGTTGCCCGCTGACCCGGTCCTGCGCACGCCCCACCACCGCATCACGGTACCGGTTTAGTCTGGCGCAGCAGTCCCGGGACTGCTGCGCCTGTGCCGCGGACCTCGTCCTTCAGCCCTGTCGCCTCGCTTTCCACAGCCACGCAAACAGAATGCCCATCGGAAAAAGCACGATCGCTCGACGGCCCAGCACTCTTCCTGCACGGATCATCACTTCGACCGCCCTGAACCGGTTCCGGAGCCGACGGACGTCCGCTGCAAGATCCTGCCGCTGTGCCCCTGACCGCGCCACCAGCCTCCTGCGCCGGCCTACCACGGCGGCGAGCCGGACGCCCATCAGCGGGTCAGTTCCTCGCCATCGCGCGCAAGCTCCGCAATCGTGGCAGCAAGCAGGCGCGGACGCCGCTTCGCCCGCTGTCGCAGAATCAGGCCGAGTGCGGCGGCGAGCACCAGATAAAATCCCGTGATCGCGCCAAGAACCAGCACCGGATCCGTGCTCCAGAACGCCACCGCCAACGTAAGCGTGCCGAAGATGACGGCGAGGCAGAAAAAGAAGATCGCCGCCACGGCCAGCACAGCCAGCTCTGCGGCACGCAATCCCTGCTCCTCGATTTCTGCCGCCGCGAGCTCAATCCGGGTCCTGAGAATTGCGATCAGCGTTGCACCGATGCGACGCAGAATTCCGCCGATTCCAGCGGCGCCATAACTTTCTTCCGAATCCGGCATACGGATCAGCGACGCGCGGCCAGCATGCCAAGCAGAAAGCCGAGTCCGGCTGCTACCGCCACCGATTCCCACGGGTGTTCACGCACCGTGCGGTCCGCGGCGGTAGCCGCGGCGCGACCACGCTCGACAACATCCTCGCCCAAGGACCCCATGGCATCCTTCGCCGACCGAATCCGCTCCTCGACCCGGGTACGCGCCGCGCTCGCCCGCTCCCCGGTCAGCGTCGCGGTGGCACGCAGCAGCTCCTCGGCGTCTGCCGTGA
>JAJYCY010000043.1:0-3398 GCA_021778035.1 Pseudomonadota bacterium
TGTACTACCGGATCAGCGAGATCAGCGTACAGATTCCGCCGCTGCGCCAGCGCACCGGCGACACCCTGTTGCTGGCGCGTTCGTTCCTGGATCATTTCGCGCGCGAACAGGGACGGCTGTTCCGCGGCTTCTCAAAAGAGGCGCTCGCTGCGATCGAAAACTACGGCTGGCCAGGCAATGTGAGAGAGCTCAAGAATCGCGTGAAACGCGCCACCATCATGGCCGAGGAATCCCACATCGGTGCCAAGGACCTCGAGCTCGATGTCCCCACCGACGGGGCTTCGACATTCAATCTGCGGGAAGCACGCGACCAGATCGAGCGCCAGACCATCGTGCGCGCTCTCGGCCATGCGGACGGGAAGGTCACTCAGGCCGCCGACCTGCTCGGCATCAGCCGCCCCACCATGTACGATCTCATCAAGAAGCACAGCCTGAAGGTGTGATTCGTATTCACATCAGGAATGGCATTACTAAACCGGTCGCGCACGGTACCGCTTCTGGCCCGTTGTGGCAAATTGCCAGGTTGTGTGGCGCCACGGCAGGAGGATTGTCCGGCAGGCAGAATGCCCGGGCTTATGTGCCGCCCCATGCCGTCATGGCATCATGACGACTTTGTCGGCGGAATTGCGGCAGGCGATCTCAGTATGGTCTGACGCAACGTACCGGCATGTTCAGGAGATTTTCTTATGATCCGGCTGTACCAGTCGAAGACATCCTCTTCTTCCTGGCGGGTGCGCATTGCACTGGCTCTCAAATCGCTGCCCTACGAATCCGTCTGGATCGATCTCGCCGCCGGCGAGCACCTCGCCGAACCGTACGCGCGGATTGCCGCTACCCGGCAGGTTCCCGCTCTCGAGACCGACGGTACGATTCTCACCCAGAGCGTCGCCATCATCGAATACCTCGATGAGGTCTGTGTCGCGCCGCCCCTGATGCCTTCCGGAAGCCTGGCCCGCGCCCGTGTGCGCGCGGTTGTTGAGCTCATCAATGCCGGAATCCAGCCAATGCATAATATCGCCGTCCGTCGCCGTCTGGCCGCACAGTTTTCGGCATCCGACGCCGACGGCGCCGGCTGGGCACGGTACTGGATCGAAACCCGCTTCGCCGCACTGGACCGGCTGATCGCCGGATGTGCCGGAGCCTTCGCCTGCGGCGACGAAGTCACGATGGCGGACGTCTTTCTGTATCCTCAGGTCATGGCATCCCGGCAGTTTTCCGTGGAACTGGCTGCCTTTCCGGCCATCTCGAAGGTCATGGACCGCCTGGCGCAGATCCCGGCGTTCCGCGGAAGTCATCCACCAGAAGGCTGAGCACCAATGTTGCATCATTGCCCGGCCCTGGACGGGAAAACCCCGCGGCCGCGCGGACGGAGCACGAAAGGACGCAAACAGGTTATCGAATGGCCGAAGTACCCGGGAGCTGCGCCGTGCCTGCGGAGCCGGGGCCAACCCCTAATCACTTCCGATGGATGTGGGGGAGCTGAATCGGGAGATGCTTTGCCCGTAACAGACCCGGCGCGGTTGATCGCGGACCCGCCCGATCTCCCGCGCCAGCGCCGACGGCCGGGCAGGCTGTCCCAGGATCATCGTGACATCCGCGGGGAAGCGGCTTCGAAGTCTGCGCAGGCAGGCGCCGGGCGGCGGATCTCGTCGTGCCGGAGGCAGATGCCGTTGTCAGCGCGTACCGCCGAATAGGCGGAACTGAGAATGCGCAGTCCGGGAACCAGGCGCTCGAGATCCGCCGCCTGATCCGTGAAATGCCGGCAGTGCCGGCAGGTCTGTGGTGTCATGAAACCTCCAGTCGGGCAGCATGGTCCCGTCGCGCGGTGCGCGGCGGGACCATCTGTCTACAGGTGCGACCAGTAGCTGCCGAACACATAGACCGACAGGATGTAGCCCAGCACCACGTTCATCAGGACACCCAGACTGAACGTGGAAAACGTCTTCCAGCCGACGGGGGCGAGATCGCGGAAGCGCGTGGTGAGACCAATGCTGAGAAAGCAGAAAATGAACGCCCAGGTACGCAGCGACACCAGCGGCAGGATGAGCCCGGGCTTGACGACACTGTTGAACTCCGCCGGCGAATAGCTGTTCGTCACCATCGTCATCAGGATCGATGCGACAAAGAACCCGATGACGAACTTCGGAAACCGCCACCAGATCTCGCGGACATCCGGCTTCGTGCCACGCTGCTTCGCCTCCCAGACGAGGGTCGCCACGAGCGCCCAGGCAAACGACCAGATGCCGATCCACAGGTCGCGCCCGATCACCTTCATCAGCGTGAACGCCTTGATTGCCACATCCTCGTTGCCGGCCATCTTGCCGTAGGCGCTGGCCGCAGCGAACCCGGCGGCGTCGGCAAATTCCGACGTTCCGATCCACGCTCCGGCGACACCGGGATGAAGTCCAAGGCCGCGCGAGATGAATGGCAGGATCAGGATCATCACCAGTGCCCAGCCCACGACCAGCGTCACCGAGGTATAGAGATGCTCCTTCTTGGCCCCCACCGAGGCGGCGATCGCCATCGAGGCGGACACACCGCATACCGACCCGCCGACGCCGATCACCGCCGCCAGCCGGCGGTCAAGCCCGAACACGCGGGTACCCACGAAATAGATCGTGAGGCAGGTAGCGAGCGATATGACGGTCGCCTGCGCGATCGCCACCGGTCCAGCGGTCAGCACCAGGGTGATGGGAAACGTGGCGCCCAGCAGCACGATACCGAGCTTGATGAAGTACTCCACCCGCAACGCACTGTCGAGCCAGGCCGGCAGCCGGAAGAGGTTGGCAAGCGCGAGCCCGAGCACCAGCGCCACGAGCGGAGGCTCGAGGTTGAACTGGGCCGCGTTGGCCCAGCCGGCTATCGTGAACATCACGATCGACAGTACGTACAGGAATATGAAACTCGGGATGAATTCCGCAAGCCGGATGCCCATGACCCGTGCGCTCACGCCGAAGATCAGGAGCCAGGCGATGAACTGCAGCAGGTACAGATGGGCGTTCTGCGAGAAATGCTGCTGCAGCTGCCCCCACGAGGTCCATTTGAGGCCGCCCGGATTGACGGCCAGCGACTTGAGCAGGGTGCTGCCGTTCACGAACAGCAGCATGGCGATAGCCATGAGGCCGAGCCCTACCCACACTGCCCACCAGTCTTCCTTCAGATACAGCTCTTTCCAGCCGAGCTTCTCGTGCTTCGTGCCTTCACCGCTTTCGTTCCAGGACTCAAGCGTTGCCATGAAACACCTCCCGTCAGTCTGGATGTTGCACGCCGATCTTGAATTTCCTCCGGGACGCAGGTTCCGGATGTGATTGCAGTTCTTTCGCTTCTTGCCGAATTCTCCTGTGGGCAGGTTGCACCGCATTCCTTCTTCGGCGCTCCTGCTGGCGGGTTCCGGAATG
>JAJYCY010000043.1:3498-11880 GCA_021778035.1 Pseudomonadota bacterium
TGCCGTTGCGGCAGTGCGTGAAGTCTAGAGCGTTCCGATGTCCTCGCCTTCCATCTGCCGCCGGATGATTCCGACGTCGCGGCGGTTGAGTGCAAACGGAAACGAACGGATGTCCGAGGGACTGGAGTCGCCGTACGGACGGTTGCACGCCGACACTTCCTCATCGCTCTTTCCCGGACAGCCCGAGGTCTGAAACGGCTTGCCGGATTCGATCAGCGCGGCAAGCTCGTCCTGCGGGATCCCGAAATCGGTCACCCGGCCCTCGCCGTCGAAACGCATGCGTGAGACATGACCGCCGGTGTAGTCGATGATGAAGCGCGCGAGCTGGACCCGGCGCCACTGGTCGCGCGGTGCCGCTTCCCAGTCCTCCATGAGCGAACCCTGCTCGGGAAAGAAGGCGAACATGTGGTTGTGGCCGCCGAGGTCGGTGATGCGCTGCGCCACCTCGAGGATTTCGCGTTCGGTCTCGCCCATGCCGCAGATGAGATGTGCGCCGAACTTCTCCGGACCGAACACCTCCGCCGCCCATTCGATCGCCTGCCAGTACTTCTCCCATTTATGGGGACTGTCCACGCCCTTGCCACGGGTACGGTCGAAGATCTGAGGGGTGACCGCATCGAGTGCAACCGTGAAGATATCGGCGCCGAGGTCGCGCAACTCAACAAGGTCGTCGCGTCCCATGGTGGTCGGATTCGACAGGATGGACACCGGGATGCGCGGAAGCTCCGTGGTCCAGCGCCGCAGCAGCACACGCGTGTCGGCATCCGAGTCCGGATGCGTGATCATGGAGATGCACATGCGCTCGAACTGTCCACGGTCGTCGTCCGACTTGACCCGTTCGATGACCTCCTCGTAGCGCACCGCCGGCCAGTCGACACGGATGAAATTGCGGTCGGCGTAGTCGCGTGCCTCCTCGCGGTGCCGCGCGAGCCCGCAATATGCACAGTTGGCACGGCAGCCCTCGGGATAGGTCACGAGCAGGTTGAGACAGTGGGTGCAGCCGGTGCGGTGCATGGCCCCGGGAATAAGGCCGAGCGTGATGGCTGCCGCCGTCGACATCTGCACGTAGTCCGGCGAGCGCATGTGCGGCGTGCGGACATGGTAATCCGGCCGGTAAAACGTGACCGGTGTGGCTTCTTCTGGCTGTGCGCCCATCACTGCCTCCTGTTGCTGTCAGATCTGCCTGTCGTAAACCGTCCGGCGGCACGCCGGGCGGTCAGGCTGCAAAATATTCCGCAAACGCGACCCAGCCGCGCCGCAGGGTCCGGTCGTCGGCGGCCGCCGGCGTATGCCAGCAGCGCTCGAGATCCCGGCGTCGCGCCACCGCGCGCTCCAGAGCCGGTGCGTACTGGTCGCGCATGTCTTCCTCGTACCCGGCCAGTTCCGCATGCGCGCCACCGCGCGCGAACCGGGCCGCTGCGCGCCCGGCACTCTCGCCGGACTCGACCGCCGCCAGGATGCCGGCACCAGTGATCGGATGCGTCAGTCCGGCGGCATCGCCGACAAACAGCACGGGTCCGTGGACAAGCCGCGCCCGCATCCCGCCGACCGGAATCGCGCCACCGGTGCGGGAGAGAATCTTCCTGCCGACCACGCCGCTGCCGGCCAGTCGCGCATGCAGCCGATCGAGCGGCGCCTTGAGATCGGCACCAAACCGCGGGTCAGCACCCATGCCGAGATTGGCAAGCGGCCCCTTCGGGAACAGCCAGCCGTAGCCGCCGGCATACTCGTCGGACAGCCAGATGTCGGTGTCGGCGTAAGGCGCCGTGAGCGGCACCGTGTACTGGCGCGTATTCACCACCGGAAGCTTCGCCAGTCCTGCCAGCCGCGCAACCGCCGAGTGCGGCCCGTCGGCCGCCACCAGCGCGCGGAACACTACCTCCCGCGGCGCGGCGCCCGGCTGCCCGATCAGCGCCGTGCCTGCCGTAAGGTCGAGGCCAAGCAGCCGCGTGTCCGTACACAGCACGGCTCCGGCGTCCGCCGCGCGCTGCGCCAGCGCACGGTCAAAGCGCGCACGGTCAACCATGAGCCCGGGAAACGGCGACCTCTCGCACGCTCCCGACGGCAGAAAGCTCTTCATGCCGTCGATGCGCTGCGTGAGTACACCTTCGTCACGCGCGCAACGCCCGAGCGGCAGGGGAATGAATTCGGCGCACTGCACCGGCTCGCCGATACACCGCTTGCGGTCGATCGCAAGCACGCTCGCGCCCGCTTCACACGCCCGCCAGGCCGCCGCCCCGCCTCCGGGACCGAGACCGACAACCAGCACATCGACGCTGCGCACCGCCGAAGGATCCTGCTGCAGCGCATCCCCGTTCATGGCTCAGGCCGGCACCGCGGCGTCCGCCACTGCACCGGCCGCGGATGCCTGCAGCGCGTTTTCGATCGCGGCCATGAAATCGGCCGGCCCGAGCAGCAGCATTTCTGCCGGATAACTGGCAAAAAAACGTTCCACCGTGGTCCGCCAGCCGGAAAGCGGCGAATCGCGCAGCGCCGCCTCCAGATCCGCGACCAGGCGCCGCGGGTTCACAAAGAAATCCCCGGTGAACCAGGCCTGGCGGATGCGCCCGCGGGCCGAGTCGACCGACAGCGAGACGCGCATGAGCCCGCCCGCCGAGCGGTGCAGACCTTCGAAAACCGGGGTTTCCGACACCGGCCGGCTCACCTGCTCCACCCATTCTTCGGTGTCCACCTCGGCCAGCGCCACGGCAAACAGATCCTGCTCCGCGGGGCTCAGCGCCTCGGCTGGCACGAACTCGACGCCGAACCCGGCCGCAAATGCGCCGGTCATGGCTGCGATCACCTGCGGCATGGACGGCGCCCCGCCGAGCAGTTCCTTCAGGCTCGCGACACGCTCGCGCGCCGAGGCGATGGCCTTGTCCTTAAGTTTCTCCGCCGGAATCCTGAGCACCCGCAGCATGCGCTCGACATCGAAGTCGATGAGCAGCGAGCCGTGATAAAGCAGGACATCGCCGTCGTAGGTACCGCCGGTTCCAGCGATCTTGCGCCCGCCGACCTCGATGTCGTTGCGCGGCCGGAAGCGCGCGTCGACGCCGAGATTGCGGATGCCGATGGCCGCTGTCTCGCAGATCCGGCGGGCGATATCGAGCATGTCGCACGATCCCGCCGCGTGGCGGTCGAGGTAGAGCTCCCAGCCGA
Organism: Pseudomonadota bacterium; assembly: GCA_021778035.1. Classification (GTDB taxonomy): domain Bacteria; phylum Pseudomonadota; class Gammaproteobacteria; order Acidiferrobacterales; family UBA6901; genus JAJYCY01. Next base: position 6,658 of record JAJYCY010000043.1, read on the forward strand.
TTACCGTGCTGTCGACATACAGCGCCCCGCCCCCGCTCACGCGCCGCTGGATGGTGATGCCGTGGTGAGCGCAGTAGTCGCGCCGCAGCTCCTGGTCGACACTCTGGTGGAACCCGACGAGTGCCGCCGGCTCGCTGAAAGTGAGGAATGACAGGGTATCCGGGGCGAGCCCCCGCTGGCGGGCCTCGAGCAGCGCGCGGTTGGTAGCGACATATTCGGCCGCGGTGCGCGGCCCGAAGTCGATCACCCGCCAGCGCGGCCGCGCGGCGCTCATGCCGGATCGCCCGTCCCGCAGCAGCCGCCGCCGCTGACGCGGATGCCACCGAGCGTACCCCGGCGGCGTTCGCGCTCCTGCCGCACGATCGCATCGAGATCGAGCTCGAGTCCCGCGTCCTTGCCGGCCACCGCCATGACCTCGTCACCGACCGCGATCGAGCAGCAGGCCGGGGTCACGCGCACCCGCCGCTCGAGACGCGCCGCGAGTTCGACAACCCCTTCCGAGGGATGCGCCATGCCGTTCATGCCGGCCATGACCGCGTAGGTATCGATGAGGGTCCGCGTCTGGCCGCCGGGACGTGCGCAGCCGAGCAGCAGCGGGATATCCGGCAGCGCCGCACGCGCCTGCATGAAGAAGCGCCCCGTCTCGCCGGCGTCCGGCGTGACGAACGGCCGGTGAGCGGGAGCATAGAACGGCATCACGACGACCAGCACCAGCGCCGCCGGCCGGTGGCGCGCGATGATCTCGAGCGCCGTCCACTCACCGAGCAGTCTGCCGTAGTGCAGTCCGATGACGATGTGCGGCACCACTTTCATGCCGGTGGCGACGAGCGATTCGAGCGTACGCTCGAAATCGGCCACGTTGCGGCGCAGATGGTAGACCTGCGTGATCGTATCCTGCGCGCCGATGACGTCCATCATCGCGACGTCGATCCCGGCGTCAGCCATCGCGCGCGCGGCCTGCGGGCCGGCAAGCGCCGTATGTACGGCAATGCGGAATCCTGGGTACGTGTCCTTGATACGCCGGATCACGGGATAGAAGGCGTCGTACTCGACCTCGTTGCGGTGGTTCGAGCCCCCGGTGAGCAGCATGCCGCCGGCACCGCCGGCGATGATCCCGGTCACCACCTGCCACAGCGCCTCGGGCGTGCGCGCCGCGATCATGGGCTCGAGAATTTTCGCCTTGCAGTGGTCGCACTGCAGCTTGCAGTCGCCGCCCGTGATCGAAACCGCCGGCCAGGCGTTTCTGCCGCAGCCGGAGATTTCCGAAGTCTGGAAAGACTTGAAGGTGGGCGTGTAGAAATTGATATCGGCAAGCGTCGCGGCCTCGCGGCCACGCCGCTGCATCTCGGCCACGAGTCCCTCATCGAGCGGCAGGTCCTCGAGAGCCTCCACCTGCGCCGCCACATCGAGCCACTCAGTCATTGCCGGTCATCCCAGTTGTCGCCGGCCGGGCTGGCCTGCCCCGCCACCGGGCGCAGGCCCCGGCGTGCCGCAATGCGCAGGGCAGGCCGGCCCGGCCGCGGGGTCTAGCAGCCCTTGAAGCCGTCCACCTGCATCTTGCTTTCGAAGGCGGTGAGCGCCGCCGCACCCTTGTGCAGCGCCGCCGAATCTCCGTCCCAGTTGCCAGGCTTCAGGCGGACGATCCACCCCTGGCCGTACGGGTCACGGTTGATCAGCCCGGGCTTGGCGGTAACCGCTTCGTTCACCGCCACCACCTCGCCGGCCACCGGGGACTTCACCGGACCGACCCATTTCCCGGACTCGACGGTCGCACAGGACTTGTCTTTCTCGATCGACTTGCCGACCTTCTTCGGGGTATAGGACACGATTTCCCCGGCAAGCGAGCAGGCATACGAGGTCACTCCGACCGTGACGGTGCCATCGCTTTCCTTGCGTGCCCAGGCATTGTTTTCGACGTTGTAGGACAGATCGTCCGGAATATTGCATCCGCGTACTGCGCCCATTGCCATTCCTCCAGCGCTATAATGAAAAGAGTTGTATGGTACGGAAACCCCCGCTATTTTCCCCCAACGCCGCGCCGGATCAACCCTCTGGCGCAGGACTTCAGAAAAACAAGGCCTTGTCAGACGTCAGGATCAGGTCCGCGAGCACGCCGCCGCTCGAAATCTCGTCGACCTCGGCGATGACTCCAGTCCTGGGATCGATATCGTAGCCGGGCAACGCCGGCGAGCACAGGTACAGCTTTGCCCCGGCGGCCTTGGCGTCACGGATGAATTCGATGATGCGCTTGCCGCCCGGCATCGCCGACAGCGTATCCGGGACACCCTTGCGGACGAGGTTGACCCCCTCCATCGTAAAGAAGATCTTCACGTCCGCGTCCATGGAAGCGAGCAGCGCACCGAGATAGAAAGGCGTCGCGCAGCGCTGCGGCGTGCTCGGCCCGCTGGTCATCACGATCACCACGCTCTTGCCTTCGTGGTCCAGGTAGGGGTCGTGTGGGGCCTGCTCCATTCCGGCTTCCATTGATAGCTACTTCCTGGTGCGCTTGCAGTGGATGTCTTCGCGGCGGCAGCGCTCGGCATAGCCGTCGGCCGCCTGCTGCCCGGTCACAAGCCGCGCAAGCGCCTGGCCGGTCCCGCCGTCCGGCCGCACCCGCGCCACCCAGGCCCCATAGGGATCGGTATTGAGCAGCGACGGATGCGACAGCACCTCGCCGTTGGCGACCTCGATCACGCAGTCGAACAGGTTTGGCACTGGTCCGGCCCATTTGCCGCTTTCGATGGTGGCTACCGGCTTGCCGGCAGGGCGCACGGTGCCCGGGCGCCGCACCCGCACGTGCAGGATGCGGCCGGCGATGGTCTGTGAGATATCGGTCATGCCGACAGAGAGGGTGCCGTCCGGCTCGGGACGCACCCAGATCTGGAAGTCCTTGTCGTAATGCAGCCCGGGACGGTATTCACAGCCGTTGACCTCGATCATGCCGTCCGGCACACCGGGACGGCTGCCGCCCTGCCGGACCAACACCCGGCTGCGTGCGCGCCGACCGTACCGGCCATGCCTCCTCTCCTTCGTGTGGTTGTCTGCCGCCGGCCGCAGGCGCGGTCTTCAGGCGACGCCCTTCTCCTTCAGGAAATCCATCGAGTCACTGATGTTCTCGTGTACGCCGAGCTTGCGCGGTGACAGCCCCATGGCCAGACCGAGCAGCTGCGTGAAGTAGAGAATCCGCACACCGGTCTTGATGCCGAACTGCTTTTCCGCCCGCACCTGGTGCATCTCGAGACCCGAATGGCAGGTCGGACATTCAGTGGCAATGACCTCGGCACCGCAGTCCTCGGCCGCCTGCAGCAGGTTCAGCACGAGCTGCGTCGAGGTGTCCGCGTCCGACAGGGTGTGCGCGCCGCCACAGCAGGCGGTCTTCAGCGGATAGTCGACGTTGACGGCGCCAGCTGCTGCCAGCAGGTCATCCATGTAATGCGGCTTGTAGCTCGATTCCGATCCCGGCCCCTGGTCCTTCTCGGGGAATATCTGGCGCGGGCGGGTGTACATGCAGCCGTAGTAATTGGCAATCCTGATGCCGTTCAGGCTCCGGCGCATCCGGCTCTTGATGCCGTCGGGACCGAGCTCCTCCATCAGCCACTCGAGCAGATGCAGTGTGCGCACATCGCCGCGGTACACCGGATCATCCGACTTGCGCGCCAGATCCTGGACGGTGTCGAGTGCCTGTGGCGAGGTCGCAAGCTCATATTCCGCCTTCTTCAGGTTGTGGTAGCAGCCGTTGCACGGCGCCATGACCGTATCGTAGCCCATGCGCTCGCCGGCGATCGCCAGGTTGCGCGCCGACATGTAGGTCTGCAGCATGGGGTGGACGTTCTTCGCTTCCATCGCACCGCAGCAGTTCCAGTCCACCAGCGTGTCCATGGAAAGCCCGAGCTCCCGGACGAGCGCGCGCGTCGATTTGTCGTACGGGCCGCCGGTCCCCTCAAGCGCGCACCCGGGATAGTACGCCACCTTAGACATGGGCGGTCTCCTTCATGCGTGCATGCGCTGCTTCCTTCTGCTCGCGCACATAATCCCTCAGCACCTGTCCGGTGCGCCCCCAGGAACGGGTCTTCGGCGTGAACACGAAATTCCACCCGAGCATGGACAGGAATGCGACCGGCATGTGCCGCATGATGCGCTTGACCACCTCGACAAGCCAGTCCTGGAAATAGGACTGCTTGGTCTTGCGCAGGAAATTGAGCAGCACGTGGGCGTCCTCGATGCGGCCGTGATCGAGCACCTGCCCGGTGAATTCCTCGTCGAATATCGTAGAGCGGGTCTTCGGCGTATGGCCTTCCTCTTCCATCCAGTGCGCCAGCGCCTTCATCACACCCTCCGGACGGACATCCTTGGGGCAGATGTTCGTGCACTTGTTGCACGACACGCAGGTCCAGATGATCTCCTTGTCCTTGAGGATCTCGTTCTTCAGCCCGAGATTGGTAAGATAGATCCAGTAGCGCGGATTGAAATCCGTGTTCTGCGCGTACATCGTGCAGGAGTTCGTGCATGAACCGCACTGCCAGCAGCGGTGCACGTTCTCGCCGCCCGGGTACTGGCGGATGATGCGGCTGAAATCATCGTCGTAGTCGCTCAGGAAGCGTGGCGCGACCATCGTGTTCCAGTGTCCGGAGACATCGACGCCGTCGACCACGAGCGACTCATGGGTCATGATCCGGTCCGGATCGATCAGTGATTTCTCATGAATGGCCATTCACAACCCTCTCCAAGTCCGTACCGCGATCAGTGCAGCGTTGCCTTTGCCAGCCGGGATCCGCCGTTGCGCCGCGGTGCATCGATGCCGAGAAGCTTCTTCACCGGCTCCATCGGGTCGGCGCTGCCGCCAAAATCGGATTTGATCAATCCCATGCCGTTCGACATCGCGCGCATGTAGTCAGCATAGGCGTGCGCCCAAAACACGTCCACCGCAAACTGCGGCTCGCGGTACACGCCGTGTTCGGCCATGTGCTGCGCGACCCAGCTGCGCGCCGCCTCGTACACCCCGGGCGCACCGTCGAGCGGAATGTCACTGCGCGAATCCCCGCCCGACAGCAGTTCGCGTATCGCCCCGCTCAGCGTCGCCGGATCCCAGACCCAGCGCGTCATGAGCGGGTACTGCTGCGGTGCCCGGAAATGCAGCACCTCCGCCGCAAAATCCCAGGCCGCACGCCTGAGCTTGCGCACCGACCGCTCGTCACTGCCCGTCACCGGCAGCGCCCCGGCAAA
>JAJYCY010000043.1:11980-19469 GCA_021778035.1 Pseudomonadota bacterium
TTCACCAGCAGACGCTTGCCGTCGGGGGCGCGGGTCACTTCCGCGATGCGCGCCTTCACGAACTTCGTCTTGAACTCTTCCTGCGACTTCCAGTAGAACTTGTCCTCGTACAGGCCGAAGGTGCGGATGTCCATGTAGTAGATGAACACATCGGTCTGCGGCGAAAGCTCCTTGATCTCCATCGCAAGATTGGTGGAGACGGTGCAGCAGATCTTCGAGCACCACTCGCGTCCGATCTGGCGGTCACGCGAGCCGACGCACAGCAGGATGCATACCCGCTCCGGAACCCGCCCGTCGGACGGGCAGGCGATCTTGCCGCTCGCGACCATCTGCTCCATCTGGGTCGTGGTGAGCACGTCTTCAAAGGTCCCGAACCCCCACTCCGGCTTGTTGATCGAATCGAAATGGGTAAACCCGGTGGCGAGCACGACCGATCCGGCGTTCACGTGCTGGCCGTTCGACAGCGTCGCCGTGAAATTCCCGGGGCCGCCTTCGAGTCCGACGACGCGCGTGCTGCGGTGGATCGTCGCAAGTTTCGACTCCTCGACCTGCCGCACCATGCGGCCGATCGCGTCCTTGGCCCATTCTCCGGAAGGCACCAGCTTGGCGTAGCCCGAGATGATGGGGGCCCCGCCCAGGCGGTCCTCCTTCTCGACCAGCACCACATTGCCCCCGGCGCTGATCACCCCGGCACAGGCCGAGAGTCCCGACGGACCGCCACCCACTACCAGTACGGTATTCTGCATGATCAGGCTTTGCCTCCCAGCGCCAGTTCTGGATCATAGAGATATTCGATGTTGCCCTGCTCGACCTGCTTCAGATAGTTCTCGAACTCTGATTTTGCCTTGTTCCAGTCGATGCCGAGCTTCTCGACCAGTTCCTCGCAGGGCGAGGCGTGCCACTGCAACTGCACGATCTTGAGCGGATCGGCGCCGCAGGCAAGCGCTGCGAACTGCACATCGGCCATGATCGGCACCTGGAAGTTCTTGCCATGTGCCTTGCCGATCCACTGGTTCTTGTCCATGGTGGTGATGCAGCCGGTGTCATTGCCAAGCATCACGTCGGCCCTGGCCTCCTCCTTGGCCACACGGATCTTGCGGTCCATGGTGAAGGAACGCACGAACTCGCGCTCCGAGATGATGTGCCGGAACCCGAAACCGCAGCAGTCATACCAGGTGGAATAGTCGATCACCTGGGCGCCGAGCGTCTGGGCGAGCGCCGTGCCGATCGCGGTGCGGTTCCCGCCGAGCGTCTCGGGATCGTACACCGCGTCCTCGTGGATCATCTTGTAGTAGTGGCAGGCCACATGCATGGTTACGCGTACGTCCGACACGTCGATCGTCTGCAGCTCGGAGGCGATACGGTGGCGCATGACGTGCACCCATTCCGAGTAGTGCACGATCTCCTCGGGAATGACGATCTTGCCGTCCACCAGGCGGCCCAGCCGCCCGAGAATCTTCGTCACCTTCTCGCGCAGCTCCGCTGACTCGACCAGGTACTTGCGGATTTCCTTGTAGTTACCGAAGGAGGTGCCGCAGTGGACCAGCGGAAAGAAGTGGCCAAGCTCGAAGCCATGCTGCTTGCCGGAGACATAGGCCTGATGGAAATTGCGCAGGAACACCGCCGCGAGCGACTCTACGTTGCCGATACCCGAGCCATGGTAGTTCCAGGCGGTGCAGGAGGTCTGGTCGGTCTCGTCGAGGTAGTCCTTGCCGGGCACGAAACCGAGCCGGTTCATGAGCCACAACAGTGAGGTGGGATACCCGGGGATGTTGCCGCACTGGCCGCAGGACTTGTGGTGCCACAGCTGCTTCGTCGGGATGCGCTTGTCCCAGCCAAAAAGGGTCTTTACCGTGACCGGCGCATGCTGCTCGCCGATGCGGTGGACGATGATCTGGCCGTCCTTCTCGAGTTCCCACATGTGGTCACGCACGTCTTCCATGCGATCGCCAAGATCGATGGTCCGGCGGTCGACGTGCTTGCGCACCCACTCGGTCGCTTTCGCCGCATCCTCGGGCGAGAGATTGGTCGGCTGGAAGAACGAACCGTGGCCGGCGATGCCCTGGCCGTCGGTATTGTGGAAGCCGGGCTTCATGGCACCAGGACCGGCGCCGTCCGCGGTCATGTTGTGGTTGCCGGGGGTAAAGTCTTTTGGATTCATGGCTGGGTACTCCTTCGCGGTTTCACACTGCAGCAATGGCGCCGGACAGACAGCCGGACGTCAGCCCTTGTCCTCCTGCTCCTCGAGCCAGTCCTGGTAGTCATCGCGCTTTTCCTCGATGAAATCCTGGATCACGTCAAACAGGTTCTCGTCGACGATCTCGAGGGAAGTCAGCACGCCGGTCATCTCCCAGATCGTGTACATCTCGACCGAGGTTTTGAGCGATACATCCCAGGCGGTATCGGTGGTCTGCAGCGTGCGCACCGGAATCGCCTTGCGCAACAGCTTGAGGTTGCCCTCGACCTTCTGGATGTTCGGACCCCAGTCAGGAAAATGGTCCGGCTGGATCATGTCCGGCGACAGCTGGTTGCCGGTGGTGATGAGCTTGAGCATGACGCGGCCGAAGGGCCGCAGCACGTCCTTGGCCGACTGCATGCCGTGCTTGATCGACACTTCACGCATGATGGCGATCAGGCCGCCGGGCGAATTCTTGAACGGGCAGCGCGCGGCGCAGGTCATGCACTGGGCGCAGGCCCAGATCTTTTCCTGCATCGCATCGTAGATCTGCTCGACGTTCTCCGTCCAGAGCAGCTGCACGATCTCGCGCGGGCTGAAGTCGTAGTAATGGGCCGCCGGGCAGGTAGCGGTACAGATCCCGCAATTGAGGCAGCCATTGAGCTCGTGGTCAAAGCGGAAATCGCTGCGGATATCGTTGTAGATTTCCTGCATCTCGGCATACGTCGCCATAGGAGATCTCCCGCTAATGATTAGAAATTCAGCGTATACTTATATATAAACTGACCGCATCGGTCAAGTATATACTCCCCCTCCGTCCTGCGCATCCCGCGTCAAACGGCCGGTACCCGGCATCGGATCCACCGCACCGTACCCGTTCACGGCTGAACCCAAAAACTCGCGGAAAACGCTTTCGGCTCAGGGACGGCCGCGAGGCCGTCCCCGGAAGAGTCCCTGCCCGCCTGGCGACCCGTCGTTATATGAACAGACAGATGTCCGATTCGCCTGCGAATTCGAAGAACGTCGCCGCACCGCCGAATTCAAGGCCATCGATGAAGTCACTGTGCTGGAACCCGAACAGCTCCACCGTCATCTGGCAAGCGATGAATTTGACCTCGGCTTCCTGACACAGTTCACGAAGTTCGGGAATGGATGCCACGCCGTTGTTCTTGACGGTCTGTTTCATGAGCGTTGTGGCCAGCGACTCATAGCCCGGAACCAGCGACTGCACCAGGTTCGGGATGTTCCAGTTGATACCCTTGAACCACTTCGGCCCGAACGGCATCTTCATCGGCATGCCGGGATTGCCGAGAGGACTTACCTTCAGTTCGAGTTTCTTGCGCAACAGCTGCAGGCCGTAGAAGGTAAAGAATACCTGCACCTCATATCCGAGGGCGGCGGCTGTGGAGGCCAGGATGAATGGCGGGTAGGCCCAGTCGAGCGTACCCTTAGTTGCGATGATCGCCAGTTTCTTGGCTTCGGACATAAATTGCAATGCTCCTCAGTTGGGAATAATCCGGACCCATACAGCCGTCGCCGCCGGGAACCCTCAGGCCTTCTTCTTCAGGATGAACGTAAATTCGCCGTTGGTCTCTCCGGATTCGAGCAGCTCATTGCCGGTCTGCTTGGCGAACGCCTGGAAGTCCTTGACCGCGCCCGGGTCGGTCGCAACCACACGCAGCGTCTGTCCGCCGGTCAGCTCGTTCAGCATCTTCTTGGTCCGCAGAATCGGAAGCGGGCAGTTCAGTCCGCGTGCATCAAGCTCTTTGTCAGCCATTTTTTTTCCTCCTGTTCGGAATTGGAAAACATCGCTCAACATCAACTGCAACCATCGACTCCCGCATCCGGACCACTCCGCATCCTCCTTCGACAGCCGTGATGGCCTGCCTGCGGGACTGCCGAATGCCAACTGCTTCCTTTATAAAGAATCCTGCTGCGACCCGGCTGTTTCCACGGCCGCTGCCGGCTGGCCGCTATGCAGCCAGGCGCGGATACCGCCACGCAGATTATAGACATTGCGCCTTCCGCGGGCCGCCAGAAAAGCACATGCCTGCGCCGACCGGGCACCGGTCTGGCAATAGAGGATCACTCGCTGCGCTGCGTCCAGCTCGCGTTCACGCACGGGGAGCAGATGCAGCGGAATGTTGCGTGCGCCAGGGATAGCGCCCCGGGCCACTTCAGCAGGCGTGCGCACGTCGATGAGGTCGATGCCTCGCTCCGCGGCCTGCAGCAATCCCTGCAACTCAGATACCTCCAGTTCATCGAACCCATACATTGTATAATCCCTCAGCGGGAAATAGAATTGTACGATAGTTTAGAATATTATTAGATGCCGATATGAGGGGCCGTAGACTATCCGGTTTGGGCAATAATTACCATAGGCCCGCAGACCGGGATCCAATAACCATACGGCCTGGATGGTTGATCACCCGGCGGGTCAGGATCCAGCCTTAACGCTGGACCCCTGCGCCGTAACGATCCAGGCAGTGATCCGGAGATCCATACCGTGAAAAAAGAAGACTTCACTGCCCACACCCGGTACACCATCACCTGGCGCGATACCCAGGGGAAGCTGCGCCCGGCCAACATCTACCCCTACCGCCTGTACGACCAGTTCATGGTGGCGCGCATGACCGACCAGAGCGGGATATTGCGCAAGTTCGCCTATGATGACATCGTGAAGATCGTGAAGGTGACTCCGGTTGCCCGGGAAAACCAGTTCTACATCCCGGACGCGGTGCTGAGCGAAGGCAACTGGGCCGGCCGCCTGAGCATGGAGCGCTACTCCTCCTCACCGCACATGGGCAAGTAGCCGCGGCCGGCTGTGACGGGAATACGGGAAACTTCACGGCGCGGCGGTGATCCCATTGGATGGCGGCACAGACCCGTGCCTGCCAGCCGGGAGATGGGCCCGATGCACCTTGCCGGCTGCGGGCGCGGAACGCGGCCGGAACACTGGAGATGACTGGCACAGGACGGGGTGTACCGCAGCCGGCGTGATACGCTGCCTGTGAGCCGCCCGGGAACCCTTCGACAACCTGCCGTGATGACCGTGAAAACCTGCACACGTGCACTGTGTCTGGCCCTCGCCCTGGTGACGGGGTCGGGCGGTGCGTGGGCCGCCTCCTACCGGCTGCCGGATCTCGGCAATGAAGCCTACGCCGTGGTCTCACCACAGCAGGAAAAACAGCTCGGCGCAGACTTCATGCGGCGAGCGCGCCACGAAATGCGGATCGTCCACGATCCCGAGCTCAACCAGTATCTCGAGAATCTTGGCCAGAAACTGGTCGCACACACGAGCGCTGCCGGACAGCGGTTCCATTTTTTCATCGTCGACGATCCGGTCATCAACTCCTTCTCGGTGCCGGGAGGCTACATCGGGGTCGACGCCGGACTCATTCTCACGGCGCACAGCGAAGCCGAACTGGCAGCGGTGCTGTCACACGAAATCGCCCACGTCACCCAGCACCACGTCATCCGGATGATCGCCCAGTCCAAGCGCCTGTCGATGCCGGCCATGGCGGCAATGCTGGCGGGCCTGGTGCTGGCCGGCACCGGCAGCGTGAACGGGGGCATGGCTACCGTGGCGCTCGCCAACGCGGCCGTGTCCCAGACGGAGCTCACGTATTCGCGCTCATTCGAGGCCGAGGCCGACCGCATAGGAATGCAGACGCTCAACGCCTCGGGCTACGATGCGCGCGCCATGCCGAGGTTCTTCGAACGGTTGTGGCGTGCGACGCGCTTCGAACCGGACGTGCCCGTGTTCCTGCGCGACCATCCGACCACCGCAAACCGCATCGCCTACCTCAGCAACGAGGCCGAGAAATATCCGCGCCGCCCGCCGCCGGACAACACCGCGTTCTACGATGCGCAGGCGGAGATACGCGTCATCGCCGCCAGCCAGCCCGACCGGGTGGTCGAGTATTTCCGCCGCAACCTGGCGAGCGACAACTACCTGCAGAAGGATGCGGATGAGTATGGCTATGCGCTGGCACTGGCGAAGGACCAGCAGTTCGCCGCGGCGCTGCGCGAAATCGGCGGTCTCGTTGCGCGCCACCCGCACTACCTGCTGTTCCGCCTGGCCCGCGCGGAAATCGAGCTCTCAGCGGGCAACTATGCCGCATCACTCGCCCACTACGCCGCGCTGCTGCGCAGCGCGCCGGACGACACCGCGGTCATGCACCGCTATGCATCAGCGCTGCTCGAGACCGGCCACCCCGCGCAGGCGCGCGTGCTGATCAGGAAGGCACTGCGCCGCGAGACGGACAGCGCATCGCTCTACAAGATGCTGGCGGTCGCAGCCGGCGACACCGGCCGGCTGCTCGAATCGCACCAGGCGCTTGCCGAACACTACTTTCTCGACGGCAACAGCGCCGCTGCCATCGAGCAGCTCACCATCGCGCGCCGCTATGCCGGCCACAGCTACTACTACCTCGCCAGCATCGACGCCCGCATCCGCCAGATCAAGCAGGAGGCCGCGCTCGATCAGACCCCGTGATCTGCGGCGGTCGAACTTTAGCATCTGCTGTTGTACAGGGTTGCGGTTTTATTCCATCAAAATTTCCGCCTCGCGCAGCAATTTCTCTTGCCACTCCCGGAGGGGGTAGCTATCCTACAGATCGGCTTTGCTGATCATCGCCAGACCTCGGATCACCCCAAACAGGATCTGGCCGGCCGGGTGCGCACAATCAAACTAATCCGTCAGGAGGAGCCATGCGGAAATCCGCCAGAATCTTTTTCGGAGCAACTGCAGCAGTGCTGCTGGCCGGCAGTGCGGGCGCCCTCACTCCCGCCGCAGCTGCCGGTCGCGTACCGACCAGCGCCGAATGCCACAACAAGGCACACCCGCCGACCAACCCGGCAGTGATCGGCGGATGCATTGCGATCAGCCGCAAAATGGGCAACTGCATCGCCTGCCACGCGATCGCGGGCGCCTTTGAACCAGGCAACATCGGGCCGCGTCTGGTAAACATCCATCAACGCTTCCCGCACCGCGCCAAGCTGCGCGCCCTGCTGTGGGATCCGACGGTCGCCAATCCGCACACCGCAATGCCGCCGTTCGGGCGCAACCGGATCCTCACCCATAAGCAGATCAACGAGGTCGTGGATTTTCTCGAAACCCTCTGAGCGGATCTGCCGGCGGCACCCGGACAGAATCATTCTTATATGTATATTATGACAGGCATTTCACCCCGTATTCCCAGGAGACTCCCGTGACAACTCTTGACCGCAGATCCTTCCTGAAGAGCAGCCTTGCAGGCAGCGCCCTTGCGCTGTCGGTGGCCGCCGGCCTGCTGAGCCCGAGGCGCGTGC
>JAJYCY010000006.1:0-22614 GCA_021778035.1 Pseudomonadota bacterium
GATTGTTTTTAGTTGATCTGGATCATGTGAATGCGATCTAGCCACCGGCTGCGGCATTCCGGATGTGACCGACTGCCGCGGTCATGGAAATGATGCAGGGCAACCGAGGGTGGGTGCATGAGCGGATCCACACCGGAATTCCAGGTCGTCATTCAGCCCAACCGGTCGTTTTCCGGGCGCCGCATGATGGGGGTGTTTGGCCTGTATCTGCTGGTCTGCGCAGGGATTTCTGTCGGATTTGCGATGGATGGCGCCTGGCTGGTTGCCCCGTTCATGGGGCTGGAGGTTCTGATCATCGGGGCCGTGCTGGTATGCATTGCCTACCATTCACGTGACCACGAAGACGTGATTGTCGACGGAGACCGGATGGAAATCGTCCAGATCACGGGGCGGACCGAACACCGCGTCGCCCTGCAGCGCTACTGGGCGCGGACGCGACTGGAGGCGCCGGTCGACGACTGGTATCCGACGCGTCTTCTGGTGGGATCACATGGCCGATGGGTGGAGATTGGATCGGTACTGACCGACGACGAGCGCTCCTCCCTATCGAGAAGGCTGAACACGGTGCTGCGCGCGCCGCCGATTTGGGCGGACCTGCCACGCGACAAGGCGGCCGGTCCGAAGAAAGACGATTCAGCACAATGTGGATGATGGGGAGAAAGCAGGCATGTCTTTGAGCTTCAGGAACGAGAAATCCTCCGGACTGCTGACTGTGGCCCGGGCCCGATTCGCCGCCGCAATGGCCCTTCTGCTGGGTGCCGGACCGGCTTCAGCCGGTATCCGCTGGAACTTTCAGACCCCCGTTACTCCCATAGCCCGTCAGATCTACCACCTCCAGGACCTGATGTTCGGAGTGTGCGTGGTGATCTTCGTAATCGTTTTCGGCGTCATGTTCTATTCGATCTTTGCGCACCGGAAAAGCAAAGGGCACAAACCAGCGACCTTCCACCAGAGCACGACCATTGAAGTCATCTGGACCGTGATCCCTTTCCTGATCCTTGTGGCGGTTGCAGTGCCGGCCACTGCCACGCTGCTGAAGATGGAAAATACCAGCGACTCTGCCCTGACCGTCCGCGTTACTGGCTACCAGTGGAAGTGGCATTACGACTACCCGGCGCAGGGCATCGGCTTCTTCAGTGATCTCTCGACACCGGTGGCGCAGATCGAGAATCAGGAACCGAAGAACAGACATTACCTGCTTCAGGTCGATCATCCGCTGGTACTGCCGGTTGGCGAAAAGATCCGCTTCCAGATTACCGCCAAGGACGTCATCCATTCCTGGTGGGTTCCGAGCTTCGGGGTCAAGACCGATGCAATTCCCGGATTCGTGAACCAGTCCTGGGCGGAGATCGATGTGCCTGGGACCTATCGTGGGCAGTGCACTGAGCTCTGCGGCATGGGCCACGCGTTCATGCCGGTCGTTGTGAAGGCGGTCAGTCAGGCGGATTTCAAGAAGTGGGTGGCTGCCCAGAAAGCGCTCATGGTTGCCTCGGCCGCGGGAGACAACACCACCTGGACCGAAGCGGACCTGCTTAGCCATGGCAAAGCCGTGTTTGCCGCCAACTGTTCGGCATGCCATCAGATCAATGGCCAGGGCATTGCCGGGACGTTCCCGCCGCTTTCGGCCGGCAAGCCGTTCTCGGCGGCGCCGGCCATGCTGCAGAAACTGCGCCATCGCGGTTTCCTCACCGCCGGCGGACACGTCGTGATGGGACCCGTCAAGAATCATCTGCGCATCGTGCTGCATGGCATTGCCGGCACGCCGATGCCGTCGTTCTCGGGCCAGCTCAGCAATGCCGACATCGCCGCTGTGGTGACTTATGAACGCAACGCCTTCGGCAACCACACCGGGGACGTGATCCAGCCCGCGCAGGTGGCGGTATTGCGATAACCCGTGCGGGTTTCAGACGACCGCAGAAACGATTCGTAGCAACGGTATGGAGTGAGGAGAAAATAAGATGGCAAGTGCAGCGGCAAACCATGAAGCACACCCGGCTGGTCTGAAGCGCTGGCTATTTACCACCAATCACAAGGATATCGGCACGATGTACCTGCTGTTCAGCCTGCTGATGTTCTTCGTTGCCGGCAGCTTTGCGATGGTGATACGTGCCGAGCTGTTCTCTCCCGGCATGCAGATTGTACAGCCCTATTTTTTCAACGAACTTACGACCATGCACGGTCTCGTCATGATCTTCGGTGCGATCATGCCGGGCTTTGTCGGATTCGCCAACTGGCTGATCCCGATGATGATCGGTGCCCCCGACATGGCGCTGCCCCGCCTCAATAACTGGAGCTTCTGGATCCTGCCATTTGCCTTCACGCTCATGCTCAGCTCGTTCTTCATGCCCGGCGGAGCGCCCGGCACCGGCTGGACCATGTACGCCCCTCTGTCGATCCAGGCTGGCATCGGCATGGATTTTGTCATCTTTTCGATACACCTGCTGGGCATTTCCTCGGTGCTTGGCGCGATCAACATCATCGTCACCATCCTCAACATGCGGGCGCCGGGCATGACGCTGATGAAGATGCCGATGTTCGTCTGGACCTGGCTGATCACCGCGTTCCTGCTGGTTGCCGTGATGCCGGTGCTGGCCGGGACGGTTACCATGGTGCTGATGGACCGCCACTTCGGAACCCACTTCTTTGATGCGGCCGGGGGCGGCGATCCGGTTCTGTACCAGCACCTGTTCTGGTTCTTCGGCCATCCGGAAGTCTATATCATGATCCTTCCGGCATTCGGGATCATCTCGCAGATCATTCCCACGTTCTCGCGCAAGCCCCTGTTCGGCTACGAGTCCATGGTGTACGCGACGGCATCGATTGCGTTCCTCTCGTTCATCGTGTGGGGGCATCACATGTTCACGGTGGGGATGCCGGCCCCGGCCGAGATGTTTTTCATGTACTCGACCATGCTGATAGCGGTGCCGACCGGTGTGAAGATATTCAACTGGGTGGCCACGATGTGGCGCGGGTCTCTCAGCTTCGAGACGCCGATGCTGTTTGCCATCGGATTCCTGGTCATGTTCACGATCGGCGGCCTGTCGGGCCTTATGCTTGCCATCGTGCCGGCGGACTTTCAGTATCACAACACGTACTTCGTGGTGGCCCATTTCCACTATGTGCTGTTCTCCGGCGCCGCGATGGCCATGATGGGCGGCTGCTACTACTGGCTTCCGAAGTGGACCGGGCACATGTACAACGAAACGCTCGGCAAGTGGCATTTCTGGCTCACCACCATCTTTTTCAACGTCACCTTTTTTCCGATGCACTTTCTCGGGCTTGCGGGCATGCCGCGGCGTATTCCTGACTATGCGTTGCAGTTCACCGACCTGAACCGGGTGGCCAGTATCGGTGCGTTCGGTCTGGGACTGACGCAGTTGCTGTGGGTCTACGTCGTCTACCAGACAGTGAAGGGCGGAAAGAAGGCTGCCAGCAAGGTGTGGGACGGTGCCGAGGGCCTGGAGTGGACGCTGACTTCTCCGCCTCCGTATCACAGTTTTGCCACCGCACCTGTTATTGAATAGCAGCAATGCGTCGTGGAGCACCCGTGGTCGATGGAGCAACAACGGATGGCCGGAGCAGCCAGTCTGCGGGGCAGCGGCGTGCCCGGCAATGGGCGGCCGTGCTCGGGATCATTGCCGTGGCAATTTTCCTGTACACGATTGTGCGCGGATTCCTGCGATGACGGCAGTCAGGTCCGGCACCGGGCATGGATGCCCGCTTTCACGGCCGCCGCAATAGAGATAAAACCACTACGGAGATGAAGGGGAGTCAACATGTCTGCAGCGCATGACCACTACTATTTGCCTAACCCCAGTCCCTGGCCGCTGATTGCCTCAACCGGCTTGTTCACACTGGCGCTCGGCACGGCACTGACCATCAACGATCTCGGAGCTGGCCCCTGGCTCCTGCTGGTAGGAGCTGTGATTGTCGCCTACATGATGACGCGCTGGTTTGGCCAGGTGATCGCGGAAAGCGAGGGCGCGGCCTACAACGAGCAGGTCGACACGTCTTTCCGGATGGGCATGGCGTGGTTCATCTTCTCCGAGGTCATGTTCTTCGCGGCATTTTTTGGCGCTCTTTTCTTCGAGCGCCACTTCTCGATCCACTGGATCGCCGAAGACCACCTGCTGTGGCCGGGTTTCCGCGCAGTCTGGCCGACCAGTGGCCCGAAAGGGGCCGCGTTCACGCCAATGAATCCGTGGGGGATTCCGGCGATCAATACGCTGATCCTGCTGACATCCGGAGCTACCGTGACCTGGGCCCACTGGGGGCTTCTCAAGAACAACCGCGCGCAGCTCATCGTGGGCCTGATCCTCACCATTCTTCTGGGCATCAGCTTCCTTACGCTGCAGGCCCATGAGTACTACCTGGCGTATACCCATTTCGGGCTGACCCTGAAGGCGGGAGTCTATGGCGCGACCTTCTTCATGCTGACCGGATTCCATGGCCTGCACGTGACGATCGGAACGATCATGCTCATCGTCATGCTGATCCGGAGCATCAAGGGACATTTCCGTCCGGATCACCACTTCGCGTTCGAGGCCGTGTCGTGGTACTGGCACTTCGTGGACGTGGTGTGGCTGGCGCTGTTCATCCTCGTGTACTGGCTGTAACCGGGGGATGGGGGCGGTGCCGGATGATCCCCGGTGCCGCCTGCGTCCCTCCCGTTTCTGGTCGGGTTACTGGCCGATTCCGTGCGGCGTGATCAGGCCAAAATAGAAACCCGCAATTATCAGGAAAAACAGTGCAAGGGATAGCACGATCCGCAACGTGAGGAACCGCACCGTACGGGTTCCCTGGCCCTTGTCTTTATATAGTGCAGCCAGTGCCGAAAACAGGCTTGCAACGATCAGTCCCAGAATTACCACGACGAAGATGTGGACAATGAGTTGGGAATGCATAGGCCTCCCCCGGAGTATGTTCTGGTAGTTTGGAGTATAATCAGTTTAACCTTAACGCCTGTTTACGCAATAACCCGTTTTTCTTCCGATGGCATCATCCCGATTCAGTTTCCGGCCTGGCCTGGTACCTACTCTGGCCACGTTGTTTCTTTTTCCGGTGCTGGTAGCGCTCGGTTTCTGGCAGCTGGACCGCGCACGGCAGGCAATCCGGCTCCGGGAACAGATTGATGCGCATGCGCACGGCGCGGCCGTAGTGGTCGGACAGCGGCTGCTTCCGGCGGCCCGGCTTCGCTATTACCGGGTCATCGCAAGGGGCCGTTACGACATTCGTCACCAGTTCCTGCTCGATAACCAGGTGCACAACGGATTTGCCGGATATGACGTGATCACGCCGCTGCGCATTGCCGGCGGCGATACGCGCATCCTGGTGAACCGTGGCTGGGTGCCCCTCGGGCCGGACCGCCAGCACCTGCCGCAGATTGCCACACCGTCCGGCGAGCAGAGGGTCGAGGGGGTTGCCGTGATTCCGGACGCCCACTATTTCGCGCTGGCGCGGCCGCGCCCGATCGCGGGCCGCTGGCCAGCCGTGTGGGAATACCTCGACATGCGCCGGTTCCGGCGGGCAGTTCCGTTTCCGGTCCAGCCGGCGGTCCTGCAGCTGGATCCAGGCAGCGCCGCCGGCGGGTTCGTGCGCAAATGGGCACGTCCCGACGGTGGGGTCACCATGCACCAGTCCTATGCTGGCCAGTGGTTTCTCATGGCGGTTGCACTCCTGGTGATCTTTGTCTGGGTGAACATCCGGCGTGTCGTCGTGGATCCGGATGAGGCGCACCATGGAATCCGCTAAACCGGCTGCCACGGACGCACGCGCGCCCCGGGGGCGTCTCACGCTGCTGCTGGTCATAGGATTTTTCTTCCTGCCGCAGTGTATCGCTGCGTTGCTCTACTACGGAGGGTGGAAGCCGCATGCGCTAGTCAATCACGGGCAGCTGATACGCCCAGCGCGACCCATCCGTGATGTCAGCCTGCGAGCCCTGGACGGAGCGGATTTCCGTTTCAGCGCACTGCGCGGGAAATGGCTGATGGTCTATTTCGGACCCGCATTGTGCGGCAATGCCTGCGTGCATGACCTCTATAAGATGCGGCAGGTCCGCATTGCTCAGGGTGACAACGCTGACCGGCTGCGGCGGCTGTTCGTGGTGACAAACGGGCGCGGTCTCGGCCATCTGCGCACGGTGCTGAAGAGCTATCCCGGAATGAATGTTGCCACCGGGCCAGCCGCGGCGGTTGCATCACTGTCCGGCCAGTTCGCGCTGGATCACCAGCTGCCGGCGCTCGACAACCGCATTTATCTCGTGGATCCGCTCGGTAACCTCATGATGAGCTATCCGCCGGATGCGGATCCGGAAGGGATGCTCAAGGATCTGCAACGCCTGATGAAAGTGTCGCAGGTGGGTTAGGCGATGCCAGGCCAGGATCCGGCGGCAAAGTATTTCCGGCTTGTCCTGGTCTGCACGGTGATCGCCTTCGGTCTGGTGCTCTTCAGCCTCTACACGCGCATGGCTGATGCGAATCCCGGCTGCAGCGCCTGGTCCGGCTGCTACGGTAAGCCGTTTGCGCCGCTCACGGCGCGGGAAATCTACGAGGCGCGCCGCGATTCAGTCCCACCCGCGGATGCGCAGCGCGCGAAGGCGTGGCGGGATGCGCTGTGCCGCTATCTGTCCGGAATTTTCGGTCTGGCGCTCATGGGGCTCGCTTACCGAGGTCGTCAGCTCGCAAGGCCCCGCCGAAGCAGCCAGTTCGTGCTACCGGCCGTCGCCGCGGTTTTTGCCCTGCTGCAGACAGGACTGGGTCTGGCCGCCGGACGCATTCCGGGGCCGTTCTCCGCACTGGTGGGCCTTGCCGCGGGCGTCACGGTCCTCGCATTGCTGTGGTGGGTCGCGCTGCGCGAACAGCGGATCTGGAAGTCCGTGCCCGACCATCCGCGCATAAGGCATTTGCGAGTACGGGCAGTGGTCGCGCTGGCGCTTGTGGCGGGTGTCGTGCTGCTCGGTGGCTGGACCGCTGCCAACAACGCTGGCCTGGCATGTCCTGACTTTCCAACGTGCCAGGGAGGCTGGTGGCCGGTTATGGATTTTGCGGATGGCTTCATGCTGTGGCGCAGCCCGGGTCTTGCCCACTTGGGCGGGATGCTGGATCTGGCCGGGATCACCGCCATTGACGTGGCGCATCGTGTTGCCGCGCTGATCGTGCTGCTTTATGTGGGGTGGCTGGCACTGCGCACCATGCGTGTCGGCTACGACAGCAATCTGTGCCGTTATGGGATGCTGGTGCTGGTGCTGCTTCTGGGTGAAACCGTTGCCGGTGTAATGGATATCGTGCTGCGCATGCCACTGATGGTGGCAGTGGTGCACGGCGCCGCGGGGGTGCTGCTGCTGCTGAGCCTGGTGACGCTGAACCATGTTCTGCGGCCGCAGCGGCATCGCGCCGAAACGCGGATTCGGTGACATCCCGCGATGCGCGACGGATGCGTCGCGCACAGGTGTACAGGATCATACGTATTGCGAGGTCTGGAACCATGATGACTACCCGGCGTGAAACCCCCGTGCTGCCCGGCTGGCAGCGGTCTTTCGGACAGCTGCGCGAGTTTTTCGAGCTGTGCAAGCCGCGGGTTGTGGCGCTGATCATCTTTACCGCGATGGCGGGCATGTTCCTGGCAGCCCCGGGCATGGTGCCGTGGACGGTACTTGTCTTCGGTACCATCGGAATCGGGCTTGCCGCAAGCTCGGCAGCAAGCATCAACCATCTTCTCGATCAGGCAGCTGATTCCGAGATGGCCCGCACGCGCGCCCGCCCGCTGCCGACCGGGCAGCTTACCTCGCGCCAGGCGCTCGTGTTTGCCCTCGTCCTGGGGACGGTTTCAATGATCGTCCTGGTAGTATGGGTCAATGTACTCACGGCTGTGCTTACCGCTGCCGCACTGATCGGCTATGGCGTGATCTACACCGTGTACCTGAAATATGCGACGCCACAGAACATCGTGATCGGTGGTGCGGCCGGGGCGGCGCCTCCGGTGCTGGGCTGGGCCGCGGTCACCGGGCATGTGACCGCGGATGCACTGCTGCTGTTTCTCATCATTTTCGCCTGGACGCCGCCACATTTCTGGGCGCTGGCGCTTTACCGGCAGCCGGAATATGCGCGGGTACGGATTCCGATGCTGCCGGTCACCCATGGCAGCGAATTCACGCGTCTGCACATTCTCCTGTATACCTTGCTGCTGTCGGCTGTCACGATTCTTCCGTTTGCCACCGGCATGAGCGGCTGGTTTTATCTTGCCGGGGTGCTGGTGCTCGATGCCGGATTTCTCAGGCTCGCCTGGGGGCTGTACCGCCGCTACAGCGATGCACTGGCCCGTCGGACCTTTTTCTATTCGATCGAGTATCTGTCGGTACTTTTCGTGCTGCTGCTGGTTGACCACTACCGGACATATATCGGCCATCTGCTGCACTTGGCGACATCCTGAGGCGTTGCTGCAGCCCGGGCCGGGTTTCCGGCAGTGCTTTGCGCGGCTGCAGAATACCGGTTTAGGCGCCGCCGGTACCAGGCCAGTTTGCAGGAATTGAACCGGTACTCGCTGGCGGGGCAGCATGGCCGCTTCCCCTTGAGGCAGGTGACGAAATATAGGTAGAATGCTAATTATTTGCCTGCTACGTTGTTGGGATGCGGTGGGGGTCCCGGCGGCAGGTTTGTGACTGGAATAGGCCAATGTCCGCGAGCACTTCTTTGAGTCAGCGTCTGCCGCACCCGGGCCGGATCTCGGTCCGCTGTCGCCGGGTCGGCGCCGGAGCTGTCTTGCTGCTTCTTGGCGGGTGTGCGGTGGGGCCGACCTACCACCGGCCGGCGCCTCCGCCCGTGTCGAGTTATGTGCCGGCCCCGTCCGGACAGCCGGTAAAAGGTGCACAGACAGTCGAGTACGGCCAGTCTGCGGGCCGCGACTGGTGGCACACGTTCCGGTCTTCGCGTCTCGACAGGCTGGTGGCGCTGGCGCTCGCGCACAACCCGTCTCTTAAGGCGACGGAGGCATCTCTGCGCGAGGCTCATGCAAACCTGCGCGCAGCCATGGGCATTTTTTACCCGCAGGTGAATGCCGGCCTTTCCGCGGAACGGATGCGAACCTCCGGTGCCGAGTTTGGCGGTACAGGTCCGGGGAACGTCTTCTCCCTGTATACCGGCAACGTCAATGTCAGCTATTACCCGGATGTGTTCGGCATAAACCGATTCGTGTACCGGCAGGCCAAGGCCCAGGAGGACATTGCCCGGGATACGCTCGATGCGGCACGTCTGTCGGTCGAGGGAAACGTGGTGCAGACAGCACTGGGCGCCGCCTCCGTGCAGGCCCAGATTATGGCTACGCGCTCGATCATCAGCAACGACAAGCAGCTGCTTGCGCTGGCCCAGACACGCTACCGGATCGGCGCTGCCTCCTATCTGGACGTGGTGGCGCAGCAGAGCCAGCTGGCAGCCGACCAGGCGACTCTTCCTCCGCTCAGGGACGCCCTGGACCGTGATCAGGATGCGCTGGCTGCGCTGTGTGGAAGCTATCCGGTGCAGTGGAACCGGAAGGTGCTGTCGCTCACGAAACTGCATCTCCCCGGAAAACTGCCAGTCGGCCTGCCGTCGACGCTGACCGAAAACCGGCCTGACATCCGGGCTGCCGAGGCGCAGCTGCGGGCCGCAAACGCAAGTGTCGGGGAGGCGGTTGCGCGCATGTATCCGCTGCTCGAGATTACCGGCAGCTTCGGCGGCCAGAGCAACAAGGCCAGTACCCTGTTCGATTCCGCCAACCAGGTCTGGTCGCTGGCGGCCGATCTCGCTGCGCCGATCTTCGAGGGCGGGACGCTGGAAGCCGAGAAGCACGCGGCGCAGGCGGCGTACAGCGTGTCTTTCGCCCAGTACAAGACAGCCGTTCTCGGCGCTTTCGAGCAGGTTGCGGATGCCTTGCGCGCCCTGCAGCATGATGCCGAGGCGCTCGACGCGCTAGACAGCGAGATGAAGTCGGCTGACATGACCCTCACGCTGACGCGTGCCCAGTACCAGGTGGGCGCCATCGACTATCTGGCGCTGCTCTCGGCTGAAGCTGGGTACAGCCGGGCACGCATAGGATTCGTCAAGGCACTGGCGCAGCGCTATACCGATACTGCCGCACTGTATGTAGCCCTCGGCAGCGGTGTCGCTTCGGACCCGGTGGCGCAGTCCGGTACCGTTTCACAGCTTCCGGGAGCCAGCAGATGAGCAGATCGGGTGTACGTTCGGTGGTTTGGACCTTCCTCGTGGTTGCCGTGGTGCTCGGCGCACTGTTCGGCTTCAAGTTCTGGAGGGCGCACAAGGCGTTTGAAGCCATGGCGCACCGCGGTCCGTATGTCGTGGCTGTCTCGGCGGCGCCTGCCGAAACAGTACCCTGGCAGCGGCGAATCCGCGCAGTCGCAAGCCTGGTGCCCGAGGAGGGTGTCGCGCTGACCGCGCAGCTGCCCGGACAGGTCACTGGTATCTACTTCCATTCCGGCGAGTCGGTGAGAAAGGGCCAGCGGCTTCTGCAGATCGACGACTCGAACCAGCTTGCCCAGCTCGCCAGCGACCGCGCTTCCGAAACGCTTGACCACCTCAACTACCAGCGCTCTGTCAGCCTCTACAAGCTGCGGGCCGCGAGTCGCGAGAGTCTGGACGCGGCGCGCGCCGCCTACGACATGGCCAGGGCGGCCGTGGCAAACGACCGGGCGACGCTTGCGAAGCTCGCCGTATCGGCCCCGTTCTCCGGGCATATTGGAATACGCAATGTCAGCGTGGGTCAGTATCTCACGCCCGGCACGCAGATTGCCGCATTGACTACCTGGAACCCGCTGCGTGCGGAATTCACCGTTCCCCAGGAACAGATGGCACTGGTCCGCCCGGGACAGAAGGTGTCCGTCCGGGTCAATGAATTTTCCGCAAGCAGTTTTCCCGGGCACGTCAGCGCGCTGGATTCGCAGGTCGATGCCGGCACCCGCAACGTGACCGTGGAGGCCATGATACCGAACGGAAAATTCCTTCTTCGCCCCGGGATGTTCGGTACCGTGCAGGTCGATGTCGGCAGTGCAACGCCGATGCTCGCCGTGCCCACCGTGGCGATCAGCTACAGCTCCTTTGGCGACTATGTGTATGTCGTGAAGACGCGCAAGGCGGCCGGAAAAACCCTGCGTGTCGCGATTGCC
Source organism: Pseudomonadota bacterium (assembly GCA_021778035.1). Lineage (GTDB taxonomy): Bacteria > Pseudomonadota > Gammaproteobacteria > Acidiferrobacterales > UBA6901 > JAJYCY01. Next base: position 11,153 of record JAJYCY010000006.1, read on the forward strand.
ACGCCGGTTCATCCCGGCGACACCCGTGCAGGCATGACGGAAATCCTTTCCGGCCTGAAGGCGGGCGATCTGGTAGTGATCGCCGGGCAGGTCAAGCTGCGTAGCGGCATGCCGGTTGTGCTCCACGGCGGAAAGACCTGAGGTCCGGTAGCAATGAAATTCACCGACATTTTTGTCCGGCGCCCGGTGCTCGCCAGTGCACTGAGCCTGGTGATCCTGCTGCTCGGCCTCCGTGCATGGTTCGGCATGACGGTGCGTCAGTACCCCAAGGTCACCAGCACGCTGGTTACCATCACCACCGCCTACCCCGGAGCCAGCCCGAGCACGATCCAGGGATTCGTCACCGCGCGTCTGGAACAGGCGATTGCGTCTGCCCCGGGCATCGACTACATGACTGCGGCAAGTTCCCCGGGGATATCGACGATCACGGTCTACATGAGGCTCAACTACGATCCGAATGCGGCACTGGCGCAGATCATGTCGAAGGTCCAGCAGGTCCAGAACCAGCTGCCTACCGGTACCCAGGCTCCGGTCATCAACGAGACGGTCGGCAACCAGACCGCCCTGATGTACCTCGCCTTCTACAGCAAGACCCTCACCCAGCAGCAGGTCAACGATTACATCTTGCGGGTAGTCCAGCCCCGTATCCAGGGTGTTTCGGGCGTCGGTCAGGCCCAGATCGTTCCTGCCGGAACCGGTCCGAGCGGTAACAGCTTTGCGCTGCGTGCCTGGCTGAATCCCGAACGCATGGCAGCTCTCGGCGTGACCCCTGCCGATGTGGTTCAGGCGCTGCAAAGCAACAATTTCATCAGTGCCGTCGGACGCACCAAGTCCGCGGATATCGCCCAAACCATCCGCGCACAGACCACGCTGCACAGCGCCAGGCAGTTCAGGGACCTGGTGGTCAGGAACAGTGGCAGCACCCTGGTGCGGCTGGGAGACGTCGCACGGGTCCAGCTCGGTGCACAGAACTACAACCAGGCCGTGTATTTCAATGGCACGCCGGCAGTGTTCATCGGAGTGTTTGCCACTCCGGATGCGAACAGCCTGTCTGTGGCGAGCGGTGTGCACCGCGTATTCCACGAACTGCAGCACACACTGCCTCCGGGTATCCAGGCGGCGATTCCCTATGATGGCAGCGATTTCATCCGCACCTCGATCCATGAGGTCATGGTAACCATCGGAATCACGCTCGCGATTGTCGTGATCGTGATCTTTGCTTTCCTCGGCTCGGTGCGCTCGCTGTTGATTCCGGCCGTGGCCATTCCGCTTTCGATTATCGGCGGCGGCATATTCATGATCTCCGCCGGATACACGATCAATCTGCTGACGTTGCTCGCCGTGGTGCTGGCCATCGGTCTGGTGGTCGATGATGCGATCATCGTGGTCGAAAACATACACCGTCACATGGAAGAGGGCGCGACACCGTTTCATGCCTCGATACAGGGTGCAAGGGAGCTCGCGTCGCCCATCATTGTCATGATGACGACGCTTGCGGCCGTGTTTACCCCCATCGGGCTTACCGGCGGACTCACGGGCAGCCTGTTTTCGGAATTCGCCTTTACCCTTGTGTTCACGGTGCTGGTGTCGGCAATCGTGGCCCTTACGCTGTCGCCGATGCTGTCATCGAAAGTGCTCAGGCCAGCCGGTGACCATGGTCTGGTGCATGCGCTTGACATGGCATTTGAACGGCTGCGCCGGACCTACGATCGATCACTGGGCGTAGTGCTCAGGAACCGGGCCGCCGCCGTGCTGGTGGCGGTGGTGGTTTTCGTCACCATTCCGGTCATGTTCTTCGGGACGCCGGGAGAACTGGCTCCCACCGAGGACCAGGGGCTCATCCTGGTTTCCGCTACCGGACCGGCTACAGCCACGCTGCATTATCTCAACGGGTACTCCCGGAAAATCGCCGCCATATTCCGGACGTTCAAGCAGACCGGGAACATATTCCAGATCAACGGCCTGTCCTTTGGCGGCGGTGCTGCCAATGCCCTGGTCGGCGGCATGAAACTCGTGCCGTGGGATCAGCGCAATGTGAGCCAGATGGCGCTCATGCCTCTGGTCCAGCAGAAGCTCGGCCAGCTCACCGGCGTGCAGGCAGTGGCCTTCGCGAAACCGTCGTTGCCCGGATCGGCCGGAGGTCTGCCGATACAGTTCGTGATCACTTCGCCTGGCGGATTCAGGCATATCGACGCCGTGGCCAATGAGCTCATCGGCAAGTCGATGGGCAGCGGATTGTTCGCCTTTCTCACCAAGGATCTGCGTTACGACAATCCCGAGGTCGTGGTGCATGTGAACAGGAACCTTGCCGGAAATCTCGGCATTACCATGGCTGATATCGGCAGCAATCTCGAGCCGCTGCTCGGCGGCAATCTGGTCAACCGCTTCGAAATCTCCGGACGCAGCTACAAAGTAATTCCTCAGGTACCGGACCGGTTCCGCGCTGACCCGGCCGCCTTGCGGGATTACTATGTCCGCACCCAGTCGGGAAGCCTGGTTCCGCTATCCACGCTGGTGACGCTGCATACCCAGGTGAACCCCGAGTTCCTGCCGCAGTTTCAGCAGCTCAATTCGGCCACGGTGGAGGGAGTCATGGCGCCCGGCGTGACCATGGGCAAGGCGCTGTCCTATCTCGCGCAGGAGGCCGGCAGGATCATGCCGGCCGGATTCAGCATCCACTACGCCAGTCAGTCGCGCCAGTACGTCCAGGAAGGACACACGATCGTCATCACATTTGCGCTGGCCATCGTGCTGGTGTACCTCCTGCTCGCTGCCCAGTTCGAGAGTTTCCGTGACCCGCTCATTGTCATGGTAACCGTGCCCATGGCGATTTCGGGCGCGCTGGTCTTCCTCTATCTCGGTGCCGGCACACTCAACATCTATACCGAGGTGGGACTGGTGACCCTGATAGGACTGATCACCAAGCAGGGTATCCTGATTGTGCAGTTTGCGAATGTGATCCAGGAAACCGAAGGACTGGACCGCAACGCGGCCGTCGAAAAGGCTTCCAGCATCCGGCTGCGCCCGATTCTGATGACCACCGGGGCCATGGTATTCGGCGCGCTGCCGCTGGTCTTTGCCACGGGTCCGGGTGCTGTCAGCCGCTTCGACATGGGGCTTGTGATCGCCTCAGGTCTGGGTATCGGCGCAGCGTTCTCGCTGTACATGGTGCCGGTCATCTACAGTTTCCTGGCGCGCGACCGCCGCGGCGGCGCGGCACAGCAGGACTAGGCGGCCAGATGAGGACGCGTCACGACACCTGCCGTGTCCGGTCCGGCATCCGCTCGGCGGACGGCAGATATCAAGATGTCCGTTGCGGGGTGGTTGCATGAGCATTCCCGTCGATTCGTGCCAGAATCCGGCAGCGCCGGCGATCGAAACTCGCGAGCTGAGCTGCAGTTTCGGCAAGCTTGTGGCTGTCAATCGCCTGGATCTGAGTGTTCCACCTGGCGCGCTCTTCGGTCTCCTCGGGCCTAACGGTGCCGGCAAGAGCACGCTGATCAAGATGCTCATTACCCTGCTGCCGCCTTCCAGCGGGAGCGCCAGGGTTGCGGGCTGCGATATCCGCACCCAGTCCGTGGAGGTCAGGCGCCGGATCGGCTATGTGCCGCAGCTGCTGAGTGCCGATGGTGCGCTGACGGGCCGGGAAAACCTGGAACTTTTTGCCAGACTGTACGGTATCCCCGGGACCGAGCGGGCGCAGCGCATTGATGGGGTGCTTTCGGTCATGAAGCTGCAGGACGTGGCAGACAACCTTGTGCAGCGTTATTCCGGCGGCATGATCAGACGGCTCGAGATCGGCCAGTCGCTTCTGCATGATCCGCGTGTCCTGTTTCTCGACGAGCCCACGGTCGGTCTTGATCCGCTGGCACGCCAGGCAGTCTGGGAACGGCTGCAGACACTGAGGGATGCGCACGGAATCACGCTGTTTATGACGACCCATGACATGGAAGAAGCGGACCGGCTGTGCGAGACGGTAGCCATCATGAACCATGGCCGGGTTGTGGCGATGGGGAGGCCGGATGAACTGAAGGCGAGCGTCCGGGAGGGCGCGAGTCTCGGGGACGTCTTTGCCTACTACAGCGGAGAAACTCTTGATCAGGAGGGCGAATACCGTGGAGTACGGGGAACACGCCGGACCGCAAGCCGCCTGGGCTGATTCGGTTCCGGTCATCGCATTCCTGCGCCAGACCCTGGCGGTGGCGCAGGCGGAAATGCACAAGCTGCGGCGTGATCCCTGGGAACTGCTGACCCGCGCGGTGCAGCCGGCCCTGTGGCTGCTGATATTTGGCGAGGTATTTGCGCGCGTGCGCGGCATCACCGGCGGTGGCATCAGCTATCTTTCATTTCTGGCACCCGGCGTGCTCGCGCAGAGCACCCTTTTCATAGCCATTTTCTACGGCATCATCGTCATCTGGGAACGTGATCTCGGTATCCTCCAGAAACTTCTGGTGACGCCGGCCGCTCGTACGGCACTGGTGCTCGGCAAGGGCCTCTCGGCAGCCGTACGTGGTCTCGCGCAGGCACTGATCGTCTATCTCCTGGCAGCCGTGATCGGAGTACCGCTGAGGTTCAGCCCGCTCTCGATCGCCGCCGTGCTGGTGTTCGTTTCGCTCGGGGCGGTGCTTTTCTCAACGTTTTCGCTGGCCATCGCCTGTCTGCTCAGGACGCGTGAGCGGTTCATGGGAATCGGGCAGGTGCTGACCATGCCGCTGTTTTTCGCGAGCAACGCCATCTATCCTATTTCGCTCATGCCGCGGTGGCTGCGGGTGGTGGCGGCGGTCAATCCGCTGTCCTATCTGGTTGATGCCCTGCGGACCCTGATGGTGGGCAAGGTTCCGGGAGCGTTCAGCCTCTGGGTCGATTTCGGGGTGCTGGCAGTGCTTGCCGCCGTGCTGGTCATGGTGGCGGCCAGGCTCTATCCGAAAGTGGCGCGTTAGGGTTCTGGTGGGCCTGTGGCGGCACGTCCGCCCGGCCGGAAACAGGGAGGAAGACAGGATGGCAGGTGACGTGCAATGGGTACCCGGGCGGTCGGCGCTAGTGGTGATCGACCTGCAGAAAGGCATCCTTGCGCTGCCTACCGCGCCGCTGGCTGTAGCTCCAGTGCTCCGCAATGCTGCCCGCCTGGCAGCAGCCTGTCGCGGTGCCGGGGCCACGGTGGTGCTCGTGCGGGTGACGCCCTCGCCCGATGGCGCGGATGCGTTGCTCCCTGTCGCCGACCAGCCTCCGGCTGTCGGAGCGGTGCGGCCGGCGGGCTGGGCGGACCTGGCGGAGGAGATCGGACCGCAGTCCGGAGACCTGGTGATCACGAAACGCCAGTGGGGCGCGTTCTATGGCACCGAGCTCGACCTGCAGCTGCGGCGGCGCAGGATCGATACCCTGATCCTGTGCGGTATCGCCACAAACATCGGCGTGGAAAGTACGGCGCGCGATGCGTACGAACGTGGCTATCGCCAGATTTTCGCGCGGGACGCGATGACGGCGCGTTCTGAGGAAGAGCACCAAATGAGCATTGCGAGGATATTTCCGCGCATCGGCCAGGTGCGCAGCACCGACGAAATTCTCGCAGGCCTGGCGGCGTCGGACTGAAGCGTCCCCGCCCTGCGGGCCGGCGCCGAAGCGGTTATTGCCCTGCGGCGGCGCCGGTGTGGAGCGCCGCCTTCATGTGGGTCAGCGCCTTCTTCTCGATCTGGCGTATGCGTTCAGCCGAGACGCCGTACTCGTGCGCGAGTTCGTGAAGCGTGGGTTTGTCCTCATCGAGCCAGCGCCGCTGGATGATCGCGCGGCTGCGCGGATCCAGGTCAGCGAGGGCGGTGGACAGCTGCTTTCCGCGCTCCTCTTCCCCGGTTGATTCGGCATACAGGCTTTCAGGGTTGTAGCGCATGTCCTTCAGGTAGCCGGCCGGCGAAGCACGGAATTCGTCATCATCGGCATCGTCCTGCGCATCGAACGGTACATCCGCGTTCGCCATGCGCGACTCCATTTCCTTGACGGTTCCGGTGGGCACGTCCAGGTCTGCCGCCAGGCTGTCTACCTCACCCTGGTTCATCCAGCCGATGCGGCTGCGTGACTTGCGCAGGTTGAAGAACAGCTTGCGCTGAGCCTTGGTCGTCGCCACCTTCACGATGCGCCAGTTGCGCAGAACAAAATCGTAAATTTCGGCACGGATCCAGTGGACCGCGAAAGAAAGCAGCCTCACCCCGTGATCCGGATCAAAATGCCGGACCGCCTTCATCAGGCCGATGTTTCCCTCCTGGATCAGGTCTGCCTGGGGCAGGCCGTAGCCGCTGAATCCGCGGGCTACCCGGATGACGTAGCGAAGATGCGAGACAACCAGCTGCTTTGCCGCATCAAGATCTCCGTCCTGGCGCAGGCGCCGAGCAAGGTGCTGTTCCTCTTCGGCGCTCAGTACTGGCGCGGCATTGACTGCGCGCACATAAGCCGCCAGGCTGCCATCGGCGCCGGGATTCAATGCAATAGGCAGCGAAAGTGTCTGGGTCATGGGTCTGCTCCCTATCTCGGTGACAGGTTCACCGGTATGTTGACGGGGTTATGTTAGCACTCGTCGCATAAGAGTGCCAAATTGGCGGAAAGTTCAGGAGCGGTTTGGCCGGGGCCGGACTGAATCGATGGTCCGATTCTTTGTTATATCATTGATTAATAATGGAAGTTAAGCCGGGCTGTAGCTACCCGGGCTCGATATCTCGCAGGTGCCGGCTCACGGCAAGGCGTGATCCCGCCCAGCCGAGCCCGGCGCCCCCCAGAAGCAGGACCAGGCCAGCGCGCGGACCGAGGCCAGTCAGGGTAAAGCCGCTGCCGTACAGCCCGGCCAGGTCCCGCACCGGACTGGCCAGCAGCGCCAGGCTGAGGGTGACCAGAATCCACGCAAGTATCCCGCCGAAAAGGCCCTGGAACAGGCCGGTATAGAGAAACGGTCTGCGGATGAAGCGGTCGGTGCCGCCGATCAGCTTGATGACTTCGATTTCCGGTCGGCGGCTCAGGATGGCCAGCCGGATGGTGTTGCCGACAACCAGAAGGACAGCTATGCCGAGAAGCCCGGCCAGAATCACCACGCCTCTCTGCGCGAGTCGCAGGATGGCATCCAGCCGCCTCACCCATTCCAGGTCGAACTGCGCGAGCTTCACGCCCGGCAGCCTGCCCAGCGCATCGGCCAGCGCGCGCACTGCCCGGGCTCTGGCGGCATGGTCTGCCGGATGTACCACCAGCACCGCCGGCAGCGGGTTGCTGTCCAGCAGATCGAGCGTGTTACCGAAGCCGGACAGACGCTTGAACTCCCCGAGCGCGGCAGCAGGTGAAATGTAGCGGACCGAGGCGACGCCTGGCATCGCGCGGATCTGCACGGCCAGATTTTCGGCCGTGACACGCGGAGTCCCAAGATCCAGGAACAGCGAAATCCGGGCCCCCTGGCTCCAGCCGCCGCCCGCCCGCTGCACGTTGGCAAGCAGGGTGTACAGCGCCGCCGGCAGGGCAAGCGAAATTCCGATCACGGCTATGGTCATGAATGCAGCGAACGGTGCGCGTGCCATTTCCCCGAGGCTGTAGAAGAAAACCTGCAGATGGCGGAGCAGGTAGTTCCTCATGCCGCCTGGTTCCCGCTGTCGACAACAAGCTGGCCGTCTTTCAGACCGATCACGCGTTTGCGCAGTCTCTGGATCTGGCGCAGATCATGGGTTGCGATCAGCACGCACACGCCGTGACGGTTGAAGTCGTGGAACAGATCCGTGATCTGGTCGGCCATGTCCGCGTCCAGGTTGCCGGTGGGCTCGTCAGCGAGCAGCAGCGCAGGTTTGTTCACCACCGCCCGTGCGATCCCGACGCGCTGCTGTTCGCCGCCCGACAGCGTAACCGGGTACATCCGCTCCTTTCCCAGCAGTCCGACCTTGTCCAGCGCGGCACGTGTGCGCCGCGCGATTTCCTGGTGTGACACGCCCGCCACGATCAGAGGCAGCGCGACATTGTCGAATACCGTGCGGTCATGCAGCAGCTTGTTGTCCTGGAAGACCACCCCGATCTCGCGGCGAAAGTGCGGAATGTCGCGGCGCGGAAGGCGTGCGACATTCCGGCTGTTCACCACGACCTGGCCGCCGGAGGCGTGTTCGATCAGGGTAAGAATCTTGAGCAGTGTGCTCTTGCCGGCTCCGGAATGTCCGGTGATAAACACCATCTCGCCGCTGTCGACTTCGAAGCTGACGCCGCGCAGCGCGTCGAAGCCGCCGGGGTAGCGCTTGGATAGGTTGCTCAGGCGGATCATCGTTATGAGGCGTCAGTGTGGTGGCCGGCCCGGCCGCAACCCGCAGCAAGATCCTGTGTGGATAGCCGGACCATGGTACGGATGGCTCCGCTAGCCAGCCTGGGGCAGGATGGCATCAACAAACTGCGCGGGATCGAATTCGCGCAGATCCTCGATCCCCTCTCCGACCCCGATGAAGCGGATGGGCAGCGCAGCACGTTCAGCCATGGCAAACAGGATGCCGCCTTTCGCTGTGCCATCCAGTTTGGTCAGGCATAGCCCGGTCACGTCTACCGCCGCGTGGAAATGTGTCAGCTGTGCCAGTGCGTTCTGGCCGATGCCGGCATCGAGAACCAGCAGAACCTCGTGCGGGGCGCTGGCGTCGAAACGGCCGATGACACGCCTGATTTTCTTCAGTTCATCCATGAGGCCCGACTGAGTGTGCAGACGTCCGGCCGTATCGATGATCAGTACGTCCACCGAACGTGCGATGGCTGCCTGCATGGCGTCGTGGGCAACCGCTGCTGCGTCGCCGCCGCTGGCCTGTGCCATCACTGCGACTCCGTTGCGTTCACCCCAGGTCTGCAGCTGTTCCACCGCGGCGGCCCTGAAGGTGTCAGCGGCCGCGAGCATCAGGCTGTAGCCTTCCGACTGCAGATGGTGCGTCAGTTTGCCGATGGTGGTGGTTTTTCCGGCACCATTTACCCCTACGACCATGATCACGTACGGCCGCACCTGCGGCGGGATCACGAGTGGCTGTGCGCAGGGTGAGACGATGGCAAGCATGGCAGCGCGCAGTTCGGAGTAGAGTCCGTCAGGTGTGGCCGGCCGTGCCTTTGTAAGGCGGTCAAGGATGGCCCGGGTCGCCTCGACACCGACGTCGGCTCCAAGCAGCAGCGCCTCGACCTCCTCCGCGAGGTCCGCATCCACCGAGGATCTTCCACGGATGAGCGAGGCCAGGCGCTGACCCAGACCACGGCGGGTTGCGGCCAGACGGTCGCTGATTTGCGCCAGTACTCCGTTGCCGGTTTCGGACCGGGTACGGGCGGTTTTGCCGAAAAGCCCCATCGGGAAGTTACACAGCATCGGAACGATGGGTTATCCTATCACCTGCACACCGTCCGAAGGAAACGCAGGTCACCTATGGTGCTGGAATCCGTGCGAGACCGGACTGCGGGACCGACGATGTGCGATCCGTTTGCGGAGCGACTGCCTCTGCGCGCGCGGGTGTTCCGCGCAGCCTGTGTCTGCACGTTCCGGTGCCGCAGCTTCCTGCCGGCTGGTACGCAGGATCCGCTGACGGTTCCGGGTTCCTGACGGGGAGAACGGGTCTTGGCCGGGACGACCGGATCGCTGCGGATCATTGGCGGGAGGTGGCGCAGCCGGCGGCTGCAGGTTGTTTCCAGTGCGCATCTGCGTCCGACGCCCGATCGCGTGCGTGAAACCCTGTTCAACTGGCTGCAGCCATGGATTGAGGGTGCGGAATGCCTGGACCTGTTTGCGGGCAGCGGCGCCCTCGGGCTGGAAGCGCTTTCGCGCGGCGCGCGCAGCGCAGTGCTGGTGGAACAGGATCCGCAGGTCATCACCGCCCTCAGGGCCAGTGTGGCTGCCCTGAACGCTGACGGTGCCGAAGTGGTTGCGGCAGACTGCACGGACTATCTGGACCGGTGCCCGCGGCCGTTCGATATCGTGTTTCTCGATCCTCCGTACCGCAGCGGACTGCTTGCGCGCTGCAGCGCAGCGCTCGACCGCCACGGCTGGCTGCGGTCGGGAGGGCTGGTTTATCTGGAGGCTCCGGGCGCAGAGCTGCCGGAGCTGCCGGAGAGCTGGACGCTGCTGCGCAGCCGGCGGGCCGGACAGGTGGGATACCATCTTGCCCGCAGCGGCCTTGTGCCGGGCGGAGAGCCGGCGTCGACCGGATGACACAACCGGAGGTAGAGCATCATGCAGGTCACTGCGCTGTATCCTGGCACGTTCGATCCAATTACCAATGGCCACAGCGACCTTGTGCGCCGCGCCACCCGCGTGTTCGACCGGGTCGTGGTCGCGGTTGCCGCAAATCCTGCCAAGCAGCCCCTCTTCGGTCTTGCCGAACGCGTGGACCTGGCGCGTCAGGTCCTGATGGATGTGGAAGCCGTGTCCGTGATCGGGTTCGATACGCTGCTGATCGATTGTGTCCGCCAGCAAAAGGCGCAGGTGATCCTGCGTGGCCTGCGTGCCGTTTCGGATTTTGAGTTCGAGTTCCAGCTGGCGGGAATGAACCGCAGGCTCGATCCCGACATCGAGACCGTGTTCATGACTCCGTCCGAACGGGAGATGTTCGTGTCTGCATCTCTGGTCAAGGAAATCGCATCCCTCAGGGGGGATGTGACGGAATTCGTCCATCCGGTGGTCAAAGCTGCGTTAGCGGCGAAAATGCGCTAGAATTTACCGGCTTTAGTCCCTGAAATGCGTGGGGTATTTCCATGTCTTTGATGATTACCGACGAGTGCATCAACTGCGATGTATGCGAACCAGAGTGTCCCAATGGCGCGATCTCGCAGGGCGAAGAGATCTACGTGATTGATTCGAAACTGTGTACGGAATGCGTCGGCCATTACGAAACCTCGCAGTGCGTCGAAGTCTGCCCTGTGGACTGCATCATTCCCAATCCGGATGTCGTGGAGAGCCGCGATGGGCTCTACGCGAAATATCTGGAGATTACCCGCAAGCCGGGAGCTGCGGCCGGCTAGCCATTTCCCGGTGCCTGCCGGTAGCCTCACACTCCTGCCGCACCGTTCGCAAGCCAGTTCCGGTATTGCGTTTCACCGCGCACCGCGTGTGATGCGGTCCGGGTTCTCGCCCGCAGCACTTCTTTAAGCCTTTCTTCCAGGACCATGCCGGCCGCATCCAGTGCGGCTGCTGGAATCGGTCCATAAGCACACCCTCATGATCCGCTGATCTGCTGATCCGCGGCGTTCAGCGAATTTCTCTGGTCGCTTCTGCTGAAGATGATAGCGTAGATCCGGGGGATGTCCGGGACGAGAGGTGATCCTTTCATTACAGGAATCGGGGTGCAGGGCAGTGCGGGTGCTCAGGGAGTCCGTGGTGTTTGCGGCGAGGCCGCATGCTGATGAAGCCAATCATTTCTGGAGGATCCGGTCATGTGGTGGATGCTGCTACTGTGGTTTACTTTGGCATTCCTGGTTGCAATCATCTTCGGGCATGCAGC
>JAJYCY010000006.1:22714-71637 GCA_021778035.1 Pseudomonadota bacterium
GACATGATCGTTCTGAGCCAGTTGTCGGCATCACGATTGGCGGTAGCGAAGATCGCGCGGATGCGTGCCACGGCCGATTCATAGAACCTGCGTGTGACCGACTTCTGCTCGGTCATCAGCAGCGACATGCCGCCGAAGAACAGCATGTGCTTGTCCTCGATGCGCTTGATTTCACGCAGGTATTTCATCACCGAAAACCCGTGCGGCTTGATATTCGACAGGCCGTGCTCTTCCTGGAATTTGCGGTATACGCCTTCCATGAGCTCCTTGATCTCCTGCGCCTGTCTCGCGGCCCCCTCCATGACACCGTGCATCTGCCGGAAAAACGTCTGCATGCGCGTTTTCAGTCCGGCCGTTGTCAGACTGATTTCCATGTCGCGCTTGGTCTCGGCAATCATCTTGTCGATGGTCTTGAGGTTCAGATGCGAATACAGCATGTTGGTCTGCTGTGAAAAGATGCTGCGGGTTGCCTGGAAGCGCTGCAGGCTCTTCTCGAAGTGCTCCTTGTCCTCCTTGACCTTTTCCATCATGTGGTCAATCACGTCCTGATTCTTGCCGTTCAGTCCTTCGAGTTCGCCCATGTGTTCCCGGACGCCCTTGATCCGCTGATCCAGTACCATGCGCACGGCCTTGATGATATCCAGCATCTCTCCGCCGATATTCTCGCGCACGATGTCCCGCTTGGCGGGCAACATCTCGTTTCCCAGTGCCGTTTCCAGCGCCCCGATGCGGCTGCGCTCGAGAATGGTTCCATCGCCCTTTATTTTGCCGAGCAGTGCTTTCTGTGCAGAAACGGGATAGATGTTGCGCTCCGCGATCCCGAGGTGCCGGGCCGTTTCGTGGATCTGGCGGTCGATCTCCCGCTGTACTTCGTTCCAGTCACGCAGATCGTCCCACAGCCCGTCGATCTTGTTGAGTACGACCAGGCGACCCTTGGCCGGGCCGCTCTTGGGGTTGCTGATGTATTCCTGCCAGACCTGGATGTCGGATTTAGTCACACCGGTATCCGCTGCCAGGATAAACAGCACCGCATGCGCGCTCGGAAGCAGACTCAGTGTCAGCTCAGGTTCGGTGCCGAGCGCATTGAGGCCGGGTGTATCGAGAATGACAAGACCCTGTTCCAGCAGCGGGTGCGGAAAATTAATGATCGCATGTCGCCATCTGGGGATTTCCACCATGCCGTCTGCAGTGAGGTGCATGCCGTTCTGGCTTTCTTCCTCAGCGACGTGCAGACCCATGGACTGTGCGACTTCCCTCGACACGGCCTTGATCTGGGCGATGTTCTGCAGTGCCTCGGTAACCTGCTCCGGGGAATTCATGTCCAGCGGGAAGGTGGTCCACTCGTCGGGAAATCCCTTGAGTTCGGAGACGGTGGTACCGCTGACACGGGTCTCGATCGGCAGCAGACGGATGTAAGGGCGATTACCTGGCTCGCAGATCAGCTCGGTCGGACACATGGTGGTGCGACCGGCGCTCGACGGCAGGACCCGCTGACCGAATCTGGCAAAGAAAATGGCATTAATGAGCTCGGACTTGCCGCGGGAGAACTCCGCGACAAAGGCGATGTAGAGCTTGTCGTCGCGCAGCGTCGAAAGTACCTGGTCCAGACGCTGATCGATCTGCGTGTCGGCAATCTCCTGCGTGCGCAGCCAGCCGCGGAATGCGGTGATCGAATTGAACAGACCCGTGCGCCAGGTGCTGTAAGCCTCAAATTGCCGTTCTATGCCGTTCATTCCACTATCCTGGAAGGATTTTTAGGGTTTTTTCTGACCGCCATCTCCAATATTAGTCGCCACACCGGGTTTGCGGGTACCGGCGGCCGTTTCTTCTTGACCGTCAGTCGGCTCCAGCCGACCGCTCAGGGGTTGGTATGGTAACTAGAAACACTGGGAAATCAAAATCCTCTGACAAGCAAGTAACGTGCCACTTGAAGTATTTCTACCGCTGGCAGTGCGGGCAGAAAAAGGCCCGTCTTTGACCGATGGCCAGTGCTTTGACCGGGGTGCCGCAGCGTCGGCAGGGGTGACCGGCCCGGCCATAGACGGAAAGTGCCCGCTGGAAGTGGCCGGGATCGCCTTCGGCATTCTGGAAATCGCGCAGAGTGGTGCCGCCGGCGGCAATGGCTCTGCGGAGTATCACGCGGATGGATGAGACCAGGCGGCTACAATCGGCATGGCTGAGGCGGCCACCGCGCCTCCCTGGCCGGATACCGGCGCGAAACAGCGCCTCATTGGCGTAGATATTGCCCACTCCGGCAACGATGCGGGCATTGAGCAGAAGATCCCGCACCGCGGCCCGGCGTCCGTGCATGCATGCCCCGAGCCAGGCCGCGGTGAACTCCGGGGCGAGCGGTTCCGGGCCAAGGTCCCGCAGCAGCGCATGCTGCGCCGGGTCGGTCTGCGTCCACAGTATCGCGCCGAAACGCCGGGGATCACGCAGACGCAGGCATTTGCCGCCGGAAAACACCAGATCGACATGGTCGTAAGGACCTGCCGGAAGGGATTCGTCCACCACCCGCAGACTTCCGCTCATTCCGAGGTGGACGATGACCGTGCCGTGGCCGGTGCGCAGCAGCAGGTACTTGGCGCGCCGTTCCACGGCATGCAGTGTCTGACCCGGGAGCTCCGTGGCGAGTGCCAGCGGAACCGTCCAGCGCAGATGAGGGTTGCGGATGACTACCGTCCGGACGCACCGACCCAGGAGGTGGGGTGCGATTCCGCGGCGGGTCGTCTCGACTTCCGGCAGCTCCGGCATGCAGGGTGGGCAATCGGTCTCAGCGGGGTTTCAGCTCCAGGAGCTGGGAGGCCATATCGGCAGGGAAATGGTACTCGAGACCCTCATCACTGCGGTAAAGGACAAGTTCCGGTTTGCGCTCAAGGATGCCGAGAACCAGCACCGGGCCCCGCTGCGGCCCGTGGGCGCCGGGGGGATGACCGGTGGCAGGCAGACCGGAAACGGTGCGCGGCGCGAAGCGAATGCGTATGTGGCCGATCACCGGCCTGCCGGAATACGGTTTGACGGACAGGGCTTCGGCATAGCGCCAGTCATCAACGAAGGTATTTACCTGGTCGGTAGACAGTTTGCTGTCCGGTGGCGTCACCTGCCAGCTTCCGTCCGGTCTGCGTGCCAGATGCAGGTGGGGCAGGCGCAGAGACATCAGCCTTCTGTGGGTGCCCACCAGGCTGGTGCTGAAAAATCCCGCCACCGGCGCCGTGGCAGCGTTGACGTAATGATCTGGCACCAGATAGACCTGCCCCTGGTACAACGCATAGTAATCCGGATCAATGGGGTGCTGGGCGCCGAAGCTGATTTTTTCGTTATTGAGCCAGACCACGGCCCGCGGCCTGTCAAGCCCATACTTTCCAAGGCGGGAAACCGGAGCGGTGAAATGCGTGGCAAGCCTGGCCGTCGCGAGATGCAGCAGTTCGTTGACGCGGAAACTGTTGGCCCGGGCCCGGCGCGGAGCAGTCATGATCCAGTGTCCGGCGGACTTCGCGAGGTCTATCTCGGGTTCGCCCGGGCGCTGCAGGCGGATATGGACGATCCGGGCCGCGGCAAGGCCCGTAAGCGGCGGAATGACGGGCGCCGGATGTTTCCCGGGCCGGAACACCATGACCAGTGCCAGGGCGGCGATCAGGACCGCCAGTCCCGCATTGGCCCACCAGCGGCTGTTCATAAGCGCACCCCGTAACTCATCGTTTGCGCCGGCGCAGCCAGATTCCCATCCCGCATGCGAGCAGCCCCAGGGGCAGGACAACCAGGAACCCGATCCCGATGACCGCTTCCGCAGTGCGCGAAAGGCTCAGGCTCATGTCCGGAGCAATCTTTGTCGGCACGTTTATGTAGGCGTCGTCATTGCTGAGCCAGTTGATCAGATTCATCCCCAGTTCCAGGTTGCCGCCGTTGCCGATGAAGGTATTCGACAGGAAGCTGCCGTTACCGATCACGGCCACGCGCTGCTGCCGTTTCGCGAACTTGCGTGTGATTGCTACGGCGATGTTGAGCGGGCCTGGAATATCCTGTCCCTTGCGGAAGCGGGTAACGCCGCCCAGTGGCCCCGTGGCAGACCAGGCGGTCGGCGCGGTATCGATCATTACCTGTGCCCGCCAGTGTTGCGGAGCCTGAAAGATCAGGCCGCGGGCATCCGGAAACAGGGTCATGAGATTGAATCCCCGGACAACCGACTGCTGCCCGTAATGCGTGATCACCAGGTCCGTGGCGGACTGTCCTCCGGTCAGAAGCTGGGAAACCGGATCCACGATTACTCCCGGCTGGAACTCGACGCCCAGCATGTCTGAGAGAGAGCCGAGTCCCACGTCCGGGCCCGGATCACTCAGCCACAGCAGATTCCCCCCCTGACGCACGTAGTTGCGGATTTCCCTCACCTCTCCGGGAAGAAACCGGGCTGTGGGGCTGGCGATGACCAGTACCGAGGTGTTCTTCGGGATCTGTCCTGTCGCTCCGAGCGTGAGGCCACGTGTGCGGAGTCCGCGCTTGTTCATCTGCGCAGCCCAGGTCGAGAGGTCGAAATTGGCGTTGCCGTCGGGGCTTCGCTCACCCTGTCCGCCCAGGAATACCACCCACCGTGTGCCGCCGCGTCCGGCACGGGCGATCGCGTTCGTCAGCGACTGTTCGTTGATTTGCTCCACCGTCTGCGTCTGGCCGCCGTAGCGGACCAGCAGTTCGCCGTCGAACCGGACCCCGGCAGCGCGGGCACGCCCGGGATCCTTGTCCGGATTGATGAAGCGCAGGACCACTTTGCTGTCATGCCGCTGGTAGCGGGCAACCAGCTCGCGGATGCGCATGCGCAGGTTCTGCTTGTCGGTGACAAAGGCCGTGATCGTGATCGGTTTTGGAAGCCGCTTCAGGAGCGTTATGCTCGCCTGCGACAGGCTGTTGCGGCCCGATTCGGTCCAGTCGAACTGGCGGTGGTACTGGCGGCTGAGTACCAGCAGCAGTCCGACGACGATCAGAAACAGCACTACGAAGCTGCTGCTGGCGAGGCGCATCTGGAGACGGGACTGGCGGGGTGTGCGCATGGTCTTTAGCCTCCCAGCCGGTCCATGTCGAGACGGCGGATGCTGAGCATCAGGAACGTGAGAATGAATAGCACCAGATAGGCAGCATCGCTGGTATCGAAAATGCCCCGAAGAAAGGGTTCATAGTGGTTCAGGATGGACAGATAGCCCAGGATCCCCGAGGTGCCCGATCCCTGTCCGGCCCAGTCAAGAATCCAGAAAAGAAGCAGCACGCCGAAGCTGCTGACCGCCGCCACTGTCTGGTTCTGCGTCAGCGTGGACATGAACAGCCCGACCGCCGCGAAGCCGGCGAGCAGCAGTGCAAGACCGAACAGCCCGGCACCGAGAAGGCCAAAGTCGAGTGTGCCACCGGCAAGCAGCGACAGGGGCATCATTGCCACGAGCGCCAGTATCAGCCACAGGAAGGCCACCAGGCTCAGGTATTTGCCGAGGATGATTTCAGTCATGGAGACGGGGGCGCTGACAAGCAGACTCAGTGTCTTGTTGCGGCGCTCATCCGCCACCAGCCGCATGCTGAGCAGAGGTACGACCAGCAGCAGGACGACTGCGGCGTTTCCGAGCAGCGGAGCTGCGATGACGGCGGTTACGCCATCGTCACTGCCCATGCTGAGCAGCCGCGACTGAATCGTTATGAAGTACTGCACGTTGTTCAGGAACATGAACGCCAGGATCAGCATCACTACTGCCAGGATGGTCCAGGCGAGCGGCGAAAGAAACATGCGCCGCAGCTCATTGCGCGCAATCGTTAGAATCATGCTGCTGTCCCCTTCGGTGATTCCTGTTCCTCGGTGGTGATGTGCACGAAAATGTCCTCGAGCGAGGCGCGTTGGGGCTGCAGCTCGTAAAGGCCCCAGCGATTCTGCACTGACAGCTCCACCAGTGCGTCGGTCGGATCGGTGGCCGGATCGTAGAACACGTGCAGCCGGCCATCGCCCTGGTCCTGCACCGACTTCACGCCGGCAATTTCCCGGATCCTGGCGAGATCCGGGGGATCGCGCAGGGCGATGGCCAGGGTCGAGGACTGCATGTGCCGCGACAGTCCCTCGATGCTGTCGTTGAGGACCAGGTCGCCCTTGCTGATGATCTGCACCTGGTCGCAGGTTGCCTGGACCTCCGGCAGGATGTGCGTGGACAGGATCACGCCGTGTTCCTTGCCGAGTTCGCGGATGAGGTGCCGGATCTCGCGTATCTGGATCGGATCGAGGCCCACCGTCGGTTCGTCCAGGATGATGACCGGCGGCAGATGGATGATGGCTTGCGCCAGGCCGACCCGCTGCTGGTAGCCCTTGGACAGGTTGCCGATCAGCCGCTTTCCGGTATCGCCCAGACCGCATTTGATCTTGGCAGCCTCACGGGCGGCGCGCCGCTTTCCGCGTTCGATACGGTTCAGTGAGGCGCAGTAATCGAGAAATTCGTCGACTGTCAGCTCGCGGTAGACCGGGGGCTGCTCGGGCAGATAGCCGATCGCCTGCTTGGCGTGGCGCGGATCCTCGAGCAGGTCGTGTCCGGCAATGCGCACCCGGCCTGTCGTGGGGGCCAGATTGCCGCTCAGGATCTGCATGGTGGTGGTTTTGCCGGCGCCATTCGGACCGAGAAATCCCAGTACCTGCCCGCGGCGGATACTGAAGCTGATGTGCCTGACAGCCAGCATGCCGCCGTATGCGCGGGACAGGTCTTCCACCTCCACCAGCACTTCGTCACTCATGGCTCGCTTTTCCCGATTTGTTCTGCAGCCGCCAGCATGGCACCGGGCGCAATTACATTGATGCGCGCACGGATTGTCAATAAACGGCCGCCTCCGCCCTGCGCACCGGCGGCCGGCGTAGTGTTGCACTGGCCGGACCCGGTTGCGAAGCCCGCACTCTTTGACGGGGGCGCGGCGGTTTGGTTCCGGGTGTAGCTTGGACTCTGTGGTGTTTTTGGGGACAATGTGTCACGCCGTTGCCAGCCGCCGGCAGACCCGGGAAAACCATGAACTTCAGAGTGCGCATCGAACCGAGTGGCCATGAATTCGTCGCCGAGAGCAGTGAGACCGTACTCGAGGCGGCGCTGCGTCATGGCTGCAATCTCCCTTACAGCTGTCGGAACGGAGCCTGTGGCACCTGCAAGGGCAAGGTAATTGCTGGTTCCCTCGATTACGGGACCTACGAGAGCCGGGCCCTGTCCGAATCCGAAAAGCTCGCCGGCATGGCGCTGTTCTGCCGTGCGCGGCCATTGTCCGATGTGGTCATCGAAGCGCGCGAAATCGGGGCGGCCCGCGGCATCACCATCAAGACCCTTCCCTGCCGGGTGATCCGGATGGAGCGCCTCGCTCCCGACGTGATGGGGCTGCACCTGAAGCTGCCCCAGAACGAACGTCTGCAGTTCCTGGCCGGACAGTACGTGGATATTCTCCTGCGTGACGGGCGGCGGCGGAGTTTTTCGATCGCCAATGCCCCGCATGACGATGCGGCACTTCAGCTTCATGTGCGGCACTTGCCGGGCGGGGTCTTTTCGGAGCACGTCTTCACGCGCATGAAGGAAAAGGACTTGCTGCGGTTCCAGGGTCCGCTCGGCACGTTTTTCCTGCGGGAGGAGGATGAGGCGGGCACGACGGGACAGCAGGCAGCGGCGCGCCCGGTCATCCTGGTGGCAGGCGGTACGGGTTTTGCGCCTATCAAGGGCATTCTTGAGCACGCGTTTTATGCGGGATTGAAGCGGCCGATCCATCTTTTCCGGGGTGCACGTGCGCGGCGCGACCTCTATCTGGACGATCTGGTGCGGTCCTGGGAACAGGCTTACAGCAATTTCCGGTACACCCCGGTGCTGTCAGCCGCTGAACCGGCCGACCGCTGGGAGGGACGCAGTGGATGGGTGCACGAAGCAGTAGTCCAGGACTATCCCGACCTCGCCGGCTATGAGATCTATGCCAGCGGGCCCCCGCCCATGATCGAGGCCGGCAGACAGGCCTTTGCGGCGCACGGACTGCCGGCTGACCGGCTGTTCTACGATTCGTTTGAGCATGCCCTCGACAATACTGCGGGCTAGGCGCCCGGGCTCGAGGGTCCTGCCAGCCAGCCGCCGCGGGCGGGAGGGAAGTGCTGGGGCGGTCCATGTCCCATAGCCATGCCGACAGCGGCCACGTGCACGAGGGTCCGCACCGGCACGCGCATTCCGGTGGGCACCGTCGGCTCCTGTGGGTGCTCGTGCTTACGTTTGTCTTCGCGGGGATCGAGGCGCTGGGCGGGCTCTGGTCGCACTCGCTCGCCCTGCTCGGCGATTCCGGCCACATGTTCTCCGATTCCATCGCCCTCGGCATTGCGGCGTTTGCCTCGTGGGTCGGAAAGCGTCCGCCCTCGGCGCGGCATTCTTATGGCCTGGCGCGGGCAGAGGTGGTATCGGCTCTGCTGAACGGTCTCCTGATGCTGGCGGTGGTGTCGGCAATTGTCGTCGAAGCGATCCGGCGTCTGCGCGGGCCGATGCCGGTCGCAGGGGTGCCGGTGATGGTGATCGCCGGAGCCGGACTGGTGTTCAATCTGGTGGCGGCGGTGGTGCTGAGCCGCGGCGAGCAGACCATCAGCATGCGCGGTGCGCTGGTGCACGTCATGGGCGATCTGCTCGGGTCCGTGGCCGCACTGCTGTCAGGCACGGTTGTCTATTTCACGGGCTGGACGCCGATCGATCCGCTGCTCTCGCTTCTGATCTGCGCGCTGATCCTGTATTCGACCGTGCGTCTGCTGCGCGAGGCACTGCACG
Organism: Pseudomonadota bacterium; assembly: GCA_021778035.1. Lineage (GTDB taxonomy): Bacteria > Pseudomonadota > Gammaproteobacteria > Acidiferrobacterales > UBA6901 > JAJYCY01. The sequence goes on from JAJYCY010000006.1 coordinate 31,489, forward strand.
TGCTGATGGAAGGTGTGCCACCGGAGCTTGACCTGAACCAGGTTGGCGAGGCGCTTGCGCAGGTACAGGGCGTGCTTTCCGTCCACGACCTGCATATCTGGACGCTGTCGTCCGGTGTTCCGGCGCTGTCGGCGCACGTGGTTATGGAAAATCTGGCGCAATGGCCGAAGGTGCTGGCTGGCATGCAGCATCTGCTGCGGCGCCGTTTCCGCATCGGGCATGTGACGCTTCAGCCCGAACTGGCGACTGCACCCGGTCACGCCGTGTTCGCGCGTGGCGCGAAGGTCTATCCGCTCAAGCCGGAGAACAGCGGTCGCTGACTGCAGCGGTCAATGGCCGTACCGGCCGATGCCGCCCGCCGGGTTGCCGTGCCTGGAGCCGTTTGTCCTGCCCGGGCTGCTGCGCACAGGCAGACTCCCTCCGCTATCACAGAGGTCCAGGGCCTTGCGGTAGCACTCGAGCGCCCGCTCATGTTCGCCGCCCTGCTCGAGCAGGGCGGCCAGTTCGCGGTAGGCTTCCGCCGGTCCCCGCAGCAGGATGGATTTTTCAAGGAATTCACGGGCCTGCGCCACCAGTTTCCGGCGTGCAGTGAGTCGCCCCAGCGTGAGCAGCAGCATCGGGCTGTCGCTCTGGCTGGCGAGCCAGCCCTCCGCAGTCTCGAGCTGCGCGGCGCTGTCGGCTGCCTGTACCAGGCCGTAGAGCCGGACCAGATCCTCATTCCAGCTGTCGGATATGGCGTTTGCGAGCAGTTTTTCGGCTTCTTCCGTGGCGCCCTGTGTCATGAGGTGCTTGGCATAGATGGCGACCAGATCGGGGTGGTGGCGCAGATGGGGCGGGATGGCATTCCAGGCCTGCCTGAGCACGCCAGTCGCTCCGCTCGGCAGGGCCAGCATCAGCAGCTCGCGCCGCGCCTGCAGTTCCAGCGCGTCAATCTCTTGTGGCGTCAGCGCCTTGCGCTTGCGCAGCTCGGGAACCACGTTGGCCAGACTTTCCCAGTCATGGAGTGCGCGGTAGGTCTGGGCAAGCAGTGCCAGCACGCGCGCATGCTTGGGTTCCATGGTCCGCAGCTGGGAAAGTGTTGCGAGTGCCTGTTCGTGCTGGTGTGCCAGCAGCTGGAGCTGTGCCTGGGCCATGCTGGTCGCCAGCGAATATTCGGGCGCCCCGTTGTGCGCGGCGGCCAGGTACTCGTCACGCTTTTCGGTGTTGCCCGCCGCCTGTGCGACAAATGCGGCGGCAAGATAGTTGATCGTGGACGTGTCGCTGTGGCCGATGTCGGCAAGCAGCTGCTTTTCGGCCTTCTCCCAGTTTCCTTCGCTCAGGCTCAGCAGGCCATGTACGAGTGCCTCGCGCGCACGCAGCGTGCGTTTGCGCTGTTGCCATTGCGCGACCTGGCGCGGGGTGTTCCACAGCCTGATCAGTATCCGTACCGCCGCATACAGCACGGCGAATCCGGCCACCAGGATCGCCACGAACACGGCCAGCCGCATTTCGATGGTCCATGGCGCGCGCGCGATGAGCACGTAACCCGGATCGTGCACGATCGCCAGCGTCAGCAGTACCGACACGAAAAGGATTGTCAGCACAAACACCAGGAATTTCATCGGTATGCCCCGGTACGCCTGATCTGGCGCATCAGTTCCAGGGATCCGGAAATATCCGGCAGCCTGCCGTGCAGCGGCGATTTGAGCATGCGGCCGAGTTCGTCCTGTACCGCCTGGACCGGCGCGGCTGAGCTGTCATAGTAATCGGCGATCCAGCGGTGCGCCGTGGTCAAATCGTCGATGAATACGGGGCTGTCGCCCTGGAGAAGAGCGGCCTGCGCGCCATAGAGCATGAGCCGCAGGTTCTGGCGCAGGAAGTAGTCATCACCGGGAGGGACCAGCGGGACGCCGCTACCGCTGGTGTGCCGGATGCTAACCAGGCCCAGAAAGTCATGCCACATGGAGCCGAACTGCGAAGTGCGGGCGGGCGGTGCGGCTGCCGGCCGCGCGGCAACCGCACCCCTGCCGGCAGCAAGCGGAAGGGAATTGATATGCCTGGCGATGTCGCCGAGACGCAGCGCCATGCCGGAGACATCGGCACGGCCGAGGGCCGCAAGCCTGCCGATTTCGTCGGCCAGCAGGCGGCGCACCGGCAGGTAACGCGGATCGGCCAGCTGCCGGAGATCCTGGTCGGCTGCGCGCAGGGCCGCCAGCGCCAGCGCAACATTGTGTGACAGCTGCAGCCGGTGATTGGCGATAACCAGCAGCTGTTCGGCTTCCGCCAGCAGCCATTCATGACGGCCCTTGCCGAATTCACTGGAAATCCGCGCCAGTTCCGCCTGCTGGGTGTTCTGGTTCTTCCTGAGGGTGCCGACCTGCTGCGTCAGGGCAGTGACCAATTGCGTGGTCTGTGCTTCCTGTTCCGCGAGATGCTCCAGGCCGCTCGACACGCTGGCACTGTACAGGCCGCGTCTGGTGATCAGGGTGTATCCGAGATAGGCGCTGGAAAGCAGGGCCACGACGGCAAGGATCAGGGCGAGGCCGCCGGCAACCGAGCCGGTGCGGCGGCGGACCGCAGGGGCGGTGGGCGTTCCCGGGGCGTTTGCTCCAGGGGTCCGGACGTCGGGGTTGTTGTCGGTCATTGTGTGGCCATGCTGTTTTGACGGGCTGGGCACTTCCCGGATGATCCAGAACGTCCGGCCCGGCTGCTGAATCGGATTATAGGGATTTTTGCGTCGCCCGCCACGACTTGATGGTTTCGACGATGGCTTCGTCGCTTGCCTCGGGGGCGACCAGCGGTTCGGTTTTGAATCCCAGTTCGCGGCAGACGGCGGCGGTGCGCTCGCTCAGCACGACGATCGGTGTCTTCATGAGCCATTGCCGGCCGAGCTTCCCCACCAGGTCGTACAGGTTGCGCAGCGCCTCCGTGCTGGTCACCGACACGATATCGATTCCGCCACGTGCCCAGCGGTGCAGGAGCGGAGCGGTGTCTGCATGCGGCTTGCCGCGCCGGTAGACTTCGGCGTATTCGACCTGCGCCCCACGTGCCTGCAGGGTTTCGCCCAGCACTTCGCGCCCGCCGTCACCCCGGAAAATGACGATGTGCCAGCCGGCAACCGAGGACAGCTCGGGCAGGTCGAGCAGCGCTTCACTGTTGAATCTGCCGGCGGGAGCCAGTACGTTTTCCAGCCCGAAACGCCCAAGCTCCCGGGCCGAGCCGCGCCCGACACAGGCGAGCCTCAGCCGTGCAGGCAGCGTCGTCCTGCGGGACCGGATGAAGTTCATGGCCCGGTTCACGGCATTCGGGCTGATGAACACCGCCAGATCGAATCCGTCGAGCCGGTCGATTGTCGCAAGCAGCGCGCCACTGTCGGCTGGATCCAGTATCTCGAGCATCGGAAAGCATACCGCCTGTCCGCCGCAGCGCTCGATCAGGGCCGCGAGCGCTCCCGCCTGTCCGGCCGGTCGCGTCACCAGTACCGCAGTCCCGTGCAGAGACGTTTCTTCAGTCTCTGCCATAAATACGATCAAGCAGTGCGCGCGCTCCGCGTGCGAGCAGATCGTCAGCGAGGGCGATTCCCAGGTCCTCGGCATCCGCAGCCGGCCCCCGGATCTCGCCGTGGATGATCCGGCTTCCGTCCAGCGCCCCGACCAGCCCGCGCAGGTGCAGCATGCCGCCGTCCAGCTCGGCATAGCCGCCGATGGGAACCTGGCAACCGCCTTCGAGGCGCGCGTTCATTGCCCGTTCCGCCCGTACCCGAAGCGCCGTCCCGGGGTGATTGAGCGGTGCGATCAGCTCATTGACGGACCTGTCATCACTGCGGCACTCGATGCAGATCGCGCCCTGTCCTACCGCAGGCAGGATTTCACCGGGGTCGAGAAACGTGCGTATGCGCTCTGCGAATCCCAGCCGTCTGAGTCCGGCAGCGGCAAGGATGATCGCGTCATATTCGCCGCTGTCGAGCCTGGCGAGGCGCGAATTGACATTGCCGCGCAGGTCCAGGACCTCCAGCTGGGGGTGGATGGCGCGCAGCTGGCACTGGCGGCGCAGACTCGAGGTGCCAATGCGTCCGCCCGCCGGTATTTCGCCCAGGCAGCCATGGTGCCCGGAGACGAAGGCGTCGCGCGGGTCCTCACGTTCGATGATCACCGGAATGTGCAGGCCCTCGGGCAGGGTCACTGTGACGTCCTTGAGGGAATGAACCGCCAGATCGATGCGTCTATCGATCAGGCCCTGTTCCAGTTCCTTGATGAAAAGGCCTTTTCCGCCCACCTTGGCGAGCGGGCTGTCGAGAATCCGGTCTCCCTGGGTGGTCATCCTGACCAGTTCCACTTCGAGGCCGGGAAACTCCGCACGCAGGCGTGCACGGACATATTCCGCCTGCCACAGGGCGAGCGGACTTTTGCGGGTACCGATGCGTATGGTTTTCAGAACGGAGACAGGATGCATGAGAACGGCGAAGCCGGATTTCGAGCGGGGCATCAATGCTAAATCAAATCGGACCGGGAATCATCCCGGCGTGCCGCTGTGCGCCGCGGCATCCCGCCGGGGCCGGCCGTGGTTCCGGGCAGCACTGTTTTTCGCTGCGCTGCTCCTGCCGCTTGCCGCCGCCGCTGCGCTTCCGGCCGCCACCGACCTGCAGGCCGTTGCCCGCCGGGCGGAACGCAGCCGGATCCCGGTGCTCGTGTTTTTCTACGCGCACTCCTGTGCCTACTGCCGGGAGGTGGACCACCTGTTTCTGGAACCGGAATACGCCGACCCGGCCTTCCACCGGAAGGTGATCATCCGGCAGGTAAATGTCCGCAGCGCCCGCGCGCTGCGCGACTTTTCCGGTGCCATGACCAGCCAGGCTGCTTTCGCGCGCCGCTATGGCGTAGCGTTGACGCCGACGGTCATCCTGCTTGATGCGCACGGGCGCCAGCTGGTTCCGCCGCTCGTGGGTGTGGGCAATCCCGATTTCTACGGCAGCTACCTCGATGCGGCGGTGACCAGGGCCGCAGCGAAGCTTCAACGAGGCACGGTGCCGGGCCCGACCGCCTTCGCTGCCGGGCGCTGACGCGCCGCGGACCAGCCGTGTCCGGCTAGTGGCGTGCCCAGCGCCGCACCGATGCGGCGTGGCGGCGGCTCACGTCCAGCTTCCGGTCGAGGCCTTTCAGGCTCACCTGCCAGGTGCCGGCCGGGCTCTTTTCGATTCCCTTGATATAGCCGGTCGCGACCAGCGCATTGCGATGGATGCGCAGAAACGCCTTTTCGCCGAACTCCTTTTCGAGATTGACCAGTGAATCCTCGATCAGGTGCTCCTCGTTCGGGGTGCGTACCGTGACGTATTTGCTGTCGGCCATGAAATACAGGATATCCTGCACCGGAACCAGACGTATGTTACCGCGCAGGTGCACGCTGATGTGGGTGCGGGCGGTCGGCTGGTCCTGTGCCTGATTGATCTGCCGCAGCTGCTGCAGTGTCAGCTTGTGTGCCTTCTCCAGTGCCGTCGACAGGCGTTCCTTGCGTATCGGTTTCAGCAGGTAGTCCACGGCATTGAGTTCGAAGGCACGCAGGGCATGCTGGTCGTAGGCTGTGGTGAATATGACGCTCGGAGGATTGTCGAGACCCGTCAGATGCATCGCTGCTTCAAGTCCGTCCATGCCCGGCATGCGGATGTCCATCAGCAGCGCATCAGGCTTGAGTTCGTTGGTCCGTTCCACGGCCTCATAGCCGTTCATCGCCTCGCCGGCGACAGTGTGCCCACCGATCTCGCCCAGCAGTTCGCGCAGGCGGTCGCGCGCAAGCTTCTCGTCGTCAACTATAAGTACCTTCATGGCTTTCCTCCGTAATTCCGGCAGGGCATGACATGTATCGTGCCGCAATCCTGCCGACGATCGTGCTCCTTGTCCGACGTTCTCCGTAAAAAGCCGCATCAGCCCGTCGCAAACCGGCGGCCGGGGGAGGCCCTTCCTTGAGTTTCACTGGATGCCGCGTCCCGCCCGGTACAGGCCGGGAAGTCCCGCTATCCCCTTACGATTGGCATCTTCAGTTTTACGTGGTACTGCTTTCCTTCCTCAAAAGTCTGCATGGTGGCAGTGCTGCCGAAATGCGTGCTCAGCCGCTGGCGAATGTTGTCCTGGGCTATCTTGTTTCCCTTGGAAGACCGCTGGTTCTCGGTTTCCGGCAGCGGATTGCTGATCAGTACGCTCAGATAGTCCCCTTCGGCCCAGAGCTCGATTTTCAGCGTTCCGCCGTTGAACCGCGGTTCGATGCCGTGGTAGATGGCGTTTTCCAGCAGCGGCTGCAATGTAAGCGCGGGGATAAGGGCGCTGCGTGGCACGTTGCTCACGTTCCAGGATACTTTCAGGCGGTCCCCGAGGCGCAGCTTCTCGATCTCCAGGTACTGGCGTGATATCTCCCGTTCGGCCGAAATCGGCACCAGATTGCGCGCATCAGCAAGCAGGACGCGGAACAGGTCGGCAAGATCCTGCAGCGCGGTCTCGGCGCGCACCGGATCGCTGCGCATCAGGCTCGCGATGCTGTTCATGCTGTTGAACAGAAAGTGCGGACGTATGCGCGATTGCAGGGCCTGCAGGCGCGCCTCCTGTTCGGACCTGGCATCAGCCTCGGCCCGGTGCGACACGATGAGGTAGCGCAGTCCGAGCGCGCTGATGATCGCTCCGATAAGCAGGCTGCGGGCGAGCAGCGCCACGTGCCAGGAAGGCCAGCGCGTGCTGATCAAACCGAGATCATACAGCCCGAATATGACAAGTTCGGTTCCAAGCGCAATCGCCCCGAGCAGCAGCATGAACACCACGATCGAACCGCTGGCGAGCGTCATGCGGCGTATGAACGGGTGGGCAAGTTTCAGGACGATCACACTGACAAACGAGATCATCAGCGCAAAGGCGGTCAGCAGATTGAGATCCTGCCACGTGCGCTCGTCGAAGACGGAATTGCGTCCGATCGTGATGATCACCGCGATGATCAAAGCGAGAAATATGATGCGCAGCGCATTGCTCAGCGAGGCAAAGTCGGGCAGGAAGTCCTGCGCAGAAGAATTGGATCTGTTCATATCCGGGTTACCGTGGAGTGGGGCCGTGCTGAATCATGGCGCAATGTGCAGCCGGACTGTCCTGCCGGTCCAGCCTGCGTCGCACCCCGGATACCGGGAACCGCTTGCAGGGCGCGCAGACAATCGTGCCCTCGTCCCCTGGCGCGGTGGCCGCGGGGTGTGGCCGGGCACCCGTGGGCGCTGCCCTGGCGGGGCCGCCGGTTTCGCCGCCATCCGGGATGGCAGAAGCTGGCCGGTACGCCTGTCTGACAGACACCAAAAACCTATTATATCTCAATTTGTTCTGTCTTTGTGCATGAAAAATAAGTATATTCCGTGCACGATATCCCGCGTGCCCGGGCCGGCGCCAAAAAAAATGCCCCCGTCTTAGACGGGGGCATGAAGACCTGGTTCGGCATTCGGGGTGGGGGTGCACAAAGGAGAGTCCGAACCAGGGAAACACCGACTGGCTGATCTTCGACTCGTTCCACAAGCTTATACGAGCTTAAGATGTATTAACACTAGCCTATAATACCCTTCCGCAACAATGCTCCACCGACAGCCGGACAGAGCGCACGGATAAGCGGGACTGCATGCGTGTCGCACACCTGTACCGTATTCCGGACGGGCAATTCCGGGGCGATCCAGACAGGACGATGATGCGGTATGACTACTGACAAGCTTTGGGATGGTCGATTCCGTGAACCGACGGATGCGTTCGTGGAGGCGTTTACCGCTTCCATTCCCTTCGACCGGCGGCTTTACCGCCAGGACATAGCGGGTTCCATCGCCCATGCGACAATGCTGGCGCATGTCGGGGTGCTTTCCCCTGCGGAGCGGGATGCGATCGTCAACGGACTGATCGAGATCGAGGCTGAAATCGAATCCGGCGCGTTTGAATGGAGCGTGGCGCTCGAGGATGTTCACATGAACATCGAATCGCGCCTGATCGCCCGCATCGGCGAGGCCGGCAAGAAACTGCATACCGGACGCTCGCGCAATGACCAGGTGGCGACGGACCTGAGGTTGTATCTGCGTGACGGAGTCGATGAGGTCAGTGTTGCCATCGCCCGGGTGCAGGAAGCGCTGCTTGTCATCGCGGAACGCGAGGCCGAGACGATCATGCCAGGATTCACCCACCTGCAGGTTGCGCAGCCCGTGACCTTCGGGCACCACATGCTGGCATGGTTCGAGATGCTGCAGCGCGACCGGACGCGGTTTGCCGATTGCCGCCGGCGCATCAATGTCATGCCGCTCGGCGCGGCAGCGCTGGCGGGGACAAGCTATCCGATCGATCGTGCATTCACGGCGCGCGCGCTCGGGTTCGAGGAAGTGGCGGAAAATTCGCTGGACGCTGTTTCCGACCGTGATTTCGCGGTCGAATTCACGGCGGCAGCGGCAATCCTGATGGTCCATCTGTCGCGTTTTTCCGAAGAACTGATCCTGTGGTCTTCCAGCCAGTTCGATTTTGTTGAGCTGCCCGACGCCTTCTGCACCGGATCGTCGATCATGCCGCAGAAGAAGAATCCGGATGTCCCGGAACTGGTACGCGGCAAGAGCGGCCGTGTTGTCGGGGACCTGGTCGGTCTGCTGACTATGATCAAGGGTCAGCCACTGGCCTACAACAAGGACAACCAGGAGGACAAGGAGCCGCTGTTCGACGCCCTCGATACCGTTCTCGGAAGCCTGCGTGCCTACGCGGACCTCGTGCCGAACATCAGCCTCAGACGGCAGAACATGCTGCGCGCCGCGCAGCGCGGATTTTCCACCGCCACCGATCTCGCGGACTACCTGGTCCGCAAGGGTGTCGCGTTCAGGGATGCGCATGAGGTCGTCGGAAAAGCGGTGCGCCACGGCATCGACAGTGGCAAGGATCTGGCGGAGATGACCCTGGCGGAACTGCAGGGTTTTTCGACGTCGATCGCTGCGGATGTTTTTGACGTCCTGACTGTGGCCGGATCGGTCGCGTCCAGAAACCATTTCGGCGCCACCGCGCCCGAGCAGGTGCGTCAGGCGGTGGTCCGCGCCCGCGGACGGCTCGCAGCCGCCGCCGGAAAGGGCTAGAGCTGACCGGCATGGCGCCCGGCACCGGCAGGACCAATGAACAATCTGGCACGGAGGTGATCAAAATCACGATGAAAACCCGGCGCTCATCGGACAGGCGTCTCGGCGGCGAGCGGCGGCGCGCCCGCCGCCGTATCGGCGACCGTGCGCGTGCTGCTTCCTGGTGGGACCAGCGCATCCAGTTTCTGACGCGCTACCTGTTCTGGGTGCTGTACCTGCTGTACTTCCGGCTGGACCGCGCTGTGCTGCCGGCGTGGCCGCACGCAGTCGTGATGGACGCCGTCGCCGTCGGCTATTTCGTCCTGAACACCGCATTTCTGCTGCACGCGCGCCGTCATCTGCATTCTGTGCTCCGCTGGCGCCTGGCGATGTGGACGGATCTTCTGATGGTGTCGTTCTCGGTCCTGATGGACCCTCACCCGATGTCGCCTGCGTATCTGGCGTTCATCATGGTGATCCTTGGCAACGGCATGCGCTACGGCATGAGGCTGTTTGCGGAAACGCTGGTCGGCACCTTTTCACTGGTGGCGATGATTACCGCGGTGCGCTTTTCATCGTACCTGCATTCGGTGTCACCCACTACCGCCTTCTTCCTCGCATTTTTCGCCATTGTTATCGTGTACGCCTATTCACTCATGTCCCGGATCGAGAAAACCCATGCGAAGCTCGAAGAAGAAAGCAGCAAGGATCCGCTCACCGGCCTGCTCAACCGGCGCGGACTTATCGAACGCACCGGTGTGCTGCTGGAGGACAGCGGCAGTGGCGGACGGCGGACAGCGGTGCTGTTTGCCGATATGGACCGTTTCAAGTCGGTTAATGATCTGCTGGGGCATCACGCGGGAGACCGCGTTCTGAGGGAGATCGGAAGCCTGATCCGGTCGGCGGTCCGCGATTCGGACGTGGCCGCCCGCTACGGTGGCGATGAATTCGTCATCGTCATGCCTGACACGGACGCCGAGAGCGCGATGCTTGCCGCGCGACGCCTGCAGGCGGCGGTCGGGCAGTGTTCGCCACGGGGCGACATCGCGCTCAGCATGTCCGTCGGCATAGGGGTAGCGCCGGATGACGGGCGCGATCTCGCGTCGATCCTGCGGCGGGTGGATTATGCCATGTACCAGGGCAAGCGGGACGAGGGGCGTGGTGGAGTCCGGTACGCCGGCGAACTGGCGGATCTCGCGTGACTGCGCCGCCTGAACTCGAGCGGCTTGTCGAGCGTCTGCGGGGGTTTGCACGCGAACGCGACTGGGAGCAGTTCCATTCGCCGAAAAACCTCGCGATGGCGCTGATTGTCGAGGCGGCGGAACTGGTCGAGCATTTCCAGTGGCTCACAGAGCAGCAGAGCCGGCAGCTGTCGACCGAGAAGCTTGGTGAAGTGGAGCAGGAGCTGGCCGATATTTTCATCTACCTCATCCGCATCTCTGACCGGCTGGAAGTGAATCTGGTCGATGCGGCGTGGCGGAAAATCGAGATCAACGAACGCAAATATCCCGCTGACAGGGTGCGCGGCAAGGCAGGCAAGCCCGATGCCACCTGACCGTCCCGGCTGGCCGGCGGCTGGCGCCATGTCGCACCCTTGAACTACCGTCACAGCTACCACGCCGGGAATACCGCCGACGTGTTCAAGCACTATGTGCTCACGCTGGTGCTCGAGGCGCTGCACCGCAAGGAGGCGCCATTCTGCCTCGTCGACAGTCATGCCGGTGCCGGCATCTACTCGCTGCGCCGCGGCGGGGAACATGAGCATGGCATCGGCCGGCTGTGGCCGGAGCGCGAGCGGTGGCCGGCTCTGGCCAGCTATTTTGAGATAGTTGCGCGTTTCAATCCAGGGGAGAAACTGAAGCAATATCCGGGTTCCCCGATGTTCATGCGGGAGTTCCTGAGGCCGGTTGACAGGGCGGTGCTGCTTGAGCTGCATCCGCAGGAGTGCTCCTTCCTGCACGAAGCCATGCGCGGCGCCCCGCAAGTGGGCGTGCATCACGTCAGCGCATGGAATGGAATCCGGGCATTCGTGCCACCGAAGGAAAACCGGGGCCTGCTGCTGATAGATCCGCCGTATGAGCAGATGAATGAACCGGCGGCGGTTGTGGCCGCTCTGCGCCACGGGATGCATCACTGGCGCAATGGAATCTATCTCGTCTGGTACCCGATCAAATCGCGCCGTACGGTCGATTCGTTCTATCGCGCGGTGACCGCCGCCGGCGCGCCTGCGCACGCGGTCGAGTTCATCACCCTGCCGCTCGACATGGAGCTGCGGCTTAATGGCAGCGGCCTGCTGGTGATCAACCCGCCCTGGCACCTGCTGGATACACTGGGCGCCACGCTGCCGCCGCTGGCTGCACGGCTGGCCGGCGAAGACGGCTCGCCGCAGGTGCGCATCCTTGATCTTGCCGCGCGCTGATGTCGCGCGCCGGTTTTTTTGATTTCCGTCAAGGCGGTGCCCGGGCTTAGGCGCGATGCTGCAGATTCGTCAGCAGCTGACGAGATGACCGGCAGATTCCGCTACGGGGCAGGCTGGGGTGGATGCCACAGGCAACCCAAGTACTGGGCCCGCAACAGATCCCGACCGGGGATGCCAAGTAACGGGCTTCAAGTCCCGTAGCTCTGCCGGGTCATCGCTTCGGTGCGCGCCGCGCCGCCACGATGGCGGATGGGGCTTGCGCCAGTGCACGCCTGATTTGCGGCAGGGTTGCCACCGGCCCCCGGCCGATTCCCTCGCAACGTTTCGCTTCCGCTTTCCATGCCCCTGGGCGCATGAGTTCCGGCCACCAGGGATAGGTCCGGCATTGCTGCGGCCGCACAGCGTATACGCGGCAGCGGTGACTGTCGTCGAGGAACGGACAGCGTCCGCCGGTGTCGAGCCGGATCCCCTCGGTTCCGTCGTCGAACCGATCAATGTAGCGGCGGCGAAACCAGCGTCGCGACAGGCCGAGGTGTGAGCGTATTCGTTCCTGCTCCGCCGGCGTGGCGTCGACGCTGTGATCTGCAGCACCGGTGCAGCAGGCGCCGCAGCCAGTGCACTGGAAACGGAGGTTCTGGATCTTCCGGGGGGTCTGACCGGACGCACGGCGCCCCGGCCTGCGGTTTCCGCTCACCAGAGTGCCCTGGGGGGGATGCAGGGCGGGGCTGCGGGCTGCCTGGCGCGCCAGAGGGCCGCCAGCGGCGACACCGGAGCATTGGCGGGAGTCAGCGGCAGCTGGATCCGCCGCATGTGATCCAGCGCTGCGGACACGCGGTCAAACGTGCCGTACAGGTACCGGAACAGCCTGATGCGTGCCGGATCCGATTCGAAGGAGGCGCAATGCCAGAAGGCGCTGCGCCCCTGATCGAGGTAGTAGCCGAGCTGTCCGCGCGCAGTCAGGCGGTCACGGAACAGGCCGCTCATGAACAGGGAGTACTCACCGATGTGCCGGACGATGAGCGCTTCCCGCGGACGGTCAACCCGAGCATTGTCCCATCCCTGGGTACGCCTGCGCTCGGCAAGCAAGCCGGCAATGCTCGTGACCGGTTCGCCACTCGCGTTCCTGATGGCATGAAAGGTGCGGATCTGGGTGAAGCGCGTAAGCAGATCGCTGACGTAATCGACGGCGGCGGGTTCGCCGACGCCCTGGGTGCCGAAGCCATCCTGGACCTGGCGGTGAAAAAACTGGTAAAGCCCCGGTACGAGCATTCACCCACCTCCTGCCCAGCATCTGGGCGCTGCTGTCCGAACTGCGTCTTCCACTGGAATTAATTATTAATTTAATTATAGAACAGCCACTGTGCATCAGGCTCTCGCGTCTGCTGCGGAATGCCGCTTTTTTTCCGCCATCCGCGGGGAGCTCAGCCTGCAGGCAGCGGTTTTTCCGCCGGCCGGACTTTGTGGACAGGAGTTGTGCCCGGTATGATGCCTGGATTCGGGAACCCGGCGGAAGTCCCGGTCCGGCACCCGGCATAGCAGTCATTCAGATATCAGGATTAGCACATGGTGACCATTGGAACACCTCTCTCGCGCAGCGCGACCCGCATCATGCTGCTCGGCAGCGGCGAACTCGGAAAGGAGATTGCCATTGCCGCGCAGCGCCTGGGAGTAGAGGTGATTGCGGTGGACCGTTATCCCGACGCTCCGGCGCACCAGGTTGCGCACCGGGCGCATGTGATCGACATGACCGACGGCGCAGCGGTGCGCAGGCTGGTCGAACAGGAGCAACCCCGGCTGATCGTTCCGGAGATCGAGGCCATTGCGACCTCGGCGCTGCTCGAGATCGAGGCGGCCGGGCTCGCGGAGGTGATTCCGACCGCGCGCGCCGCGCATCTGACAATGAACCGCGAAGGAATACGACGGCTGGCAGCCGAGGAACTCGGCCTGCAAACATCCCGCTATGCGTTTGCATCGTCTCTACAGGAGCTGCAGGCGGCGGTCGACAAGAGCATCGGCTATCCGTGCGTGATCAAGCCGGTGATGTCGTCATCGGGCAAGGGCCAGTCACGGGTCGACGACGCCGGGCAGCTGTCCGCGGCGTGGGATCATGCCGCGAGCGGAGCGCGTGTGCGCAATACCCGCGTCATCGTCGAAGCGCTCATCGAGTTCGAATACGAGATCACGCTGCTCACCGTGCGTGCCCTGAACGGCGACAGCCGGATCGAGACTTATTTCTGCGACCCCATCGGCCACCTGCAGGTGCGCGGAGATTACGTGGAGAGCTGGCAGCCGCATCCGATGAGCGAGCGCGCACTGGCCAAGTCCCAGAATATCGCCGAGCGCGTTACCGGCGCACTCGGGGGGCGCGGGATATTCGGTGTGGAGCTGTTCGTGAAGGGCGATGAGGTGTGGTTCTCGGAAGTCAGTCCGCGCCCGCACGACACCGGCATGGTCACTCTTATCACCCAGGCGCAGAACGAGTTTGCGTTGCATGTGCGTGCGATTCTCGGGCTTCCGGTCGGCACGCGCATGCGGCGAGCCGGCGCGAGCGCGGTGATCTACGGCGGTGTGTCCGCCGAGGGCATCGTGTTCGAGGGCGTGGATGAGGCGCTGCGTGTTCCGGAGTCCAACCTGCGCCTGTTCGGCAAACCGGTATCCTACGAACACCGCCGCATGGGGGTTGCCCTGGCGGCGGCGGACAATATCGATATGGCGCGCCGGCGGGCGAAGGAATGCGCGTCCAAGGTGCGGACCCGCGCGCTGTGAGCAGCCATCCTCAGCGGAAGTAGCCGATTCCGATACCGAACTGGACTGCGGGGCTGCTGCTGGCGCGTGCCGGCAGCGGCCACAGATGCAGCCCGGTCGCGCTGAGCACGGGAAAGCGGTAGGGTGTCTTTCCTACCAGTCCGTTCCTCAGCGCGGTTACGGTTCCGGTTGCTGTGACGAGGCGACCAGGCGCGTAGTCCAGTGTTTCCAGGTACCCGGGATGCTGCAGGATGAAACGGCCCGCGGACTTGTTCCCGGTATCGGGCTGTGCAGAGCTGTCCAGCGGATAGGACAGCACTTCCAGTTCGGTCCGGTCAGGCAGGTTTGTCGCAGTCGCGATGACGCCGCCCCAGACAACGCGCCGGCCCCGGGCCATGGCGAAGTTGCTGGCAGCCAGCTCCGGCGTGAGCGTGCGGTCGGTGCCGGACAGCGGAAACAGTCGTGGGGGCGTGCACGCGGCAAGCAGCACGCCGGCCAGGCATGCCAGGACCCGGATCGCCAGTGTCCGTGTGCCCCTAGAAATAGGGTCCATACGGGAATCGAGAGCCCCACGGATACCAGGGGCCCGGCCAGAACGGGTCGTAGTCATAGCGCGGCACCGGCCGCGGACGCGGCCACAGGTGAATCTGCCCTGCGTTAACCACGGGGAACAGATAGGGATACTCGCCGATGGTTCCGGACCGTGGTGCGAGCAACGTGCCGCTGACCGTGATGTCCCGGCCCCGTGCGTAGACCGAGGGATCCAGGAAACCCGCCACCCGCACCAGAAACCGCCCGCCAGTCCGGTCGGTACGCCTCGGCCTGCCTTCGCTGTCCAGCGGCCGTTCCACGACTTCGAGCCAGGTGTCCCGCTTCCGGTTGGTGGTTGTTGCAATGGTGCCGCCCCACCGGATCTGCTTGCCGGTGAGTTCCGGGCCTGCGGCACGTGCCCTCGCAAGCGTGATGTTGCCGGGTGCCGGTTCGCGTATTGACCGGGGAATCGTGGTGGCGCAGCCGGCCAGCGCCAGCACCACTGTCACTGCAAGCATCAATGCAGTCCGCCTCATGGGATTTACATTACTCCCACCCGGGTCGGGGGGGTAGGGTGGGTGACGGAATCCCCGCCGGGCAGTCCGGGCGACGGACGTGACGAACCGGCCGGGCGATCGCTAGAATGGGGCCAGCGCACGGGGAATTGTCCCCGGAGCCACTGTCACCGGAAGCGCCGCGCATGGGATGGTTCGTTGATTTCAGGTGTCCATACTGCCGGTACGAGGAGGCGGGGATCGGCGTGGGTCACGGGAAAAGCGAGTTTCCCTACCTGGCGCTGTTCTGCTGTGATAACTGCAAATCGGTCGGCAGCACCTGGATCAGGGAAAGCGAGTCGCCCCGCTGCGGCGCCTGTTACCAGGAAAACGTGCGACTGCTGGCAGACGACGTGCACAGCATCGAATGCCCGAAATGCGGAGAGCCGGCGTTCTTTGCGCGCCGCGAAGGACAGTGGAGCTAGGCGTCACGCGATGTGCACGGGCGTACGGGCCTGCTGGCTGATGATGCGCGACAGGTCTTCGGACAGCCCCACGCCGCTCTGGTCGTTCACCCAGAGCCCGGTGCCTTCCTGATAGTTGTAGTGGTAACCGCCGGATCTGGATGCAACCCAGATCTGGGAAGCCGCACCCTGCCTGTTGACGATGACCTTGCTTCCGTCCGTGAATTCAAGTGTCAGCATATCCCCGGTATTTTCGAACTCGATATCAGCCCCGCTGTCTTCCACCGCCTGTTCGATGTGTTGCAGCGTCGCTGTGACTCTCTCATTGAACTGCGTTTCGTTCATGGGTGCTGTCTCTAGGCCTTGCCGCCGGAGGATCGATGTTACCGGAGCGACCCGCGCCGTGCCAGACATGGTCGCGGAACTGCCGGTGCCGATGTTTATCGGCGTGCGGCGACAGGCTAAACTGGTGGCCAGTCCGAGATCGGAATGCCGAATGAAACCGTGTTTCTGCGTGATGCGACTGCCGGCTGTTGCCGTCCTGGTTGGGGTGCTGGGTGTTGCGGGCTGCGGCCTGAAAGGGCCACTGTACCTGCCGAGCAAGCCGGCGCCGCACGCTCCTGCGGCCAGTCCGGCGCCACCACATTAGCGCTGGCACCATGGATCCCTTTGAATACCAGGACGGCCGGCTGTACGCAGAACAGGTCGCGCTTGAGGAGATCGCCACCTCGGCCGGCACTCCCTGCTACGTGTATTCGCGGGCGGCCGTGGAGTCCGCGTGGCGCGGACTGGATGGGGCCTTCGGGGCACGCGACCATCTGGTGTGCTATGCCGTCAAGGCGAATTCGAACCTGGCTGTGCTCGGGGTGCTTGCGCGTCTCGGGTCCGGATTCGACATCGTCTCGGGTGGCGAACTCGAGCGCGTGCTGCGCGCGGGCGGTGACCCCGGGCGGGTGGTGTTTTCCGGCGTGGGCAAGACTGAAGCGGAGATGCGGCGGGCGCTCGAACTCGGGATCGGCTGCTTCAATGTCGAATCGCTCCCCGAGCTTGAGAGGCTCGACCGTGTCGCCGGCGATATGGGCATGCGCGCGCCCATATCGCTGCGCGTCAACCCGGATGTCGATGCGCGTACCCATCCGTATATTGCCACCGGGCTGAAGGAGAGCAAGTTCGGCATCGCCATGGCCGATGCGCACGAGGCGTACCTGCGGGCCGCGCGCATGGCACACCTGGAAGTGATCGGCGTGGACTGTCATATTGGCTCGCAGATCACCGACACCGCCCCCTATGCCGACGCGGTGGCGCGCATCATGTCGCTGGTCCGGGATCTTGGTTCTGCCGGCATCAGGCTGCGTCATGTGGACCTCGGTGGCGGTCTTGGCATCCGCTACCGGGACGAGGCCCCGCTGTCACCGTCGGAATATGTTTCGGTGCTGGTACGTGGCGTCGATCAGGCTGGCGGCAGCAGCTTGCGCATCATCATAGAACCCGGGCGGGCGATCGTTGGCAATGCAGGTGTACTGCTGACGCGCGTGGAATACCTCAAGCACGGTGACGCCAGGAACTTCGTGATCGCAGACGCTGCCATGAACGACCTGCTCAGGCCGGCGCTTTACGACGCCTGGCACGACATTGTGCCCGTGGTACGCCGCACCCTGCATTCCCGGATTTATGATGTGGTCGGGCCTGTCTGCGAAAGCGGGGATTTCCTGGGACGCGACCGCGCCCTGGACATCGGGCAGGGTGACCTGCTGGCGCTGCGTTCGGCCGGTGCCTATGGGGCGAGCATGAGTTCGAGCTACAACACCCGGCCGCGCTGCGCGGAGGTGATCGTGGACGGGAGCCGGTTCTGCGTGGTGCGGCGTCGGGAAACCATCGACGAGATGCTGTCCGGTGAATCGGTGCTTCCGGACTGCTGAGCGCCATGCCTGCCGCGGGGAAGGGTTTTCTTGGCGCCGGCGGCAGGGTAAAGTGGGTCTCTCATGTTCCTCGCTTTCACGAAGATGCACGGATTGGGCAACGATTTCGTTGTCTTCGACGGCATCAACCAGGCTGTTAGCCTGGTCCCGGAACAGGCGCGTGCTCTGGCCAATAGGCACACGGGTATCGGTTGCGACCAGATCCTGATCGTGGAACGCGCAACCCGGCCGGATGCCGACTTCCGCTACCGGATTCTCAATGCCGACGGCGGCGAGGTCGAGCAGTGTGGCAACGGTGCGCGCTGTTTCGCCCGTTTCGTGCGTGACCAGGGTCTTACAGACAAGAACGAGATAGCTGTAGAGACCCTCGGCGGCATGATCTATCCGCGTCTGGAGCCGGACGGTCAGGTCACCGTGAACATGGGCGTACCGCGATGGCAGCCTCCCGATATACCGTTCATCGCCGGATCGCTTCCGCACAGTGGCATCGTCTATGATCTGGATATCGGCGGTGCAGTGGTGCCGGTGAGCGTGCTTTCGATGGGCAATCCGCACGCGGTGCGGCTGGTCGACGATGTCGACCGCGCGCCGGTTCTCAGCGAAGGACCCATGATCGAGTCGCACCCGCGCTTTCCGCGCCGTGCGAACGCCGGTTACATGCAGGTTCTTGACCGCAGACGCATACGCCTGCGTGTTTACGAGCGTGGCGCAGGCGAGACACTGGCATGCGGTACCGGGGCGTGTGCCGCCGTGGTTGCGGGACGGCTGCGCGGACTGCTCGATGCGGCGGTCGAGGTGTCAACGCACGGCGGGATGCTGCGCATTGTCTGGGATGGAGAGGGGGAGCCGGTCTGGCTCACCGGATCCGCAACCCGCGTATTTGACGGACGCATCGACCTGCAGGCACTGCCGGGGAAGGAGGAAAAGTGAACAAGATGCCCTCGGGCGG
This sequence comes from Pseudomonadota bacterium, assembly GCA_021778035.1. GTDB lineage: Bacteria > Pseudomonadota > Gammaproteobacteria > Acidiferrobacterales > UBA6901 > JAJYCY01. The sequence continues at coordinate 50,071 of JAJYCY010000006.1, forward strand.
AGAGCAGAACAGGGAGCTTTCGTGGGAGGATGCCGTTGCCCGCTATCTTGAAGGTAACCCCGACTACTTCCTGCGCTATCCGGAGCTGCTCGAGCGGCTGAGCATCCCGCATGCGGGAGCCGGCGCTGCCGTTTCGCTCATTGAGCGGCAGGTGCAGGTGATGCGCGACCGTAACCAGGAATTGTCGCAGCAGCTGCGCGAGCTGCTCGGCATCGCACGCGAGAACGACGCGCTTTCTGACAGGTTGCACCGCTTCGCGCTGACAATGATTGAAAGCGGTTCGCTCGATGAATTGCTGGGAACGGCGCGCGACGTGCTGCGCCAGCAGTTCAGGCTTGATGCCGTAGCCATCCTGCTTCGTGGCCCCAGTGAACGCCTTGCCGGACGGCCGGAATCGGTCGGTGCATCTGACCAGCGTTTCGAGCAGCTTTTGCGCCAGATCGGCGCGGATGCGGACGGAACATCCGCGGGGGCGGCGCCGAAACCCCTGTGCGGCGCCAGCCATGGTGCCGATGTCATGGAATACCTGTTCCCTGGACAGGCGTCCGTGATCCGGTCGACGGCGCTGGTACAGCTGTCAGGGTCGAAGATCCGGGGAGTGATGGGGCTGGGCAGCTGCGATCCGACGCGATTCCATCCGCAGATGGGTACGGTCTATCTGGCACGGATCGGCGAGATTCTTGCCTGCGGCCTGGAGCGGTTGCTCTAGCTGCGGTACCGCAAGCATGTCCGCCTCCCGCTCAGCTGACCCCGCGCTTGTCGTTTCCTTTATCGAGCATCTGCGCAGCGAGCGGCGGCTGTCACCACACACGACCGCCGGCTACGGCCGCGATCTGGAACGTCTGTGCGCCTTCTGTGCCAGTGAAGGAATAGCGAGCTGGCAGGCATTCACCGCCCGTCATGCGCGGGCATACGTCAGCCATCTTCACCGCGCCGGCCTTGATGGCCGAAGCATCCGGCGTGGCCTGTCGGCGGCGCGCACCTTCTACCGCTTTCTGCTGCGCAAAGGTGTGGTGCCTGGCAATGTTTTCGCCGGAGTGATGGCGCCGAAATCCCGCAAGCGGCTGCCGAAGTCCCTCAGCGTGGACCAGGCCGCGCGCCTGGTGCAGGTGGACGGAAATGAATCCATCGTACTGCGTGACCGTGCGATCCTGGAGTTGCTGTACTCGTCGGGGTTGCGCCTGGCGGAACTGCTGTCTCTGGATGTGACCGACGTCGACTTGGACGAAAGCGTGGTGCAGGTCACGGGCAAAGGCAGAAAAACGCGCATTGTTCCGGTTGGACGCTTTGCCGTGGATGCCATACGGCGCTGGCTTGCGCAACGGGCGGCCGAGGTGCCACCGGGCGAACGGGCTCTTTTTACTGGGCGCGGGGGCCGGCGCCTCGGCCCGCGCGCGGTGCAGTTGCGTCTGCGGTACTGGGCGCTGCGGCAGCAGCTCGGGACACCGGTGCATCCGCACATGCTGCGTCACTCGTTTGCCAGTCATCTGCTCGAGTCAAGCGGCGATCTGCGCGCAGTCCAGGAGCTGCTCGGCCACGAGCATATTTCAACAACCCAGATCTACACCCATCTCGATTTCCAGCATCTTGCGCAGGTCTATGACACTGCCCATCCGCGTGCGCGCCGATCCGGCGGCGCGCACGTGCGGCAGCGCTCCGTGGCAGTACGCAGGAACGGCGGCCGCTAGCCCTGCTGGCGGGAGGCGTCGCGGCGTACTGGCGGGCGGACAGCGCCCTGTGCTAACGTGAAATGCGTCCGGATATCAGCAGGCAGACCCGTGGTGGAGAATCATGAGCGGCAGCTGTAGCGAGCTTGAACCGTTTGCGCTGCGCGTTGTCGGCGACAGCATGGCGCCTGAGTTTTGGGACGGTTGCATCATCATCATCGATCCCGGGTCTGCGGCCCGGGACGGTGCGTACGTGATCGTCGAATATGGCGGAGAGCACATCTTCAGCCAGCTGCGAATAGAATCCGGACGCCATTTGCTGAGGCCACTCAATGAGCAGTTTCCGCCGGTGGAGCTGGTGGGGCCCTACACGGTCCGCGGGGTGGTCATCCAGCGCGCCGGGCGCCGCCGCTCCGAGCACAAGCACTACGGCTGAACGCGGGCAGGACGTGCGCTGCACAGGGTGGCAGGGGGCTGGCCGGCATGCTGAAGCTTTACAGGGCGGCGAATCTGCAGGAGGCCTACCTCATCAAGGGCATGCTTTCTGCTGCAGGCATTGAAGTACATGTCCTCAACGAGCATCTGCAGGGTGGTCTCGGGGAGCTTCCGTTTTCGGAGGTCTATCCCGAGCTGTGGCTGGAGGATGAGCGCGACGCCACGCTGGCGCTGCGGATTCTCGCCGATTACGAGCATCCGCTTCCGGGACGGCGCTGCGGGTTCTGCGGTGAAGACAATCCGGGAACATTCGAGATCTGCTGGCACTGCGGGCTGACGCTCTAGCGTTGGCAATTCGCCGGCCGCACGATCCGGACCCGTGTGGCGCGCCTATACCAAAAAAGAGGGGGGCAGGTCCGACCATGTCCAGCCTTGTCAATTTGTTCGTGATGCTGTTCGTGGTGATCGACCCCATCGGGCTCGCGCCGATGTTCGTTGCACTCACCCATGGCGGCTCGGAAAGCTACCGCCGCCGGATGGCGTTCAGGGGAACAGTACTCGCGGCGTCGGTGCTGGTGGTGTTCGTGTTGGTGGGCAAGGCCCTGCTTCATGCCCTCGGCATCGGGCTGCCGGCATTCCGCATCGCCGGTGGTGCCCTGCTTTTTCTCCTGGCCATAGACATGGTATTCGCCCGCCAGTCTGGCCTGCGGTCAACCACCGAGCGCGAACAGGAGGAAGCCGAACAGCGCAGGGACATTTCCGTGTTCCCGCTCGCGATTCCGCTGATCGCCGGCCCGGGTGCCATTACCACCGCGCTGCTCATGTCGGGAAGCGCCGGACAGACGGTCGGCGGGATGCTGGCGCGGCTGGTGGTGCTGTTCGCGGTGCTGCTGCTTGCCCTGGGATCGCTTTTGGTGGCGACTCGTATCATGCGGTTCATGGGCGAGACCGGGGCAAACATGTTTACCCGCGTTTCCGGTGTCATCCTGGCTGCACTCGCGGTGCAGTTCATACTCGACGGACTGGTTGCAGGCGTCGTGCTGCATTCCAGGTAAGTGCTGGCGCGGGGATAGCGACAGTGATGATGCCCCACGCCGGGGGTGCTGAGCCGGACTGTTTCCATCGTGGTGGCAGCTGGAGCGGCGTCGATTTCCACCGCGGGGCAGGGCGGGTACAATTCTCCCTGAGACCCCGACCGGAGCACGCATGGACCAGTTTCACGGAACCACCATCCTCTCGGTGCGTCGCGGCAGGCAGGTAGTCATCGGCGGTGACGGGCAGGTCTCCATGGGCAATACGATCCTGAAGGGTAACGCTCGCAAGGTTCGTCGCCTGTACAAGGACCAGGTGATTGCCGGTTTTGCCGGAGGTACCGCCGATGCCTTCACCCTGTTCGAGCGTTTCGAGGCGAAGCTCGAAAAGCACCAGGGAAATCTGGCCCGCTCCGCCGTGGAGCTGGCGAAGGACTGGCGGACCGACCGGGTGCTGCGGCGGCTGGAAGCGCTGCTCGCCGTGGCGGACCGCAGCGCATCGCTGATCATTACCGGAAACGGCGATGTCGTCGAGCCGGAGGGTGGTCTGATGGCCATCGGTTCCGGCGGGCCTTATGCCCAGGCCGCGGCACGCGCCCTGCTCGAGAATTCAGAACTCCCGGCGCGTGCGATTGTCGAAAAAGCGCTCAATATAGCCGCCGATATCTGCATCTACACGAACCACAGCCTGACACTCGAGGAACTGGAATCCTGAACCACCATGTCGGAGATGACGCCCCGCGAAATCGTCCAGGAGCTGGATAAGCACATCGTAGGCCAGGCAGCGGCCAAGCGGTCGGTGGCGATCGCGCTGCGCAACCGCTGGCGGCGGGCGCAGGTGTCCGATGCCGAAATGCGCAACGAGATCACACCCAAGAACATCCTCATGATCGGCCCGACGGGCGTTGGCAAGACCGAGATTGCGCGCCGGCTGGCGAAACTCGCGCGTGCTCCGTTCATCAAGGTGGAGGCGACGAAATTCACCGAGGTGGGCTACGTCGGTCGTGACGTGGATTCCATCATCCGGGATCTGGTCGACGTGGCGCTTAAGATGACCCGCAGCGAGGAAATGGACAAGGTGCGCGGCCGCGCCGAGGACGCTGCAGAAGATCGCGTCCTCGACATCCTGTTGCCGCCGGCACGCGACGTGGGTTTTGCTGCGACCGGGCCCGCGCGCACGGTGACCGACGGTGCCGCGCGCCAGGCGTTCCGCAAGAAACTGCGCGAAGGCGAGCTCGATGACCAGGAGATCGAGGTGGAGCTCAACATGCAGACGGCGGGCGTCGAGATTTTCGCGCCGCCAGGCATGGAGGAGCTTACCACCCAGCTGCAGGGCATGTTTCAGGGCATGGGTGGACGCCGGACGCGTTCACGCAAGGTCCGGATCCGGGAGGCAATCAAGCTCCTGACGGAAGAGGAAGCGGCGCGGATGATCAATGATGAGGATCTCAAGGTGCGCGCGATCGAGCGGGCCGAGCAGCACGGCATCGTATTCCTGGACGAGCTCGACAAGATCGTTGGCCATTCCGATAATCATGGACCGGATGTCTCGCGCGAAGGCGTGCAGCGCGATCTGCTGCCGCTCGTGGAAGGGTCGACGGTCACGACCAAGTACGGCATGATCCGGACCGACCATGTGCTGTTCATCGCTTCCGGCGCATTCCATCTTGCCAAGCCGTCGGACCTGATTCCCGAGCTGCAGGGGCGGCTGCCCATCCGGGTGGAGCTTGACGCCCTGACGGTGGATGACTTCGTGCGTATCCTGACCGACACCGATGCCTCGCTGACGCAGCAGTATGGGGCGCTCATGGCAACGGAGGGACTGGATCTGCGGTTCACCGATGACGGTGTGCGCCGCATTGCCGAGGTTGCGTGGCAGGTCAACGAAAAAACCGAAAACATCGGCGCCCGCCGCCTGCACACCGTTATGGAGCGTCTGCTGGAGACGATTTCATATGAGGCCGCGGACCGCAGCGGTCAGACGGTATCGGTGGACTCGGGCTATGTCGAGGAACACCTCGCCGGTCTGGCCGGAAACGAGGATCTCGCCCGCTACATCCTCTGAATTCCGCCGGAAGCGCGGATTCCGCAGCGGCCTGCCCGCGGCCGTATTCCGCTTCCGGTTCCCGCTTGAAAACCTCCTGACTGTCCCCATTTTATTGGACACATCGCCGCCCGGAGCGGGCGACGAAGCAATACCTGAAACTGGAACGTGGACCTGGAGGTGATCTATATGAATACCCTGATTCGCAACCCGGGGCGGGAGCGGATGGCGCGCCGCTTCGGAGATGATTTTGACAATCTTTTCGAGGGTTTTTTCCGGCCGATGAAATGGACCGAGGAGCCGGTGAACGAGGGTCTGATACCACGCATGGATGTGGTCGAAAATGATAACGAGTTCACCGTGCACGCGGAGCTGCCGGGCGTGAGGAAGGAAGATATCCATATCACGCTTGAAGACGGAGTGCTCACTCTCGATGCGGAATCGAAAAGCGAGACCGAAGAGAAGGAAGGCGAACGCGTAGTGCGCCAGGAGCGCCGCTACGGGAAATATGTCCGCAGTCTGCGCCTCGGCAAGGAGATCGATGAAGCCAAGGTGAAGGCCAACTACAGGGATGGCATCCTCGAGCTGACGCTCCCGAAGGCCGAGGAAGTCAAGCCCAAGAAGATCAATGTCGATGTAAGCTGAGCAGGACTGGATCTGTCTGCGCGAAGGGCCGCTCCGGCGGCCCTTCTTCTTATTCGAACGGCGAGGCCGTGTCCGGGGAACCCCCGCTGCCTGCACGCGCTTTCACGTTCAGGCCTGGCTCGCCGGTTCTGTCCGGGGTCAAGGCATTGCACGGCCTTCGTGCGCAGTCCGGGTACTGGCGGCAATCTTCAGTGCCTGGCCTTGAGGAAGGCAGAGCGCTTGACACGCAGGAGCGATCCTCCGTGCGGGTCGGGTGCTCTTGTCCAGGCTCTGCTGCATGCAGGTGCCATCGGCTTCCGCTGCTATGGCATGATGCATGAACCGGACCCGGCAGCACTGTTTATGCGGGGCCGGTGTCCTGCGGCTTCGCGGATAGCACCGGTGGCGGCGCACAGCAGTACACCTTGATTGATTGCGCAGACCCGTGAATGCCCCGGGGTCTTCGAGACGACCGGTCACGGCTGCTATGGCAGCAGCAAGGGTGGCGCCGTGTCCGAGGGCAGGTTCCGTCCCTCGCGCGGCAATGGCTGACATCAGGGCCCGAATGCGGTAATTTGCGCCCCAAGCAAACCCGGCTGCCACAGGCCGGGTACCCTGCAAGCAGCCAGGCGGGCGGACCAGAGTGTCAGTCCGACGGGAAATTGACCATGTCTTCGAATGTGAATGCCAGATCGGCTGCTGAGCGCGCCCAGATCCTGACCGAGGCCCTGCCCTACATCCAGCGGTTCCACGGAAAGACCGTGGTCATCAAATACGGCGGAAACGCCATGGTCGATGACCAGCTCAAGCAGAGTTTTGCACGTGACGTTGTGCTGATGAAGCTGGTCGGCATGAATCCCGTCGTGGTGCACGGGGGCGGACCCCAGATCGGCAAGCTGCTCGAGAAAATCGGCAAGAAAAGCGAGTTTGTGCAGGGCATGCGGGTGACCGACCGCGAGACCATGGATGTGGTCGAAATGGTTCTGGGCGGGCTGGTCAACAAGGAGATCGTCAGCCTCATCAACAGCCATGGCGGCAAGGCAGTCGGACTCACTGGCAAGGACGGTGGCCTTATCAAGGCCCGGAAAATGGTCATGCACAGGCCCGCCACTGACGGGTCTGCTCCGGGCGGGGTCATCGATATCGGCCATGTCGGGGAAGTCGAAAGCATCGACCCGGAGGTGGTTGCTCTGCTCGACAGCCGTAATTTCATTCCGGTTATTGCCCCGGTCGGCGTCGGTGCCGCAGGTGAAGCCTACAATATCAATGCGGACGTGGTCGCCGGCAAGCTCGCCATCACGCTCCAGGCAGAAAAGCTGATCCTGCTGACCAATACCACGGGCGTGCTCGGAAAGGATGGCGAGCTGCTGACGGGGCTGACGGTCGAGATCGTCAATGACCTGATTACCGACGGGACGATCCACGGAGGCATGCTGCCCAAGGTGCGGTATGCTCTCGATGCGGTCAGCGGCGGTGTGCGCAGCGCGCACATCATAGATGGGCGGGTCGATCACGCGATCCTGCTGGAGATCTTCACGGACGCCGGGATCGGAACGCTGATCCGGGCCTGAAGAGGCTGTCCATGGACAAAGATGCGATCATGAGGTTTTTTGTTCAGGCAGCGGATTTGACGGCGGTCTGCACGCAGAACGGCTGGCCCGACCCGGATTCATTGCGGGTCGAGATCCTGCAGCAGCGCGCCGGCGAGCTGCTGTGCGAAGTCAGGTTCGACGAAGTTGTCATGGAAGGATCAGGCTGCTGTGCTGCGCGCGTCGGCTGCTGGGGCCAGTACCGGGTCGAGCTGGATGCCGCCGGGCGGATCGCCAGGGCCGAGGCGGTGACAGGAGCGCGCGCGTAGGTCCTGCCGGCCGGCGGGTGATGTGAACCGGGAGGAACCGATATGGCCAGAGCCCGAACCGGCGAACGGCGCCAGGATATCCTGCAGACGCTGGCGCACATGCTGATGGAGCAGCAGGGCGAGCACATCACCACTGCGGCCCTCGCACGCAGCGTCGGTGTCTCCGAGGCCGCGCTTTACCGCCATTTTCCGAGCAAAGCCAGGATGTTCGAAGGGCTTATCGAGTTCGTCGAGGAATCGATTTTCACGCGTGTCGGCAGGATTCTTGCCGAAGAGCCCGGTGCGGAGCTGCGGGCGCAGAAGATCGTGTTCCTGGTGCTCGGTTTTGCTGGCCGGAATCCGGGTCTGGCACGGCTCATGTACGGTGACGTGCTCGTTGGCGAAACGGCCCGTTTGCGGCAGCGCATGTCGCAGATCTACGAGCGTCTCGAGGCGCAGCTGCGCCAGGTACTGCGGGAAGGTGATCCGGCCAATGTCGTCGGCGCTTCCGATAACGCTCGCCTGCTGCTGGCGGTCGTGGAAGGCAGCATTGCCCAGTTCGTGCGTGGCGGGTTCCGGACGTCCCCGGTCGAGGGCTGGGAGCGGCGTTGGCCGCTGCTGTGGAACCGGGGCATCGGGCGGGCCGCGCAGGCCCAGGACGCAGAGTAGACCGGTGGGGTTTCCCGCGCGCGGTATCTAGGGTCCAACGGCGGCCGTGGAACCGCAGACGGGGCAGAGCGGATCCTTGGGCACCCGCACGCTGCGCCATTCCATGGTCATGGCGTCGAGCAGAAGCAGGCGGCCGACCAGCGTCTCACCGATCCCGAGCAGCACCTTGACCGCTTCGGTTGCCTGGATGCTGCCGATGATTCCCGGCAATGGCGCGAGTACCCCGTTTTCGGAGCAGGTTTCATCCAGCTCGCCGATGTCGCGGTACAGGCAGCGGTAGCAGGGGCTGTCCGGCCGGTCGGTCCAGAACACCGCGACCTGTCCTTCCATGCGGATCACTGCACCGGAGACCAGCGGTTTGCGGTGCATCACGCAGGCGCGGTTCAGGGCAAATCGGGTCGCAAAATTGTCGCTGGCATCAATGCAGACGTCAGCAAGCCGGATTTCCCGGTCGAGCGCATCGGGATCGAGATACGCATCGATCGTGGTGATGTCCACATCCGGATTGAGGGCGGCAAGAGTCTGGCGCGCGGAGTGGACCTTGTGCTGTCCGATCGATGCCGTCGTATGCACGATCTGTCGCTGCAGGTTCGACGGTTCGACGCGGTCATGGTCGGCAATGACCAGCTGTCCGACACCGCTTGCGGCAAGATAGAGCGCAGCCGGTGACCCCAGACCCCCCATGCCCACGATCAGGACCCGAGACCCGAGCAGTTTCTGCTGTCCCTCGAAACCGATCTGGGGCAGGAGGATGTGACGGCTGTAGCGCAACAGCTGGTTGTCGTCCATGGATCGATTCTACCAGAGCACATCGCCGGTACGCCCGCGGCGCACCGCGGTCATGCCGCCGGACGGCGTCCGCCGCTGACCCGGAAGTGCCCGGCAAGGTCCCGGCCGCTCAGGCAGTCGCTGTATCCGCTGCCGGCGAGAATCTCGCTCACCGCTTCCGACTGGTCATACCCGTGCTCGAGCAGCAGCCAGCCGCCTGGCCGCAGGCATTCCTGCGCGCCGCCGGCGATCTCGCGGATCGCGTCCAGCCCGTCACGTCCGGCGTGCAGCGCAAGGTGGGGCTCGAAGCGGAGATCCGTACAGTCGAGATGCGGATCACTGTCGCGCACGTACGGTGGATTGGAGACGATCAGCGAAAACTGCCCTGCCTCCAGCGCCTCAAGCCAGTTCCCCTCGCGGAAAGCCACTTGCCTGACACCGAGGATACGGGCGTTTTCGCGCGCGACAGCAAGCGCTGCAGCCGATACATCAGTCGCTACCACCCGGCATCCGGGCCGCTCGCGGGCGATCGCGAGCGCCACCGCACCGGTACCGGTGCCCAGGTCCGCGATGCTCCAGTCCGCTGCCGGCGGAATGCGGGCAAGCGCGAGCTCTACCAGAAGCTCGGTCTCCGGGCGCGGAATCAGAGTGTCCGGGGTGACTTGCAGGTCCATGGACCAGAACTCGCGGTGGCCCGTGAGGTAGGCGACCGGTTCACCCGCCGCCCGTCTCCGTACTAGCGCGTCGAGCTGCAGGACCTGACCGGCATCCAGTTCATCGTTGCCGTGGGCCACGAGGCCTGCCCGGTCGAGCCGCGTGACATGCATCGCAAGCACCTCCACATCGGTCCGTGCCGTCGCCGAAAACGGTGCAAGCTGCCTGCAGGCGAGCACGAGATAGCTGCTGAGCGGAATTGCCAAGCCAGTTCAGCCGCCCAGTGCTGCGAGCGATTCGGCCTGGTCCTCGGCCACGACCGGATCGATGAGGTCATCCAGATCGCCGTTCAGGATCTGGTCGAGCTTGTAGAGACTCAGGTTGATGCGGTGATCGGTTACCCTGCCCTGGGCAAAGTTGTACGTCCTGATGCGCTCCGAGCGGTCGCCGCTGCCGATCAGGCTGCGGCGCGTGGCCGCTTCCTGGTCGCGCTGTTTCCTGCGTTCGAGATCAAGCAGGCGTGCCCCGAGTACGGACATGGCGCGCGCGCGGTTTTTGTGCTGCGAGCGCTCGTCCTGGCATTCGACCACAATGCCGCTCGGCAGGTGGGTAATGCGAATGGCGGAGTCCGTCTTGTTGACATGCTGGCCACCTGCACCGGATGCGCGGTAGGTGTCAACCTTGAGGTCCGCCGGATTGAGTTTCACGCTTTCGACCTCGTCCGGTTCGGGAAGCACTGCCACGGTGCACGCGGAAGTGTGGATGCGCCCCTGCGCCTCGGTGGCTGGAACCCGCTGTACGCGGTGGCCGCCTGACTCGAATTTCAGGCGCGAATACGCGCCGAAGCCGCTCACGCGCGCGATGATTTCCTTGTAGCCGCCATGCTCGCCGGGACTCGAGCTCACGATCTCGATGCCCCACCCACGTTTTGTTGCGTAGGCGCCGTACATGCGGAACAGGTCGCCGGCGAAAAGAGCGGCTTCATCGCCACCGGTGCCGGCGCGTATTTCGAGGAAAACATTGCGGCTGTCGTTCGGGTCTTTCGGCAGCAGCAGCTTCTGTAGCTGCCGCTCGAGGTCCGCCAGGAATGCAGTCAGCCGCGCATGCTCGTCCTCGGCCATCGCCCGCATGCCGCTGTCACGGTCCTGACGCAGCACCTGCGCGGCTTCGAGTTCAGTGCTGGCGGCGCGGAATTCGCGGTAGAGTTTCACGACCGGAAGGATTTCCGCATGTTCCATCGCCAGCGCCCGGAACTGGTTCTGGTCGGCGATCACCCCGGCGTCTGACAGCAGCGCGCTGATTTCGTCCAGCCGCAGGTCAAGCTGTTCCAGCTTCGACAGGATCGACGGGTTCATTCTCGGCCGGGATGCATCAGGGCCGTTTCAATCGCCGTCGCCGAGATTGAACAGTCTGCGGGCAGCATGCAGCAGGTCGGCATTGCCTTCGTGGTCAGCCTGCCTGAGTGCCGCTGTCGGGGCATGGGTGAATTTGTTGGTGAGGGAGCGGGCAAGCTGCGCCATGACGCTGGCCGGATCATCGCCCTGGGCGAGACGCTGCTGTGCGCGCTGCAGCTCAGCTTCGCGCACCAGCTCGGCGTTCGCGCGCAGTGACCGGATGGTGGGAACGGAATCCAGGGAATGGACCCACTGCATGAAACCGGTGACCTGCTGGTCGATGATCTTCTCGGCTTCCCTGGCGGCTTCCTGCCGCGACTGCATGTTTTCCTGGACGACCTGCTGGAGATCGTCGACGGTGTAGAGATATACGTCGTCAAGCTTGCTCACTTCCGGTTCAATGTCGCGCGGCACTGCGATGTCGACCATGAAGATCGGCCGGTGCCTGCGTATGCGTAGCGCGCGTTCCACAGCGCCCTTCCCGAGGATGGGAAGCTGGCTTGCGGTGGATGATATAACAATGTCGGCCTCGCTGAGACGCTCGGGCATTTCGGCAAGCGTGATGGCCTCGCCGTTCGCCAGGGCGGCGACCGCCTGCGCGCGCTCGAGGGTGCGGTTGGCGACGATCATGTGCCGTACGCCTTGGTCGCGCAGATGGCGGGCGGCAAGTTCGATCGTTTCGCCGGCCCCGATCAGCAGCACGGTCTGTTCCGCCAGGCTGTTGAAAATGCGCCGCGCCAGGCTGACGGCAGCGTAGGCGACGGAAACGGCGCTGACGCCGATGGCGGTATCGGTGCGCACCTGTTTTGCGACCGCGAAGGTCTGCTGGAACATCCGGTTCAGGATCTTGCCGGTTGCCCCCGACCGGTGGGCGAGGGCGAAAGCCTCCTTCATCTGTCCGAGTATCTGCGGTTCACCGAGGACCAGGGAATCGAGCCCCGACGCGACGCGGAACGCGTGCCTGACAGCAGAGCTGCCTGGATGGACGTAGAGATGTGAGCGGATCGTCGCCGCCGGGAGCCGGTGGTACTCACAGAACCAGTCGAGCGCGCGCCGGCTGTCGCCGTCCTCGAGCTGGCAGTACAGCTCGGTGCGGTTGCAGGTCGACAGGATTGCCGCCTCGTTTACTCCGCCATGGCGGGACAGGTCATGCAGCGCCTCGGGCAGATGCTCGGGCGCGAACGCAGCTTCTTCGCGGACCGAAACCGGCGCGGTCCTGTGATTCAGTCCGAACGCGACAAGGCGGTGCATGGGTTCAGCAACAATTCCGGATTGGACTAAGCACCGGGTCTGGCACTACAACCCGACGCGAACGTGCGGCGGGTTGTCTGTCGCCGCACCCGATTACGCCTTCGATCGTTGCCAGATTCCGGGCGAAAAGGGACATGGAGACCCGCATTTTCCGGTTTCCGGGGCGAAAAGTCCATGAACACGTCAGGCTGGGCCTGTAAACCCACCGGTCCCCTCTGCGGGCGGCCCGATGGCGGGTCAGGACAGCCGCCGCGGGGGCAGCCTGTAGAGCGTCGATCCAGCCTGTGCCAGAAGGCTCCCCTGGATCAGCAGCAGCGCCAGCGACACCGAGAAACTGGCCCATTGATGACCTGTCCAGAGCTGGACCAGTTCCATTATCTGGGCCCAGAATCCGGCGGCGGCAGCGAAAATCTGGGGCCACAGGACTGCTGCCAGCGGCCGATGCTGCTGCGCCAGGGCGAGCAGCAGCAGGGTCAGCAGGGCCACGGCTGCGGTTATGGATGCCGATCCGAGCAGTGGCCAGTATGCCAGGATATCAGCACGGCTCTCCTGTGCGGCCAGCAGCGCAGTAGCGACCGCTCCGCAGGCGAGGATGCGGGTCACCGCACTGCGTGGCAGCACCCCCCGCCCGGCCAGCTCTTCGAGGGCGCGGCGCTGGATGCGCAGTCCCGTGACAAGACCGGAGACGCACAAACCAAGCAGCGTCAGCGCTGCGAGGGAGCTCGCGTACCCGATACTGATGTGTAGCGCGTGAGCCAGCCCGGCGAATCCGCTGATATAGATCCGCAGAATTCCGTCCAGGCGGCCCAGCCCGCTCCAGCTGCCGTATGTGTGCAGCCATGTCTGCCGGCTGGAGAAGGCGGTGGTGCCGATGATGATTGCGCCCAGACCGATCACCGCTTCGGCGATTGCACCGCCGTATCCGAGAAGGCGGGTCCAGTCCGGCGGCTCAGCCTTTCCGGGCCCGGCGCCGGTTGCCGCCAAGGCATTCCATGCCCCGAGCGCGCCGGAGGCAGCGATGAGAAACAGCCATGGCAGTACCGGCGGTGCCCCGCTGGGGGCATGAAAGGTCGGCGCAACCAGTACCGGGTGCGCGATCAGGATGGCCACAAACAGGAGGACCATGGTCACCGCCAGCAGTCCGGTGCCGAGCGTTTCAAAGGGGGCAGCCAGCGCGGGTGACGGCTGACGCGCACAGTACCAGGCAAACCCCGTGGCCAGCACAATCCACGCCGTGTGTGGATCCAGGGTGAGGGCACGGTCGAATGCCGACTGGAGCTGGATCTCGCCGGTGAAGCGCACCGGTGTTGCATGGAATACCCACAGCGCAAGGAGGATTGCCCCCATCGCGACCGGATTTGCGGCTCGCCGGGCGGAGACGGACTGACGGGGCGCGAGTCGGCCGATGGCAAAGGCGAATACCCCCAGCAGCAGTAGCGGAATGGTGCTGGCCGGATAGGCGACGAGAATCCCGCCGGCGGAAAGCGCCATGACGGCGTTGACCAGCACCGCAAATCCGATAAAAAGTCCCAGGACCAGCGTGGCGGTGCCATTGCTTCGCAGATCCCGCGCCAGACCTCCGGCACCCGACGCAGTGTGCTGCTCCGGCGCAAGCCACCGGATTCCCATGCAGCAGGTTCCAGCTGCGACAACGCTGCCCACGATCACCCACAGAAACACCGCGACCCATCCCCAGGCCACCGCCAGTGTGACGCCGATGATGGTGACAGGGGCCGCAAGCGAGCCGCCGTACTGCATGAGCGTTGCGTATCCGTGTGCTGTCACTGGCGTGACACTGTCCGCCGTCGCCGCCGCCGGTGTACTATAGTTACCACCGGGGCGGAAGACCCGGATTGCCAGGAACTTGGAAAAGAAACGATAGCCGAACGCGAAGACGACGAGCGCGGTCAACAGTACGGATACGGAATTGATCATGGGGGTGCGGGCGCAGGTTTCTGGCGCGAAACGTTCTTATATAATACCCAGGCTGCATACGCAAACCCGCACGCAGTCATGGCGTACATCACAAATGTTTGCCGCATGAATCATTCCGGCTGTATCGTCCCTGGACGAACGGCCTGTCAGGGCGAGAATCGCCGGAGAATTTGATGAACAAATCCCCCTATGTCTGGCTGCTCTGCGCAGCGTGCCTCGGTCTTGCAGCCTGTGCGGGCGTGACCCCCAGGCCCGTGGCCGAGGCAACCGTGGCGGTAAAGCCCGCGCCACCCGCACTGCCGAAAGAGCACCTGTCGCCGAACGTTCTGTACGAACTGATGCTCGGCGAGATCGCTGGTCAGCGCGGACATCTCAACGTCGCGGTGGACCAGTTCATGCAGGCCGCGATCGCGACGCGCGACCCGCGGATTGCGGAGCGCGCCACGCTGGTGAGTCTGTATGCCCATCGTCTCGGCGCGGCCGAGAGGGTCGGTACGCTGTGGGCGAAGCTCGAGCCAGGCAGCATCGAGGCACATGAGGCGCTGGCGACAGTCATGATGGATACGGGCCGGATGTCGGCGGCACAGGCCCAGCTGGAGAAGATCCTTGCGCTTTCACCAGGGACCGAGCGGGGCGAGGCCTATCTGCGCATCGCTGCTGTGCTGGACCAGGTCCCCGATCACGCCGAGGCGATGCAGGTCATGCAGTCCCTTGCGAAACTGCACCCGAAGCTGCCCGAAGCCTCATTTGCGGTAGCAAGCCTCGCTGCGCGCGATCGCAATGTGAAAATGGCGGAACAGGCCATCACCCGTGCGCTGCAGCTGCGACCCTCCTGGGAGGAGGCGGCACTGTTCAAGCTGCGCGTTCTTGCGCTGGAATCCGGACCGGACCGGGTGGTGGCCTTTGGCCGCCGGTTCCTGCATGCCAACCCCAAGGCAGCCCGCTTCCGCATCAATTTCGCGAGGTATCTCGTCCACATCCACAAATGGAACGAGGCGCTGCGGCAGTTCATGCAGGTTGCGCACGAGAATCCGGACGATCCCGGGGCGGCCTATGCGGCCGGCCTGCTTGCGCTCCAGAGCAACAGGCTTGACCTCGCCAGCAAGTATCTGGAACGCGACCTCAAGCTGCAGCCTGACAACAACCAGGCGCGTATCTACCTTGGCGAAATCGCCGAACAGCGCAAGCAGTATCAGGAGGCAGCCCGCTGGTACCGTCAGGTTCCGGCAGGCAGCAGCTACTTTGAAGCGCAGGTACGCCTGGCCGTGGTGATGGCTGAACAGGGCAGCGTCGATGCTGCAATGGCACAGCTGCGGCAGCTCCATCCAGAGTCTGCCGCGCAGAAGGTCCAGCTTGCCCTGGTAGAGGGGCAGATCCTGCGCCGCGCACGGCGTTACAGCGATGCGGAGAAAGTGCTGACCGCAGCCCTCGCCGGCCAGCCGGGGAACATCGATCTGCTGTATGCGCGCGCGCTGGTTGAACTCAAGCTGAACAGGCTGGACCTGCATGAGGCCGATCTGCGCCAGATCCTGAAGGAGGATCCGAATAACGTTGATGCCCTGAATGCGCTGGGGTACACCCTTGCAAACCGCACCAGCCAGTATCAGGAAGCCCTCGGACTGGTTCAGAAAGCGCTCGCCCAGCGTCCTGGTGACCCGTACATCATGGACAGCATGGGCTGGGTCCAGTACCGGCTCGGGAATTATGACAAGGCAGTGAAGTATCTGCGGGCGGCGCTTGCCAAGCGGCAGGATCCGGAGATTGCCGCGCACCTCGGTGAAGTGCTCTGGGCCATGGGCAGAAAGGCGGAAGCCAGATCGGTCTGGAACCACGCCCTGAAAGCCGATCCCGGTAACGCGAAGCTTCTGGGCGTCATCAAGAAATTCAGTCAGTGAAGGTCTGGTTTTCCGTACTTGCCGTACTGGCGCTTGCCGGTTGCGCGACCAGTCCGGCCCCGGCTCCGGTCGGCAATCCTGCGCTGGCATGGCAGGCGCGGGTTGCCAAGCTGGCGCCGCTCGGAACCTGGGACGTCAGTGGCCGCATGGCGGTGCATACCCGGCATCACGGCGGGGAAGTGTCCTTGCGCTGGGTGAAAAATGGCCCCCGGTACACCATTGTTCTCAGCGGTCCGCTTGGCCGTGGCCTGGTCCGGCTGACCCAGGGTCGCCACAGCGCGCGTCTGGAGGACTCGCGCCGGCATGTCTATCAGGCCGCGAGCGCGCAGAGGCTGCTGTTCAGGGCGACCGGATGGCGTGTGCCGCTGGATGCGCTGGTGTACTGGATCCGCGGACTGCCAGTGCCGGGGGTGGTGGGCAGGCAGGACCTGGACGATGCCGGGCTGCTGCGCCAGCTCCACCAGCTCGGCTGGAATATCCGGTTTCTTTCCTACAGCCGCTATGGCAACTACGTGCTCCCGAGCGACATCAAGCTGAGCCGTGTCGCTGCGGAGGGCGGCCGTTCGCCCGGCATGCCGCCCGCCGGCAGCGGATTGCGCCCGGTCGAGGCCCGGCTGGTGATCGAACGATGGGCTTACCTGAGATGATGCCGGCACCCGGGGCGCCATGAATTCGCCGTTTCCCGCATCATGGCCGGCTCCGGCAAAACTCAATCTGTTCCTGCACATCACCGGGCGCCGGCCGGATGGCTATCATGCGCTGCAGACCCTGTTCCAGTTTCTCGATTACGCGGACGAACTGGTCTTCGAGGTGACGGCCGATCGGCAGATCCGCCGCGCCGTACCCGTTCCCGGGGTGCCCGAAGAAGCGGATCTGAGCATCCGTGCAGCGCGTCTGCTGCAGCAGACGGGCCGGGCCGGGAAGGGGGCAGTGATCCACGCCGCCAAACGCATCCCCCAGGGCGCCGGTCTTGGCGGGGGCAGTTCCGATGCCGCAACCACCCTGCTCGTGCTGAACCATCTGTGGAAACTCGGCCTTCCGGTCGGCGAACTGGCGGCGTTGGGACTGACGCTTGGCGCGGATGTGCCGGTGTTTGTGCGCGGGCAGGCAGCATGGGCGGAGGGCATCGGTGAGCAGCTGACACCGGTCAGTCCGGCAGAGTCCTGGTACGTAGTGCTCGTGCCACCCGTGCAGATATCTACCCGGGCGGTCTTTGCCGAGTATGATCGGGCCGTGCAGGCGCAATTGACACGCTACAGCCAGCCCATCACAATACGCGATTTTCACGCCGGCCATGTCCGCAATGACCTCGAATCGGTGGTCCGTCGGCTCTATCCACCGGTTGACCGGGCGCTCGACTGGCTGGGGAAATCTGGCAACCCGCGCATGACCGGCTCCGGATCCTGTGTCTATCTGGCGACTGGTGGCCCGGACCAGGCAAGGGATATCATCGACCGGTGTCCGCAGGATTGCGCGACCGGCTTTGCTGCGCGTGGAATCAACGAGCACCCGATCCGCCGGTGGTTGGGCGATATCTGAATTGGGGTGTCGCCAAGCGGTAAGGCACCGGATTTTGATTCCGGCATTCCCAGGTTCGAATCCTGGCACCCCAGCCGATTCCGGAAGATATAGATCCGGAGCATGACCGGATGCGGTCTGTCCGGTGACACGGGCCGCGGACAGCGGGAGGCAGAGCGTTCCGGTGACGGGATCCGGCCCCTCCCGGCAGGACCTGTCCCTGCAGCGGGTGCGGTGCAGGCAAACGGCCGGGATCAGGGCAGTGTGGTGGTGTTATTGCGGAGAGGCAAGTGTCGCAAGACAACATGGCAGTTTTCACGGGGAACGCGAACCCGGGGCTTGCGGAACGGGTGGTGCACCATCTTGGCATCCCGCTCGGCAAGGTGCATGTCGGCCGTTTCAGCGATGGCGAGACCCTGGTGGAGATCATGGAGAACGTGCGCGGCCGCGACGTCTTCGTGCTTCAGCCAACCTGTGCGCCGAGCAATGACAACTTGATGGAGCTTCTGGTGATGATGGATGCGGTCAAGCGTGCATCAGCGCGCCGCGTGACCGCCGTGATGCCTTACTACGGGTACGCGCGCCAGGACCGGCGGCCGCGTACGGCCCGCGTTGCCATCACCGCCAAGGTGGTCGCCGACATGATCACGGTTGCGGGCGCCAACCGTGTCCTGACGATGGATCTGCACGCGGATCAGATCCAGGGGTTTTTCAACATACCGACCGACAACATTTACGCTGCGCCGGTGCTGCTCGGAGATATCTGGCGCAACAAGTACCAGGATCTGCTGGTGGTGTCGCCCGATGTCGGAGGCGTGGTGCGTGCGCGTGCCATGGCCAAGCACCTGGAAGCGGGTCTTGCGATCATCGACAAACGCCGGCCGCGGCCCAACGAGGCAAAGGTCATGAACATCATCGGCGATGTCGAGGGCCACACCTGCGTTCTGATGGACGACCTGGTTGATACGGCCAATACGCTGTGCGAGGCGGCTGCAGCACTCAAGGACCACGGTGCCCGCAAGGTGGTAGCCTATTGCACGCATCCGGTGCTTTCCGGCCCGGCAGTGGGTCGCATCGAGAAGTCGCAGCTCGACGAGCTGGTTGTGACCGATACGATACCCCTGCATCCGGAAGCCAAGGCCTGCCGGCGCATACGCCAGCTTACGGTTGCCGAGCTGTTGGCGGAGACGATGCGCCGCGTCGCCAATGACGACTCGGTCAGCTCGCTGTTCATGGACTGACCGGGAGGGATGAGGGACAGCAAGTGGGCCGGGGTGTATCGGCACTGCAGCAGGGAAGCAGGACAGGATTCTGATCCCGGCCGCCACCTTCCTCGGAGGGTACGGCAGGGATCGGCAAGAGGTCGCCGCACCTGGTCGCGGGTACGGTGAAATGTGAGACAAGCAACGGAGACATTCCAATGGCAAGATTTGAGCTGAACGCGGAACCGCGCAGCGCGAAAGGTACGGGTGCGAGCCGCCGCCTTCGCCATGCCGGCAAGATTCCCGCAGTGATGTACGGTGCCGGCAAAGAGCCGGCCATGCTCGTGCTGGATCACGACTCGCTGTATCACCAGGTGCAGAACGAGTCGTTCTATACGTCGATCCTGACTGTCAATGTCGGCGGGCAGAAAGAACAGGCGGTGCTGCGCGATATCCAGATGCACCCGTTCAGGCCGCGCATCCAGCATATGGACCTGCAGCGCATCAGCGCTACCGAGAAGCTGCACATGCATGTGCCGCTGCATTTCATCAACCAGGATATCGCACCAGGTGTCAAGCTGCAGGGTGGCGTCGTCGCGCACCTGATGACTGAGGTGGATGTGACCTGTCTGCCGCACCAGCTGCCTGAATACCTGACGGTAGACCTGTCTTCGCTCAATCTGGGCCAGTCGGTGCATCTGAAGGATCTCGCGCTGCCGGAGGGCGTGACGATAACCAGCCTGATCCATGGCGGTGCCGATCTCGCGGTCGCGACGATCACTGTGGTGCGGGCAACCGTTGAGGCTGAAACCGAAGTAGCCGCTGCCGCTGCGGTGGTTACGGCTGAAGGTGCTGCGGCGCCGGCTGCTGCTGACGCCGGAAAGAAGGAATCCAAGTAGTCACCGGGTTCCGGCCCGGGAATGCCGATGGCTGGCGGGATATCCCTCATCGCGGGCCTCGGCAACCCCGGCGCCGAATATGCCGATACGCGGCATAACGCCGGATTCCGTTTCGTTGACGCGCTGCTCGGCGGACGGGGCGGCGCGCTGCGTGCAGAAGGGCGGTTTTCCGGACGCACGGCACGCATCGACGTTGGCGGCCGCGAGATCCGCCTGCTTGAGCCGGATACGTTCATGAATCACAGCGGGGAAGCGGTGTCCCGGATGGCGCACTACTACCGGATTCCGGCCGGGGAAATCCTTGTTGTGCACGACGAGCTTGATCTGCCTCCAGGGACGGTGCGTCTGAAGCAGGGCGGGGGCGCTGGCGGACACAACGGCGTGGCAGACATTGTTGAAAAGCTCGGCGACAGGGAGTTTCTGCGCCTGCGCATTGGTATCGGCCGGCCCGCCACCAGCGCGCAAGTCATCTCGTTCGTGCTGCGCAGGGCGCCGCTTGCGGAGCAGGACCTGATCGACGCCGCCATACGCGATGCGCTCGAGCAGATCGACGACATCGTGCACGGGCGCACCCAGAAGGCGATGAATGCCCTGCATACGCACACACGCTAGGTAGACCAGGCATGGGAATCAAATGCGGCATTGTCGGTCTGCCGAACGTCGGCAAGTCGACGCTGTTCAATGCGCTCACCCAGGCGGGCATCCAGGCCGAGAACTATCCGTTCTGCACCATCGACCCCAATGTCGGTATTGTCGAGGTGCCTGATCCGCGTCTGGCGGAGCTTGCCGCCATTGCGAAACCGGAAAAGATCATACCGGCCACCGTCGAGTTCGTGGATATCGCAGGCCTTGTGGCCGGTGCGTCAAAAGGCGAGGGGCTGGGCAACAAGTTTCTGGCGCATATTCGCGAGGTCGATGCAGTGGCGCATGTCGTGCGCTGCTTCGAGGACGAAAATATCGTGCATGTGCGCGGCCACATTGATCCCATGGAAGACATGGACGTCATCAATACGGAACTTGCGCTTGCAGACCTGGAGACGGTGGAAAAGGCGCAGGCGCGTGCCGAGAAGGGCGCCAAGAGCGGGAACAAGGATGACATCCGCCTGCGCGACCTGCTGGCGCTGGTGCACGGACATCTCGATGGCGGTGCCCCGGTGCGATCGATGAAGCTCGCTGACGTGGAGCAGAAACTGCTCAAGCCTCTTTGCCTGCTGACTGACAAACCCCTCATGTACATCGCCAATGTTACCGAGGACGGTTTTTCGGACAATCAGCTGCTGGACGCAGTGGTATCGCGTGCCCGGGAAGAGGGATCGGTAGCCGTACCGATCTGTGCGGCAATCGAAGCTGAGCTGGCTGGAATGAGCAACGACGACAAGCACGCATTTCTCCAGGAGATGGGTCTCGATGAGCCGGGTCTGAACCGTGTGATCCGGGCAGCTTATTCTCTGCTCGGTCTCCAGACCTACTTTACGGCCGGGCCGAAAGAAGTACGTGCCTGGACGGTACATACCGGGGCGACCGCGCCCCAGGCTGCGGCTGTGATCCATTCCGACTTCGAGCGAGGATTCATACGGGCTGAAGTGGTTGCGTACGACGACTATATCCGCCATCACGGTGAGCATGGCGCGAAGGAAGCCGGACGCTTTCGTCTCGAAGGCAAGGATTATGTCGTGCATGACGGCGATGTCATGCATTTCCGGTTCAACGTCTGACCAGGACGTCGGTTCCGGCCCGGGTCCGC
>JAJYCY010000092.1 GCA_021778035.1 Pseudomonadota bacterium
TCAATGTGATGAACGGGCTTGCAACCGATGGCGTCGGCGGACGCATCGGACGTGCCCTGCGGCAGATACAGCGCAATTACGAGATACCAGGCACCCTCTATGCGTTTGACGCAAAGGGAAGGCTCGTCGCGGCCAGCGCCCGGATCGGTGATGTCCATGAGGGCCTTCCGGTGCTCTGGCGGCCGGATTCCTCGGGGCGTGTGCGGTTCATCGACCGGTCTGCTGACCCCTATACCGGTACCCAGGTGGTGGCATTCAGCGTTCCGGTCTTCGCGTCTTACCCGCCGAGGCGTGAAATCGGTACCCTGGTGCTCGCCTACCGATGGGCAGCGGTGGCAACCCTGCTGCGTTCAGGCAAGGTGCCGATGGTGATCCTGAGGCGAAGCGGTGTACCGGTATTCTGGTCCGTCCCCGGCCTGCCTGCGCGCCTCGCCGGACAGGTGGCCAGAAACCGGAAGATCACGGTGCAAGGTCACCGCTGGTATGCGAGCCGGGTGGTGGCAGGACAGACCGGTTTCCCGCTTCCCTGGAAGGTCGCGGTTCTCTCTTCCGGCGCCGCCGCACGCGCGCCGATCCTTCAGGCGCTATGGCAGATCGCGCTGCTCGGCCTTGTTCTTGCCCTGCCCCTGGCGGTGCTGATCTGGCTGCTCACCCGGCGGTTCATCGAACCGATCCGCCGCCTTACCGTGACGGCCGACGATATCAGCCGCTCAAGCGACATGTCCCGCCGTGTTGCCGTTGACCACAGCGACGAAATCGGCGCTCTGCAGGAGGCGTTCAACCGCATGACTGCCCGCCTGCAAGAAACGCTGCAGAAACAGGAGCGGGCCGCGTCGTCAATATCGCAGCTCAACGAGTCGCTCGAGATGCTCGCCATGACTGATGCGTTGACTGGCCTGCCGAACCGCCGTGCGGCCGAGGCGCGCCTGCGCGAAGAGTTTGCGGCTGCCCGGCGCGCAGACAACGCGTTTTCGATCGCGCTCTTTGATCTCGACCACTTCAAGACCATCAACGACCGCTATGGCCACGAGGCTGGAGACAGTGTGCTGCAGCTCTGGGCGGCCACGGTACGCGGGGCGCTGCGCGCGGGTGACTGGGCGGCGCGCTGGGGTGGGGAGGAGTTTCTGCTGGTTTTCCGGGACGCTGATCTCGGGCAGGCGCATGCCGCCGCAGAGCGGATCTGCCAGGCAGTGCGCGCGCAGACGTTCGATGCCGGCGGAGTTACGCTCGCGGTGCGCGCAAGCGGCGGAATCAGCACGCTCTGCAGCGGCACGCGCGACCTTGCGCAGATGCTTTCCGAAGCCGACCACTGTCTCTACGGGGCCAAGCGCAACGGACGTGACCGGGTGGTGCATGCCGGGGAGGTGGCGGGCGAGCTTGTCTGGAGGACCGGTGCGCTGCAGCAGGCGCTCAGGACCAACCACGTGGTTCCCGCCTACCAGGTCATCGTTGATCTTGCCACCGGGCTGCCGGTGGCCGATGAGGTGCTTGCGCGCATCGTGCTGCCGGATGGACGCATCGTTGTGGCGGCGGACTTCATCGAAGCGGCCGAGAATATGCATCTCATGCACGCCGTCGATACCGCCATCACCCGCGAGGCGCTCGCCCGCTGTGCCGGGTTCATCGATGATCTGCCCGGACGGCCGAGGCGGGCGCATTTTCTCAATCTTTCGCCGCAGTTTCTTGCCCAGAAGGAGCACATGTCCGTGCTTCTTGCCGAGCTGAAGGCTGCTTTTCCGGTCTGTGCGCAGACCGGCACAGGGGGTGCAAGCCCGATTGTCCTCGAGATAACCGAGTGTGATGCGTTTACGGACATCCATCGCCTGCGGGAGGATCTCCAGCCGCTGCTCGATTTCGGATGCCGTATCGCGCTTGATGACTTCGGAAGCGGACAGTCCTCATTCCGCTATCTCGCCGATCTGCCAGTCGATTTCATCAAGATCGAGGGATGGATGGTGCGCGCGCTGCAGGTCAATCCTAAGATGCTGCGCATGATACAGGGCATCGTGTCGCTCGCCGAGGGACTTGGCATCACCACGGTCGCTGAATCGGTCGAGGATGCGACCATGGCGAAGCTTCTGCGCGAGATCGGAATATCCTGGGCGCAGGGATACTACTTCGGCCGTCCGAAATGCGAGCATGAGATCGATGCGAAGACGCAGGCCTGGGCGGGCTGACGTTGCGGTGAGGATAGCGCACCGGATGGCCGTGACCGGCAGTGGTTCAATACGGCGTCTCAAGTAAAGCCGAATTTCACGAAGTACCCGTAAAACACGCAAAGCGCACACAGACATGCGGCGCTATCTGCGTCATGGCACCTGGTAGGTGGTCCCGGTATGCCCGGTCCGGCGGTGTCCGGACCGGCGGTGTCCGGACCGGCGAATTTCCGTTGCTATCTAGGCCGCAGGTCCATGCCAGTTCAGGTGGAAGCCGCGGTCGCGCAGAAGCTGGAGCGTGGGTTCGAGGCAGCGCCTGACGAAGGCTGCGCGCAGCGGGTTGGCGCGCGCAGCCTGTACCCAGCGGGTACCCGGAGTGAGGCCGGCGGTTTCATACAGGTTCGCTGACGGATAATAGAACAGCTCGACGAACTGGCTGATCATTTTGTGCACGAGCGGTTTCAGGATGAAGCGTGCCGGGAGCCGCAGACCTGGCAGGCGGTCCTTGAGCACTTCGAGTGCGTATGCGATATGGCGTGCCTCATCGATGACGTGGGCAGTCGATATCTCGACGATGGTCGGACAGATGTCCTGGCCGTGGCGCCGCAGATAGCGGTTCAGCCTGTCCGGCATCTCCTCTCCAAGTAGAATCGCCAGCCAGAATATCGCCGACTCCATCGGTGCATGGCGGCCGAAAAGGTCCGCGAGCAGGAACCGCGGAAGCCGCTGCGGTGGGATGGCCAGTCCGCTTCGCTCCATCAGTTCCACGAACATCAGACTGTGCCCGGCTTCCTCGCGCAGTTCGTGCAGCCGGTACCGGAGGGTGGTCGGGCTGTTGCGGCTGGATCGCATGGTATGCACGATGCGTTCCATAAAAATGCCCTCCAGCCACAGCCCGGCATCCACGAAGTTCAGGAACTCGTACTGGGACAGCCGGCGGCGCGTTTCCGGAGGAAGGTCCATGAATTGGGGCACACCGTACAGGGAAATGGCCTCATGGGGCAGCCAGAACTGACCGGTAGTCAGAAGCTCCCAGTGAACCTTCGCCAGCGGATCATAATATGGAGTGCTGTTGCGGCTCAGCTGCTCCACCAGATTTGACGGAGAATAGGGCTGCATAGGCGGACCCTGCGGTTTTCCTGACCCGTGGCCGGTTGTCGGGTATACTTCCGTTGCTTCGCGGGCATGGGTAGTTTACTCTTGCGCGTCCCGCCGGGGTAGCAAGCCCGCAGGGTTTTCTGCCCCCGGGGATTCCAGTGGAGAGGTGTCCGAGCGGTTGAAGGAGCACGCCTGGAAAGTGTGTGTACGTCAAAAGCGTACCGAGGGTTCGAATCCCTCCCTCTCCGCCAGTTCAGTCTGCCCGGGTTGTGCCTGAACGCCGTATCGGATGCCCTGACGCGGTTTCTCGGTCACGTCATGTGAGGAAACCGGGGCAGATCCCCGCGGCGATCCTGGTCAATCGTGAAGCGCCCCCTGTTGACGGACCTCAGGCAGATCGTTTAACCGGGTCACTTGGCGTTCATTATGGAACGCCAGATTCGCCTTGACATCCTCCCCGGCCTGAATGCCGGAGATTCCTACGGCGCTCAGGCGCGGCATTGAGCCGCTCCCGGGTCGCTTCGGCAGGTTCCTGCTGCTGGCGGCATTGCTGCACCGCTCACTTCACAGGCGAACCGGGCGTGTCCCGCCCTTAAAACATTGATCGCGCCGACCACATCTGCGTTTTCCTCGAAGCCGCATTCCATGCACTCGAACCGGGCTTGGGTTCTGCGGTTCTCAGCCGAGACCTGCCCGCAGCACGGACAGGTGCGGCTCGTGTTCCGCGGTGGCACGGCGATGAGCCAGCCGCCATTCCAC
>JAJYCY010000093.1:0-2668 GCA_021778035.1 Pseudomonadota bacterium
GTTCTTCGTGTTGCGGGCAGTCGCTGGAAACATCCGTCCGGCCCGCTGTATACTGCCGGGCAGTGACTGTCAGGGAAGACGGTTATGGCCAGTTCGGCATCTGGAATTGCGGCCGCAGCTGCCGCGCGCGGTGGAACCCGTTCCGTGCGCGACGCAGCGGACCGTGCCTTGCTGCGGGATCTTGCGAGAATCCGGGTTCTCCCGCGCGACCTCATCGTACCGTTCTATCACCCTCGACGCCGTGTTGCCGACCGCCACCTGGCGCGGCTGGAAGCGTGCGCTTTTCTCGAAAGTACCCTGCTGCATGTAGCCAGTGGCAGGACGCAGCGCATTTACCGGTTTGCCGCCGCGCCGGTGGCGGCCATCTGGGGTGATCCGGTAGCGCCCATGTGCACGACGGCCAGGCTGCTGCATGACGTGCTCACGGCGCGGGCATATTTCGCGCTCGGACGTCCTGCGGGGTTCCGCGTTGCGGTTCATCTGCCTGCCACACCGCGCTGGCAGTTCGAGTCCCACTGTCCGGATGCGGTATTCCCTGACCCCGGTGGCAGGGGTCCGGTTCTGGTGGAATCTGACAGCGGTCAATATACCCGGCGGCAGATCCGCGAGAAGCTCGGATACTGGCGGTGTCTGGGCTTCGGGCAGCAGGTGTGGGTGCAGCCCGCAGATGCGACGGCAGCGCCGGTGCCGGTGCTGCCGGGTATCAGGCTGCTCAGACTATGAGCCGGGCACGCGGGACGATGACCGGTCTCGAGCACGGAATCCTGCGCGAACTTGCCCGGGTGGGTTATGCGACCACGGCGCAGCTCGCAACGTGGAGCCATGTGTCTCTGGCAACCGCAGGGCGGGCGGCCGCTGCGCTGTTGAAGGCCGGGCTCGTGCGTGCCTGGAATCCGCCGCGGCCGGCGATCTGGGGGCTTGCCGGAACTGCATCCCTGCGCCGGCCGCGCGCATCCTGGCATCTCATGGCTCATGTCTGTCATCGCAATGCCCTGGAAATCGAACTTTCCCGGCAGCTTGGAGGGTTCTGTTTCCTGCCGCGTCCGGCGCTGCTGTGCCAGGGGCTTCGGCCCGCGCAGGGAGAGCATGGCGGTCTCGATGCATCCGGCCGTTCATGGCTGGCACTGGTGGATGACGGGGCCGTAGCGGGTGGGCGCATTGCCCATGCATGGCGCCGGCGGCACACGCCGGATCCCCGTTACTGGCCGGACCCGACGGGGCGCGCGTGGTGCGAAGTGGTTCACCGTTTCGTCGTGGGCTGCACGGATCCCGCACGGACCCTGCGGCACCGGGGCTGGATCGCGACACACGATGTGCCGGCATCCGTGTGTGACATCCCGTTGCTGTGGCCGGATTGAAAGCCATTATTGCAGTCGTGCTGCTGGTACTCGCGGCGGACACCGCTGCGGCAGCGGTATTCTTCCATACCTGGCAGCCGGCCGCCGCATGGCTGATTCCGGGCGGACTGCTGATATCTGTGCGGAAATTACGTCGCAGGCGGACGTATCCGGATGATGCCGGCTGGGTGCTGGGAACAGCGGTGGAACTGGGAGATCCGGACCGCCCGCGGCGCATAGCGCGCGCGGCGCTGTCAGCGGAGGCCCTCAACCTGGGCCTCATTGCCATCGGCGCACCCGGTTCCGGCAAGACCGATTCGGTCATGCTTGGCCTGATCAGCGCGTTCAGCAGACGGTCTCCCCGGGGAGGCTGGGCGTTTTTCGATGGCAAGGGTGATATTGATACCTATCGCAAGTGTGTCGGCATGGGCTGCGCGCCAGACCATTTTTTCTCGAGCGAGCTGCCTGGTTCGGAGTCGGTCAATCTGTTCGAAGGCGCATCGCATGACGTGATTGACCGGCTGGCAAAGGTGCTGATCGGCACCACCGACAGCACTTCTTTCTACATGGACGAGCAGCGCGCGGTGCTTGCGCGCATGGTACCGCTGCTGCGTGCGCTGCCGGTGGCAACCAGCCTGCGGGACCTGTATGTGGCGCTGAGCATGAAGGACGCGGGCCATGAGCTGATGCGGCGGGCCCGGCGGGCCGGCGCCGATCCGGTCGAAGTCAGCCTCGCGCGCCAGTGGCTGGAGCAGCCGTTTGCCACGCGCATCCGCAATATCGCCGGACTGCTCAACCGGCTGTTCATTTTTGTCGCCGGACCGGCCGCGGACCGGCTCAATGCCTATGTGCCGGACATACGCATCAGCGCGCTGGTGGATGGTGGCGAAACACTTTTTGCGCACCTTCCGCTGACCGGGTTCGCGCGGGATGTCGCCATCGCCCTGATCGAGATGTTCGGTGTGCAGGCGCGCAGCCGCCAGATGGAGCGGACGCAGGCCCATGTGAGCTACCCGCTGCTGTTCGACGACTGGGGTGCGTTTTTCCATGACGGATTCGGTCCGTTCAGCGCGCGCTGCCGTTCCGCCCGCATGCCGCTGTCGTTCGGTTTCCAGTCGCACGCCCAGCTGCGGGCGATCGGTGCCGGCTACGCAGACGAACTTGATGACACCATTGCCACCAAGGTGATCCTGCGGGTGCAGGGCGCCGATACCGCGCGCTACGCCGTGCGGCTGCTCGGGCAATACGAGGCCGCAGAGCTTTCCACGCACCGTGCGCCGGGGCGAGAAGACGTCACCCTGCGTCTTGCGGTGCGCGACCGGGTGTGCGAC
>JAJYCY010000093.1:2768-3999 GCA_021778035.1 Pseudomonadota bacterium
CCGGGCCGCGCTGACCGGATGTGGCAGGAACTCGACGCGAATCCGGGTCTGGATCCGGAGTCGTGCCAGTGATGACGTGGTTCGGATTATGGCCGCTGCTTATCCTGCCGGCCGTGATGATGATCGCGCTCGGAGCGCTGGTTACGCCGGGGCTGGGCGGACATGGCGCCGGCGGGAATGCGGTGCAGTACTGGTGCATTGTCCACCTGCTGCTCGACTGGCTGCCACGCGCCGCGCAGGCAAGGCTTGCGGCTGTGCTCGCCCGGGCCGATGCACCGCACCGCTGGATGCTCTATCTGCTTGTCACTGCCAATGTCAACGCGCTCATGTTGCCGCCGCTTTATGCGCTCGGCTCCGGATTGCTGCGCCTGCAGGCATGGAGCGTCAGACGTGACCTGGAGCTGAAGACGCGCGCTGCGCGCACCGGCCGGTAGACCCTGCGGACCGGTTGTGCGCGGGGCGCGGACGGTTCCCCGGGGTCGCATTGTGGCACCGCCATGAGACGGTGCCGGAAATGGATCAGTCCCTTCTGCCCTGCAGCGCGGAGAGCAGTTCCAGAAGCGCAACGAAGATATTGAGAACGTCGAGATACAGACTGACGGTGATCAGGACCGCATTGTTCTCCCCGCCACGTATCATCCGGCTTGTGTCAACGAGTACATAGCCGGAGAAAATAAGCAGGGCCGCAGCGGAAATGGTGAGCTGCAACGCCGGCATGTGCAGAAAGAAATTGGCAATGCCGGCCAGAATCACCACGATGAGTCCCACCATGAGGAATCCGCCGAGGAAGCTGAAATCACGCTTTGTCTGCCAGGCGTAGAGCGACAGGGCGCCGAAGATCACGGCGGTACCCACGATCGCCTCGGCAACGATCTGTGGCCCATTGGCCAGCTGGAGTGTGACGGCAATCATCGGACCGAGGGACAGTCCCATCAGTCCGGTAAAGACGAAGACCAGTGGTACGGCCATGGGACTGCGCCGGGCGCCGGTGGCCATGACCGCGAACAAGGCGCCGAATGCAAGGATCATCAGGATAAACGGGTGCTGGTACGGGAACGCCATGTGCATGCCGGCCCAGGCAGCGACGGCACTGACGGCCAGCGTCCCTGTCAGCAGGCTGTAGGCGCGGCGGATAACGTCGGAGCTCGACAGGGCAGGAGAAAAGCCTGGTGACATCGGGGAAAACGGCGAGGGATTGCTCATGACTGATCTCCGTAATTTGCACACTAGT
>JAJYCY010000007.1:0-60525 GCA_021778035.1 Pseudomonadota bacterium
TACCCACGCCTCGACACGGTCGGCAACGAACCGCGCCTCGTCGATGTCATTGTATGCGGCATAGATGCGGACAGGGTCGCCGCGCGTGCCGCGGGTCCACAACTCCTTGCCCAGGCGGCCGGCGTTGTTGCGGATGACGCCGTTGGCGGCGTCGAGAATGGTTCCGGTCGACCGATAGTTCTGTTCCAGGCGTATCAGCACGGTTCCCGGGTGGTCATTTTCGAACCGCAGGATGTTTTCGACCTTGGCGCCCCGCCACCCGTAAATCGACTGGTCGTCGTCACCAACCACGAACAGGTTGCTGTGGGAGCCGGCAAACAGCCCCAGCCAGCGGTACTGGATGGCGTTGGTGTCCTGGAATTCGTCCACAAGGATATGGCTGAACCTGTTCTGATAGTGTGTCCGCAGGCGCTCATCATCGCGCAGCAGTTCGTAGGCGCGCAGCAGCAGCTCGCCGAAATCGACCAGCGCGGCACGCCGGCAGGCATCCTCATAGGCGCCGTAGACGCGCGTCCACTGCCGCGACTGGGGGTCATCGGACTGTTCTACCTGCTGTGGCCGGTGTCCGGCTTCCTTCTGGCTGTTGATGAACCACTGTGCCTGGCGCGGTGGCCAGTAGGCTTCGTCGAGTTCCAGATTCTTGAGTACCCGGCGGATCAGCCGCAGCTGATCGTCGCTGTCGATGATCTGGAAATTCTGCGGCAGCCCGGCTTCCCGGAAGTGTGCCCGCAGGAGCCGGTGGGACAGCCCGTGAAACGTCCCGATCCACATTCCGGACACGGAAAATCCGAGCATCGCCTCGATGCGTCCGCGCATCTCGTGGGCTGCCTTGTTCGTGAATGTCACCGCCAGGACCGCTTGTGGCGAGACGCCCTGCAGCTGTACCAGCCACGCAATGCGGTGGGTCAGGACGCGGGTCTTGCCGCTGCCGGCGCCCGCCAGCACCAGCAGCGGACACGCGCCGGCCGTGACCGCCTGGCGCTGCGCATCATTGAGGTTTCCGAGAAGTCGCGAGGTGTCCATGCGCGCATGATAACAAGCGCCCTGCCCGGGTGCGACGAACGGTCTGCCACTGCCACGCCGCCCTGTGCGGAAGCTGCCGCAAGGTCAAGAAATCGCAGCCGGCCCAACCTATTGTTATTTCGGAAGCCGGGAGGTACATTTCTTAGAAAAGAAAGACCACCCCCGCTGGTGCCCAGAGGAGACGGCTTAGTGTCAGTCAGCGAATTCGTGTCTGCGGACCCGACTCTGGCAAAGACCCTCTGGCGCCATCTCGAAAGCTTGCAGCGGGCCGGCAATGGTACCGGGCTTGCCAGGATCCTCGAACACAGTTTCGGCCAGCGCACGGCTGGCCCCGGCGACATCCGGATCAGCGACTCGGCCGTGAGCCGCCTGCATGCGCAGCTCGGGGTGTATGCCGCTTCCGGTGACAATCCGCCTGCTCTGCGCATCAAGGCACGCATCATCCAGCAGCACCTCACTCCTTATCTCGAACTGGCCGTGGCAACGCCCAGGCGTCATAACCCGTTTCAGGCCTACATCGATGCGATCAATGGAATTGCCGCTCCGGTGGCGGGGTACGCGACGGTGTACCCGGAAACACTGATCACCGCGGCCGGGAACAGCAACGCACCGCCAGCTTCGTGCGCGGCACCGGCGGTGCCCGACGGATCCGTTCCCGCTTCTGCTCTGGCACAGATGGTGGATCAGGCCAAGACCGGTGCGAATGCCGGCGAGCTGCGCTATGAATCGCTGCGCAGGTCGGAGCTGGATGCGTGGCGCGCAATCTATGGAGCAATGAAGGATTTCAGGAGCCTGAAAGAACTCTGGTCAAGCAGTCTCGAGGAGCTGCGGCGCGAGCGCGCCGAACTGGAACAGCAGCTCACGAACGCCGCAGCGCAGATCCAGTCGGGAGATTCGGAGCGTGCGCAGCTGCGCACGCAGCTAGACGAGGAGCGCCGGCGAAGCATCGGCGCACGGCGGCCAGCCGCCGCGCCACGTTCGGTCGCCAAACGCGCGCGCCGGCCGGTAACGCTGCCGCGCAGGGAAGCATTCCTGCAGCAGCTGGCGTCGGAGATCGGACGCGTGCGTCGCCATCGCAGGCCGCTCACGGCGGCGCTGATCGGTCTCGGTGGCCTGGATGATCTGGCCATCCGTTTCGGGGAAGGCACCGAGGCGGCCGTCCTGCGCTGCTATACCGATGTCATTCTGGCCGGATTCCGCACGTATGATTTTGTTGCCACTTATGACCGTCACCGGTTTGCAATCCTGTTTCCGGAGACCGGACTGGATGGCGCGGCACGTGCGCTGGCCAAGGCGCAAAAGCGTGCCGCCGAAACCCATCTGTCTGTTGGCGCAAACAGCTTTGTACTCCCGGCATTTTCCAGCGCCGCGCTGCTGCTGGGTGCCGGCGAAGACGCGGTTTCGCTCGTGGGGCGACTGGCACAAACCATGGAAGAAGTGCAGCTGGCGCTGCCGGATGGTACCGGGGACAGTCCGCATCCGGTTTCGTCCGGGCTGCTGCCAGAGTAGAATCCACTTATCCTTGGCCGCAGCGGGAGTGTGGTGCCAATGACAACTGAACGTCGCGACACACCCCGGATTCCGTACGCTCTCGACGCGGTGATGGTCGGCAGCGGCGGACGTGATCCGCTGCCCTGCCGTACCCGCGACATCAGCCTCAACGGGGCATTCGTGCAGCTTCGTGGCGCCCGGTCTCATCCCGTCGGCACGGTCGAGCTGATGGTGAACATGCCGCTGTCCGCAGACCGGAAGCCGCGACGGTTCCATGCCCAGATCGTGCATGTCAGCGCGAATGGCGTCGGCCTGTTTTTCGATCGCACGAACAGCGAAGGTTATGTACCGCTGATCAAGCTGGTATTCGCCAAGCGCAAACTTCCTGAGCTGCTCTGAGGCGCGTGCGACCGGGCTCTCGCGCCCCCGCCGGAATTCCGGCGGGGGCGGTGACGGGCGGGGCGCCGTGCCGGACACATCAGGTTAGGGGAAAACCAGGGCGGCGGCCCTGTGTTGATCCCGGCCGGGAGGGCGCATGACACGACTGACCATCTGGCTGAACGTCCTGCTTTATCTCTGGGTGGATATCGCACTGCTGCACGGTGCCCGCGAGGTCTATGTCGCGCGCCGATGGAATCTGGCGCTTCCCGGAACCCGGCTCGCGTATTCCGGACTGCTGGCGTTTGCAGCACTCTATACCCTGGCCTGCATCATCGGACTGCTGCGCCGCAGCCGCTGGAGCCGGAGCATGGCATTCTGGTGGAACCTGGCGATGTCCGCAGTCATCGGTGCGCTGCCGGCGCTCATCGCGGTGTGGTCGGCCCGGCTGGAGCACGCGGATGTGGCGCAGGCACTGCAATCGGTGGATGTCCTCATGGGGCTGATGGCCGCCGGGCTGTTTGTCGCGCTGAGTGCTGCCCTTTCCACGCGGACGCTGAAGGATTACTTCGAGCGTCCGGGTGCGGCTAGCGCAGCAGCGCGACGCTCTTGATCTGGGCGAAGACCTCGCTGCCGGGTTCGAGTGCAAGCAGCGACAGCGAGCGGCGTGTCACGCGCGCGAGCAGTATGGTACCGGACGCTTCCAGTCTGACCGTGGCCTGCGCAGCGCGGTCCTCGGATATTTCCAGTACGCGCACCGGAAAGATGTTAAGGATGCTGGTGTTGCGGTGGTGTTCCAGGCTCAGACTCACGTCACGTGCCAGGATGCGTACCCGCACAGCGGTTCCTTCCGGCATGCGGGGCTGGGGGACCGCCAGCTGCCCGCCGGCAAACGCAAGCTGCGCCAGCTGGAACTTCTCGTCGTATCCGGTGACCACCCCGTCCAGAATGGCCGCTGCCTCGTCGCTGTGGGAGATCGGCAGATCGAGGCGCGTCAGCATGTCACGCAGCGCGCCATGTGCCACGACCTTTCCGGGCTCGAGACTGACGAGATGATCCGCGAGCCGCGCTACTTCGTCGATGGCGTGGCTGACATAGAGAACCGGGATCTGAAGTTCGGCGCGCAGATGCTCCAGGAACGGAAGCAATTGTGACCGCGACCGGGCATCGAGTGCGGAAAGCGGCTCGTCCATGAGCAGCATTACCGGATCGCGCAGCAGCGCACGGGCTATTGCCACGCGGCTGCGCTCGCCGCCGGACAGCCCCTGTACCCGGCGGTCAAGGAGCGGACCGATACCGACCGATTCCACGGTCCGGGCAAACGCGCCCGGCTTCTGCGGCCGGCCAGCGCGCCGCATCCCGTACTCCAGGTTGCCACGTACGTCCAGATGTCCGAGAAGTCCGGGATCCTGGAAGACGTATCCCACGCGCCGGCGGTGCGGGGGGACGAAAATGTGCCGTCCGCTGTCCTGCCAGAATTCGCCGTTTACCTCCAGTCTGCCATGTTCGGCGGGCTGAAGGCCGGCGATGCAGTTGAGCAGGGTCGATTTGCCGCAACCCGACGGACCCAGCAGGGCGGTAACGCCGGTGGCCGGTGTCCGGAACGATGCCTCGAGCAGGAAATCGCCCCGGCGCAGCACGAGGCTCGCGTCGATGCCGCTCATGGTCCCTGCGCCTGAAGGCGCCGGTTGTTCAGGTGGACGATGAATAGCACGGCAAAGGAAAACAACACCAGTCCGGCGGACAGGATATGCGCACGCGTGTATTCGAGCGCTTCAACGTGGTCGTATATCGATATCGACAGCACCCGTGTTTTTCCGGGGATGTTGCCGCCGATCATGAGTACGACCCCGAACTCGCCAACGGTATGGGCGAACGCGAGCGTGAGCGCGGTGACCAGGCCACGGCGCGCCAGCGGCAGGGCGACGGTGAAAAAGCGGTCGACGGGGCCAGCGCCAAGCGTTGCCGCGACCCAAAGGGGACGCTCGCCGATGGCCTCGAACGCGTTCTGCAGCGGCTGTACCACGAACGGCAGCGAGTACAGCACGGATCCGATCACGAGTCCGGAAAAACTGAAGGCAAGCGAGCCGCCGCCGGCGGCGCGCCAGACCCTGCCGATTGGGCCGGCGGGCGCCAGTGCGAGCAACAAATAAAAACCGAGCACGGTCGGCGGAAGCACCAGCGGCAGGGCGACCACTGATTCCACCGGCAACCTGAGGATCGAACGGGTACGGGCGAGCCACCATGCCAGCGGAGTGCCGATGAACAGCAGGATCGTCGTCGAGACCAGGGCGAGACGCAGGGTGAGCAGGACCGGAACAAGATCCGTCGCCAGCGTTTTCATGTCCTGCGTCCGGTCCGGATCCGGCGGCGGCCCTCAGCCGGGCCTTCAGTCGGTGCCATATCCATCCTGGCGGATGATGGTCCTGGCAGCAGCCCCGTGCAGAAACCGCATGAATGCCGCCGCCGCGCGGTTGTGTGCGGCGCGGGTCAGCAGTACCGCCTGCTGGTTGATGGGAGGATACAGCCGCTGCGGCACGATCCAGTACGATCCGCCAGCGGCATGTCCCGGGTCCTTGATCTGCGCCAGCGCGACGAACGCCAGCG
Source organism: Pseudomonadota bacterium (assembly GCA_021778035.1). GTDB lineage: Bacteria > Pseudomonadota > Gammaproteobacteria > Acidiferrobacterales > UBA6901 > JAJYCY01. The sequence goes on from JAJYCY010000007.1 coordinate 5,500, forward strand.
CGGCATTGCCGCTGGCCGCGAATTCGAATGTCTGGCCGACATCCTCGCCACTGACGATGCGTGGCTGCAGGCGTTGCCACAGCCCGAGGCGGCGCAGTACGTTGCGTGCCGCCGCTCCGTACGGGGCGGTATCGGGGTCCGCGATGGCGAGATGCCGGAACCTGCCGCTCGCCAGCACGCGTCCGCTGCCATCGACCCGCCGTGCCGAGCGACTCCAGAGCACCAGCCGGCCGCGCGCATACGTAAACCGGCTGGTGGCTACAGCGAGTTTATCCCGCACCAGACGCAGCGGCGTTGCGGTATCTGCCGACAGCAGGATATCAAAGGGTGCGCCGGCGCGGATCTGCGCATACAGTTTGCCGGTCGATCCGGGGGTGATGGCCAGGCGACCTGCTCCGGTGCGGGCAAACGCCGTACCCAGATGCTCGAGTGTGTGCAGAAAATCGGCAGCAACCGCGACACTGACCACGCCTCCGCCCGCGGCTGGAGCGGGCGGTGCGGCTTGTGCCGGAAACCGGACCGGCACCAGCAGACAGAGCATGAGTGCAGCAATGCGGATTTGTACTACGCGTCCTGCCATGAACGATAGGCCCCGGGTGTCCCTTGTCCGATACGCGGCTAATGTACCCCATGCCACGGGAACTCTGCCACGTGCCGGAAACCCGCCGCACCCGGCTATGCCGTTTCAGATCATCTCGATAACCCAGCGTGTAACGACCGCCGTAGCGCGTGCACACTGGTCGCCGCGCGCCGCGGTGAATGCGGAGTATTCCTCCGGATTCCACAGATCATAAGTGCGACCGGCGAACCGCAGCTGAAGTTCCTCACAGGTAATGCCGCCGAATTCCGTGCGAAACCGGTCAACCAGTTCACGGGCCCGCCGGAAATTGTTCATGCCCCGGCCCTGATGCAGCCGGTCGCGGTCCCGTCCGCGCCGGGCACTGAGGGCCATCAGTCCTCCCGTCAGCGCGCCGCAGGCGCCCTTTCCGCACAGGCCGCCACCTCCGGACAGACCATGGCTCGCCTTGATGGTGGCGTCGTCCACGATGCCCACCGTTTCCTGCACGGCCGCAAGAACGCACTGCGGACAGCACCCGTAGTCGAGTTCATAGCGTAAAGCCTTGGAATAGGCTTCGTCGGCCAGCGCCTGTTTGTCTGACGGCATAGGTGTGTGCCTCCCAGCATATTAGCAATCGCTAATGGAGATTATAGGTCTCACACGCGACAGCAGCCAATCCTTGAGCAATGGATATGCCCCGTGGTTACCGCTACCATCTTGCCCGTGGCTGAAGCTGCCAGCGAGGGCACGATGGTGTCAAGGATTTTGACCGGACTGTGTTCCGGGTCCGGCGTGGCGGGCGCGCGCCGCGCGCAGAGTCGGCGTATCCTGGGGCGGGCGGTGCTGGTGCTGCTGGCTGCCACTGCTCCAGCAGGAAGGTTGCTGGCCGCCAACGCGGCCGCATCTGGTCCGGAAACCGGCCGGACCCGGACCGCCCGGCTGCTGCTACGCCGGAAAGGACTGTCTCTGCGTCTGGCGCCGCTTCCGGTCACTCTGACCGAGGCTTTTTTCCAGGGTCGCGGATTCACTGCCGCCGCTTCGCGGCAGATTGCGCAGACCTGTGTCTTCAAGGTGGTCGTACGGAACCGGTCGGCGGCCCGCGTCCTGAAGGTCAATCTCGCTGACTGGCGCGTGTCAGCCGGCGGTCACCGGCTGCCGCTACGACTGGAATCGGACTGGCGGCGCATCTGGATGCAGCAGCATGTGTCGCGGTCGCTGCAGATCGCCTTCCGCTACTCGCTGCTTCCCTCTGTGATGCAGCTCGGTCCTGCAGACTGGCTCCAGGGCATGGTGAGCACCGGCCTGGCCCCCGGCCAGCGGTTCAATCTGGATGTATACTGGTGGTACAGCGGTGTGCCGGAACACGCTTCGATGCACGCCCTGCGCTGTCCGCTACCCGCCCAGGAGATCCCGTCCCGATGAAACGCCGGGCTGCATGCACAATCCTTGCCTCATTCTTCCTTGCAGCCATGCTGTTCTGGTGCGCCGGGCCAGCCGGCGCCGCGCCGTTGCATGCCGCTCCGGAATTTTCCCTCAAGGATCTCAACGGCAAGGTACGGCATCTCTCTGATTACCGGGGCAAGCTCGTACTCGTGAATTTCTGGGCCACCTGGTGCCCGCCATGCCGCAAGGAAATTCCCTCCATGGAACGTCTGTACCGCAAGTTCGGGAACCGCGGATTCGTGATCCTCGGTGTGGAGGAAGGAGAAGGATGGGCCGTGGTTGCGCCAGTGGCCGAGGAGCTGGGCATTACCTACCCGGTCCTGCTTGATCGTGACGGGTCGGTCAGCCACGAGTGGCATATGATCGGTCTGCCGACCAGTTACCTGGTCGATCCACGCGGTCGTGTGGTGAAAGAATTTGTCGGTGGCCGGAATTGGCTGGACCCGCAGCTGCAGGCGCAGCTGTTGCGGTTTCTGCCACCGCTTCCGTCGCGCAGGCCGGTCGCGCACGCTCCTGCGGCTGCTCCGTCGCGCTGAAGCGGACAGCGGCGACACGCCCCGCCGACGCCTGTCCCTCCGTCGCGCAGCTCCTGCGTGCATCGTGCCGGGTTCCCGATGTTCCGCCAGTGGCAGGCCACGCGCATTGCTATAACTATACATATGCATATACGGAACAATGAGGAGACATGCGAACTTCGCCAGAAGTCCTCATCGTAGGGGCTGGACCTGCCGGAACTGCGGCGGCGCTGCGGTTGGCCCGCGCTGGCGTACCGGTTATGGTGATCGAAGGCGCAGAGTACGCTGGCGCGGAGAACTGGTCGGGCTGCGTCTATCATGCCGACGGCCTGCTGCGTGAAGATGTGCTGGGCCGCGAACTGTGGCAGCAGGCACCGAAGGAGCGGCGCGTCGTCGTGCGCAGCCTGTTTGTGCATGATGGCATCAATGCCGCAGGTTTCGATGCCCGGGCGCACGGCGGCAATGATTTTGGCGAAGCATGGACAGTCCTTCGGCCCAGGCTGGACCGCTGGCTGGCGAGCCGCGCCATTGGTGCCGGCGTCACGCTGATCACCGCCACCACTGTGACCGGTCTGCGCTACCACGCGGACCGCGTCGTCGGCGTCAATACTGACCGTGGCCCGGTGAACGCCGGGGTCGTGTTTCTCGCGGAAGGTGACGCGGCGGGCCTGCTTGCGCGTGAGGGGCTGGAGCGCGCGCCCGCACCTCACTATGCCCAGGGCATCAAGGCGCTGTTCCGCCTGCCGCCGCCGCTGATCGAGCAGCGTTTCCGGCTGAATCCGGGAGAAGGCGCGGCCCAGGAGTGGCTGCTGCGCAATGGCCAGCTGGCCGGGCGGGTGGTGCCACTCAACATGACCGCCTTTCTCTATACCAACCACGACACCCTGTCGCTGGGGGTAGTGCTGCCGCTCGACCGCCTGGCAAAGGCCGGCGTGGCCGATCATCCGCACCTTTTCAGGCGTGTGTGCAGCCTGCCGGTCATCGCCTCCCTGATCGAGGGCGCGCAGCAGATCGCTTATGGTGCCAAGGTGATCCGGTCAGGAGGGCTGGACGAGACCCCGGACTGGGTACGCGACGGTCTGGCCGTCGGCGGTGGCTGTCTCGGTCTCGGACAGGAAGTCCCCTATCCGAATTTCATCGGTCCGGCGATCACCAGCGCCCTGGCATTTGCCGATGCAGTGCTGCGTCTGCGCCGCAGCGGTTCCCGCTACACGCGCGAGGATCTGCAACGCGAGTACGCCGATGCCTTGCGGGACACTCCTGATTTCCGCAATGCCAGGCTGACGCGGCGCTGGCCGGCCGCCATCCATGGCGGGCCGGCCCTGTTTGACCATCTGCCGGCGTTTCTGGGGCAGATGGTCGACGCCGCCAGTCTGCCGCCGGAGCAGGGCCGGGCCCAGCGGCGGCGCGCGCTCGGCATGCAGCTCGCGCGTCTGCGCCGTGATCTTCCTCAGGCGCTGCGGCTCGCGCGTGAGCTGCGGCCGCGTCTGCGCTCGTCCCCGGGGACGCAGCCGCTGCAGGTACAGTTTCTCGAGGCACGGGGCGCAGCGCCACTGGAGCCGATGGTGCTGCGCGACGATCCGCTGCTGGCACTGGCAGCGACGGCCATCGGCCACTTTTACGGCCGGCGTCTGCCAGATCTGGCTGACCGCATGGCCATGATCTGGCGCAGCATGGCGGGTCTGCCGCGCGCGCTGCCACGTATCGGTAGTCTGGGGTTCGGGGCTCTCGGTGGCGGAGCGGCGTTGCTCGGTGACCTGACCCGGTACCGCACCGGACGTGTAACACTCGGCGATCTGCTTCTTCGCCCCTACTATCGCTACGAGGAACGCGTGCGCCAGTGCCTCGACTGGGGTGTGGCGCACCGCAGCGCCGCGTCGCCCACTGCCTGGATCGCACCGCTCGAGCGCTACCGTCCTGATCTCCGGCACGTGACGGTCCCCGTCGATCTTGGCGCCGGTGCCGGGCAGCTGTGCCATGTCTGTCCCGCTGAGGTCTATGCGCTTGCCGGGCCGCGCGGCGGAGTCGCAAGCCAGCATGAAAACTGCATCAAGTGCGAGTCCTGCCGCGTGACGGTGCCGGGGGTCGACTGGAACCGCAGCAGCAGCCATCGCTTTGCCTACCGCGTGCCGGGGGACTCCCGCAGCGGCCCGGATTCATCGGTGACCTCCACCCTGGAGGTGGACGCGGACCGACTGTTTTCTCTGGATGATGCGCCGCGCTGCGCCTGGCAGCGCCTGTATCAGGCGCTGCACACACGCCCGGCCATGGTGACGGAGGAATGGCCGCGCACCTGGGCCGGGCTCATGGCGGAGTTGCCCGATGATGCGCTGACGCGCCCCCTCGTCGCGCGCCTGCATGCGTGGCTCGGGAGGCGTGCCTACGGCTGGATGGAAACGGAGGTGCGTGCGCTGCTGCAGCAGGCACAGGCGCTGCCGGCCGATGTCCCCGCGGTGCGCGATGCGGCCGCGCAAGCCTTGCAGCGCGGCAGGGCGGAACGGGAGCACCTGAAAGCGGGGTTCCCGCCGCAGAAACTCGCGGCCCTGGCGCACGCGCCATGGGACCCGTCCGCGCGGGCTGCACTGTGCAGCTGGATCGCCGCGGCCAGAAGCCGGCGCGCCGAGGCGGTCGAGTGGCTCGCCGGCTGGTCCAGCGCGCTGGCGTGGATAGCCGCTGGCCACTATGTCGCCGAGACCTGGGCCGGACATCCGATCGATGAAGTGCTGGCTGCCCCCTTGTGGCGCGAACAGGACGGCAGCTCCGGCTGGCTGTCGGCGGCGGCGCAGCGCCTGGTCGCACCGGACGGCAGTGTCAGCTCCGCCGGAGTGGTGGTTGCGCATGGCGCCGGACTCGATGCCGCGCAGCCGGTGCGCCGGCGCGTGGACGGAACTGTGCAGGAATTTCCGGTGTCAGCCGTATTCGCAGAAATGACTGTTGCGCTGGCCTGCGGCCAGGCATCCGTGCTGCGGCGCCGGGCGCTGGATTACGCGGCCACCCGCGTCCAGTTTCATGGTGAGCTGCGCGACTGCGAAGGCCGGGACAGCATCGCAAAATTCGGCATCGTGAAGCAGATGCTTGCCGGTGTGGAGCATGCCTGCATGCTGCTCGACCTGGCCCGGGGCTGGTGCGCGCGTGAGCCCGCCCAGGTGCTGCTGCTTGTGCGCGGGTGCATGGGTCCGTGGATGGATGCCGTGCCGTGGCTTGCCGGACAGATCTTCGGAGGCATGGCGTACTCCGAGGAAGACATCCTGGCTCCCCGTTACCGTGACGCCATCCAGCTGAGCCAGTGGCCCGGGTCACGCGAAACCGGTACGGAAGATCCGGAGTTCGGCGCGCAGCTGATTGGCGCGATGCCGCTGCCTGGCCCGGGACGGGTGGTTGCTGACGGTCTGCGCGGATTTGCCGAGGGACGCCAACGCATCCGCCGCCTGCGTCCGCCGACGGCGGAACCGCAGGGCCGGCGGATGCGCCCACAGCGTCCGCTCATCTGGGATGCGCATGCCAGCTTCGCGTACCTGAGCGGCAGTTTCCTGACCGGCCACCTGCTTGCCCCCGACGCACTGCTGGTGCCGGAGCACTTCCGCAGAGATCCGTCGCTGCGAAGCACGCGCGCCGGAGTCCTGAGACTGCTGCGGCGCGGTTTTCGCAGTCCGGACCGCAACGAACCCTACGGCCGTTATATCGATTCGCTGCACGCGATGCCACAGGACGACGTCCAGCTGCTGCGGGAATTCAATGCGTTTGCGACCATCGTGCCCACCGGGCTCGGCGGCAAGGGCTGGAGCAAGGCGCAGTACTCGGTGCTTACCAATCTGTGCATGGGCGCGAAAGACACGGCCACCGGTCTGCTGATCATGGCGAGCACCAGCATCGGCACCATGCCAGTGCTGCTCGGGCGCGACAAGGACCTGCCGCGGTTGCGCCGCGAAATCGACATTTGTCTGTCGGACGCGCCGGGCTGGCAGGAGCTGCAGGATGGCATCGACGAACTGCTGCGGATGATTGCGCATCCCGAGCCTGCCCGGATGCGCCGGATGCTTGAGCAGCTCGGCGCGGCAGTGCAGCGCATGATGCTTTTTCCCGGTTCGACGCTCAAGTACCTGGCGCGCGATTTCCTGCTGACAGTACAGCAGGTGGTGGATGCTGCAAAAAGCCATGACCTCGCGGCGCTCACCGGCAAGCTGCGTCAGTGCCGCGATGGCCTGCCGGCGCTGCGCAGCCGGTTTGCCGAGGAGCGGGACGAGGCCGGTGTCCGTCTGCGCGCGCACGACCGGTTCCTGCAGTTTCTTGCCTGCGGCCAGATCAGTGCCTTTGCGCTGACCGAACCCGCTGCCGGATCGGACACCGGTGGCATCCAGACGCGTGCGGTCCTGCATGAGGTGGAGGCGCAGCCCGACGGACCAGGCTTCTACCGGTTTACGGTTCCTGGTACGGCCCGGTCGCGCCTGCTGCTTGATGCCGCAAATCTGGTGTTCGAATCGCGGCGTGCGCTGTTCCGCATGCCGGATGGCCGCCTCGCCACGCTGGACGACAGCGACTGGGACATGGCGCGCAACAGCGGTGTGCGGCAGATCCGCATCGGTGATCGCAGCTGGTCCTACGATGATATCGGTACCGTGGTCGTGCGCGACGGCAGGACGTACTACCGATACTGGGAACTGACCGGAAGCAAGATGTGGATCACCAACGGTTCGATCGCCGACCGCTATTGCATCTACGCCCGGACAGCGGCTGGGGAAACCGGATTCATGCTGGAGCGGCGTTCCGAGGGTCTGCGCATCGGTCCGGACGAGAACAAGCTCGGCCAGCGCGCGTCGCCGACGAATGAGCTCAGGCTGGACCGGGTGCGTGTGAGCGCCGACCAGGTCATCGGCTTCGCCGGCCACGGTCAGGTCAATGCGCTCGAGACACTCAGTGTCGGGCGCGGCGGGCTGGTGATGAGCTGCGCGACGCTGGCGGAGCGCGTGCTGCAGGAGTTTCTTCCGGTGTGGCGCCGCGACCCGCAGCTGCATGCCGTGGCACAGGCGGAGTGCGACCGCCTGCAGACGCTCGCCGCCCGTCTCGTCGGGCTGATGGACCGGGCCGACCTGGCGCGCGGTGATTTCCGCATCGAGGCGGCGCTGTCAAAGTACCTGGCTTCCGAGGGGGCGCACCGCATACTGGGCTGGCTCGACAGGCTGTATGGACCGGATGCTGCGGCCCGCGAGGTCATGCTCGAGAAATGGCGGCGCGACATCCGCATCCTGAACATCTATGAAGGCACCAACGAAGTCCAGCGTTTCCTGGTGCTCAAGGACCTTCCGGGCCTGGTGGGTGCATCCGCCGTCACGGTTGCGGACAATGCCCCGCTCGATGCCGCGCTGCGGACATTCCGGGAATTTGCATCCGGACGCGTTGCGGCTTCCGGTTCCAGGGTGTGGCAGGATCCGGATCTTCAGGTCCGCTGGTTTCCTGTGGTTGACTGGGCGGCCGAGCTTTACGGCTGGGTGGCGCTGCACGAACGGATCCGCCTGCTGAAGTCCCTCGATGACCCTGCGGACCGCGCCGACATCGAGCGGCTGCAGGCCAGCGAAGCGAGCATCGCGCGCCATGTGCAGGACGTGGCCGCAATGGTGCGTGCCGAGTTCAGTCACACTGACCACGGCGAGGCGTGTTTTGCGGATGCTGCGCTGGTCCTGGCGCGTGCGGCGCTCCTGGCGCCGCCTGCCACCGAAGACCGGCCGGTCGCGGCAGGTGCGCCGGGCGGCGAATGGGCGGTGGTGCTGCGCAGCCGTTTCGAGCCGGCCGGTGAAGGACTTGCATGGGCCGGTTGGCATGCCGCGGATCTGGCAGTGCTGGACCGGCTGCTGTCCTGGTCAGACCGGTTTGCGGCGCTGCGGGTGAAAGTCGCCGCCGTAGGTCCGGACGGAATTGCCGACGCACTGCGCCGGCTGCAGGCGGCGGGGGCCGAAGTGCTGCATGTCGTGCAGCCGGCCGGTGCGGCCGGCATGGAAGCCGTAGCCCGGATACTCAGGCGTGCCTGGCCGCAGGTGCGGCGCTGGGCTTTCGGCCGTGATCCGGCGAGCCTTGGGGACCAGTGCCATGCGGCACATCTGGCGCAGCTGCTTAGTGCCGATCTGCTTGAGAATGCCACCGCGGTCGGACCGGCGACGCGCGGGCTGCGGGTGGAGACCGGGACCGGCATCACGAAATTCATTGCCGCGCAGCGCGCCGTCGCATTTGCCTGGGCCTTGCGGGTCGACGGGCGTGCGGACCGGTTCACCATCCGGCAGTGGCTGGAGACACTGCATGCACCGCCACCAGCGCACGAAGCCGCCGCCGGACCGGTGCCGGCTGGGGTGCGGATCATGACGCCGCGCAGAGCCGGAGATCTGCCCGAGCGGTTTGCTGACGCGCAGATGCTGGCTGACTGGCTGAGGGCGCGCTTCGGAGCTGGCGCGGTGCTGGATCGGCCAGCGATGACCCGCGCTGTCGATGCACCGCTGCCTGGCGGCAATCTCTGGATTACGGTGTCCGACGCACTGTCCGGTGCGAGCCGGTCGCCGGCGCTGCGCGCGATCGCGGGGCTTGAATCCCCTTTCGGTGTCCTGGCCTGGCACGCCTCCGGCCAGGAGCCCCGGCCGCCTTCGGTCATGCTGGGACAGGCCGGGTTTACGGGACTGTGGCAGCTGCCGCTGCGCGGCGGCGCCGCGCCGCCGGCAGCACTGGCCGCCGTGCTGGCCGCGCCTGCCGCCGGGCCGCATCGCATCGTCTTCGATGCTGACTATGCCGCGGTGGCTGCGGCACTGGCCGCGCGCCTGAGGCTCCCGCTTTTCGAGGACGTGATCCGGATCGGTCCGGATGCCGTGACCAGCATGCGCGATGGCTACGAAGCCGATTATCCGTTGCCACAATCCGCGCTGCTCGTGATCAGCCGCTCCCTGGATGCTCCATCCCTGGTGACCCCGTCAGCGGCGCCGGTTGCGGTGTGCCATCTGCCAGCCGGGAGCCCCGCCAGTACGGCGCTCGAACGGTTGGCGGCACGGGCACCGGCCGGCGCCGGACTGTCATCGGCTGGCCTCATCGTCGATGTCGGTCTGGGCGCAGCGATCCTGCCCGGCCAAGAGCAGCTGGTTTCTTCGCTGTGTACGGCGCTGGCGCGGCTCAGCAACAGGGCCGTGGAAATCGGGGCGACACGCAAAGTGACCCAGGAGCTCAAACTGCTGCAGACGGACCGCCAGATCGGACAGACCGGTGTATCGGTGGCGCCCGAGCTGCTGCTGGCGCTGGGCATTTCGGGTGCGCCCCAGCACATGGGATGGATCGACGCCGGCGCCATCGTGATTGCCATCAACCGCGATCCGGACGCTCCGATTTTCAGTTGGCCGAAGGAACATCCGGGGCCGCGTGTGATTGCCTGCGTCGGGGATCTGGAGGAATGGATACCGGCGCTGTTGCGGTCACTCGGTGCCGGAAGTGTCGCCGAGCCGGTGCAGCAGTCCACGCGCCCCGGTGTGGCATGATACAGCCGCGCAGCCGCAGGATATCGAGGAGACACGCATGTCGGATGAAAAGGTGTTCGTCGTCGACGGGGCACGCACCCCGTTTCTGAAGGCACGGGGTCGGGCCAATGAGTTCAGCGCCGCCGACCTGGCGGTCGCGGCGGCACGGCCGGTCCTGGCGCGCGCGCCATTCGCACCGCAGCAGATCGATGAGGTCATCGTTGGCTGCGTGATTCCAGCGCCGGACGAAGCAAACATCGCACGCATCATCAGCCTGCGCCTGGGCTGCGGCAAGGCCGTTCCGGCCTTCACCGTACAGCGCAACTGTGCTTCCGGGCTGCAGGCGCTGGCAAGCGCGCGTGAACGCATCGCGCAGGGCCGCGCGCATCTGGTGCTGGCTGGTGGCACCGAGGCCATGAGCCGCGCGCCGATCCAGTGGAATGCGGCCATGAGTGACTGGCTTGCAGCGGTCATGCGGGCCCGCAATCCGGTCGCCCGTCTGCGCGCCATCGCCGGATTCCGGCCGTCCTTTCTCGTTCCGGTTTATGCGCTGCTGCTCGGGCTCACCGATCCGCTGGTGCAGCTCAACATGGGGCAGACCGCGGAGATCGTGGCCCACCGGTTCGGCATTGCCCGCGAAGAGCAGGATACCTATGCTCTCGGCAGCCACCAGCGTCTGGCCATGGCCTACAGCTCCGGCCTGATGCGGGGGGAAATCGAGCCGATTTACGATTCGCGCGGACGCGTCTATCTCGAGGATACCGGACTGCGCCGTGATACCACCCTGGATCAGCTCGCCGGTCTGAAGCCGGTGTTCGACCGCAAATACGGTTCCGTGACCTCCGGCAACAGCTCCCAGGTGACCGACGGCGCGGCCATGCTCCTGCTGGCGAGCGAGACCGCTGTCCGCCGATACGGGCTCACGGTGCTCGGGGAACTGGTGGGCGAAGAGTGGGCCGGAGTCGATCCTGCCCAGATGGGGCTCGGACCGGTCCACGCCGTGTCGAAGCTGCTGGTCAGGTTCAATCTGCAGATGGGCGATATCAGGCAGATGGAGCTCAACGAGGCGTTCGCAGCCCAGGTGCTGGCATGCCAGTCGGCATGGGACAGTCCCGAATACGCGCGTGACGAGCTCGGCATCAATACACCGCACGGCGCGGTGGACCGGTCGCGTCTCAATATGGAAGGCGGCGCGGTCGCGATCGGTCACCCTGTCGGCGCGAGCGGGGCACGCCTCGTTTTGCACCTTCTGCGGTCGTTGAAGCACCACGGGGGCGGACTCGGAATAGCGACGTTATGCATCGGTGGCGGGCAGGGTGGAGCGATGCTGGTACGGGCAGGAGGAGGGCAGGCATGAGCATGAATCCGGAATTGGCCAACTGGCGCATGGAAGAGATCGATGACACGGTCGTGCTTACGCTCGACGTGGCCGGACAAAGCTCCAACACGCTGTCCTCCGCGGTACTCGAGGAGTTCGATCGTGTCCTTGGCCAGATTGAGGGCCGGCCGCTGAAAGGGATCGTCATCCGGTCGGCGAAAACGAGGAGCTTCATCGTCGGAGCTGACGTTACCCAGTTCCGCACGATCAGTGATGCGATGCAGGCCACCGGCCTGGCCCGCACCGCGCAGGGTGTGTTCAGCCGCCTGGCACGATTGCCGTTTCCGAGCATTGCGCTGATCCATGGAAACTGCCTGGGGGGCGGGCTGGAGCTGGCCCTTGCGTGCACCTACCGCATCGCGCGCGAGGATGAAGGCACGCGTCTCGGGCTGCCGGAAGTGCGGCTCGGCATCCATCCCGGTTTTGCCGGGACGGTGCGGCTCCCGCGACTCGTCGGTGATCTGGCAGCGCTTGATCTCATGCTGACGGGCCGCAGCGTAAGCGCGCGCCAGGCGCTGGCTCTGGGTCTGGTGGACGAAATCGTCCCGGACCGCCACTTGCTGGATGCGGCGTACGCATTTGCTGCCCGCCACCCCCGTCCGAAGCGTGCCCCGTGGTGGAAGCACGTGCCGTCGTGGTCGGTCCTGCGCAAGCCGGTCGTGCGCCTGCTGCAGCGCCCGCTGCGGAAGAAGGTCGATCCCGAGCATTATCCGGCGCCGTACCGGATCCTTGATCTGTGGCGGCGTGCAGCCGCGCAGGATGCAGAAGCGCTGTCGCTCGGTGAGATGATGGTCAGCCGCACGAGCCGCAGCCTGGTGGACATTTTCCTGATCGGAGAGGAACTGAAACGCCGTGGACGCCGCCAGCCTCACGGTGTCACGCATGTGCACGTCATCGGTGCCGGTACCATGGGTGCCGATATCGCCATCTGGGCCGCGTTCAAGGGCTTCCGCGTGAGTCTCCAGGACCAGAATCAGGAAGCGCTCGCCCGCGCAATCGGCAAGGCGCACGGATTCTACCGGAAGAAGCTCCGCAAGCGGGCGGCCATCCAGGATGCCATGGACCGGCTGATGCCCGATACGAACGGCAACGGCCTGCGCCGCGCCGACCTTGTCATAGAGGCCATCATCGAGAATGCCGATGCCAAGCGCGACCTGCTGAAGTCGGTGGAGGGCATTGTGCGCCCTGACACGCTGCTGGCGACAAACACCTCGAGCATCCCGCTGGAGATCCTGGGAGAAGCCCTGAAGGATCCATCACGCCTGGTCGGGCTGCATTTTTTCAACCCGGTGGCGCAGATGCAGCTGGTCGAGATCGTGCGCGGCAGACAGACGGGCGAGGAGGCTCTCGACCGTGCGCGCGCATTTACCGTGGCGATCGATCGTCTGCCGCTCGACGTACAGAGCAGCCCGGGATTTCTCGTCAACCGTGTGCTCATGCCCTATCTCATCGAGGCAATGGTGATGGTTGAAGAAGGCGTTGCGATCGAGCAGATCGATCTGGCGGCGACCCGTTTTGGCATGCCGATGGGACCGGTGCTGCTCGCCGACACGGTAGGTCTCGACATCTGCCTGTCCGTGGCCGAAATGCTTGCCGTACCGCTCGGCATCCAGGTTCCGGAGCGTTTGCGCGAGACCGTCGCGCGCGGCAATCTGGGCAAAAAGTCGGGACGCGGCTTCTATGTTTTCGACAAGTCGGGGAGGCCGAAACGCAAGGCGGTCCGCAGGCACAGCGACGTTCCGGTCACGGAACGCATGATCCTGCGTATGCTGAACGGAGCTGTCGCCTGTCTGCGCGAGGGGGTGGTCAGCGACCGGGACGCGGTGGATGCCGGGATGGTCTACGGTACCGGATTTGCCCCTTACCTCGGCGGACCGATGCGCTACGCCGAAGCGCTGGGGGAAGTCGGCATTGCCAGCAGCCTGAAGCGGCTGGCGCATGAATACGGATCACGTTTTGATCCGGACGAAGGCTGGAGCCGGCCGGAACTTCTGTCACATCGCATGCTGCCGCAGGACTGACCATGCGGATCGCCATCGACGAACGGACCACGCTACCCGGGATTTTTCTCGCCCGCATTGAAGCCACGCCGGATTGGCCGGCCTACCGGCAGTTCCATCCCGCTGATGCCACCGCCGGTGGTCCGGCGCAGGGCGAATGGCGGGATGTGAGCTGGGCTGAAGTCGGACGCATGGCCGGGGTCTGGCGCGCTGCGCTGCGCCGGGAGGGACTGCAGGCCGGTGATCGTGTGGCGCTCTGCATGCGCAACCGGACTGAGTGGGTGCTGTTCGACCACGCGGCCCTCGGGCTCGGCCTGGTTGTGGTGCCGCTGTTCTACAACGACAGGCCGGAAAACATGGCCTGGTGCATGAATGATGCCGGCGTGCGCCTGCTGTTGCTCGAGGACGGGCAGCACTGGAGCAGCCTGCGTGGACAGATTCCGACGCTCGTGCGCGTGGTATGCCTGGGCGGCACGCCCAGTGGCGATGCGCTTGCTGTAGCGGTATCTGCATGGCTGCCGCCGCAAGGCGAAGCGCTTGATGCCGGCCCGGCGCGCGCCTCCGATCTGGCCACTGTGGTCTACACGTCAGGAACCACCGGGCGGCCCAAGGGCGTCATGCTCAGCCACCGCAATATCGCAAGCAATGTCAGCGCCTGCCTCGATGCGGTGCCTGTCAGGGGGGCTGGCGATCTGTTCATTTCCTTTCTGCCGCTTTCGCACATGTTCGAGCGGACCGTCGGCTGTTACCTGTCCCTGTGCGTGGGTGCGCAGACGGTCTTTGCACGGGGCGTCGCGGAACTGCCGGAGGACATCCTGAGCCAGCGGCCTACGCTGCTGGTCTGCGTGCCGCGGATCTTCGAACGCATTTATGCGCGGCTCCAGGAAAGCCTGTCGCCCGGTTCCTTCAGATGGAAGCTGTTCACTCTGGCTGTGGAGGTGGGCTGGAGGCGGTTCTGCGGGCAGACGCGGTTTACGGACCGGCTTCTCTGGCCGCTGCTCGACCTGCTTGTGGCGCGGAAACTCCGCGCGAGGCTGGGCGGACGCGTCAGGCTGATCGTATCGGGTGCTGCCGCGCTTGCGCCGGATCTGTCGCGCACCTTCGTCGGTCTCGGCCTGCCGCTGGTTCAGGGCTACGGCCTCACCGAATTTTCACCCGTCGTGAGCTGCAATCGCCCCGGCGACAACGATCCGACCTCCGTCGGGCGCCCGCTCGACGGTGTCGAAATACGGTTTTCGGACGATGGGGAGCTGCTGGTGCGCGGTCCGGAGATGATGCTCGGCTACTGGAACAATATTGCCGCCACGCGCGCGGCAATCGACGCCGAGGGCTGGTTGCACACTGGCGACCTGGCGCGAATAAACAACGGCCGGCTTAACATCATAGGGCGTGCCAAAGAGATCATCGTGCTCAGCAATGGCGAAAAGGTTCCGCCGGCGGATATCGAACAGGCAATCCTGCTGGACCCCATCTTCAGTCAGATAATGCTGGTCGGCGAGGGCCGTCCCCATCTCGGCCTGCTCGTGGTGAGCGAAGTGTCCGACGTAGGCCTGCTCTGCAGGCACGCCAATGCCCAGCTGCGCACGTTTCCCGGTTACGCGCATATCCGCCATGTGGTATGCGTCAGCGAGCCGTGGACCATCGAAAACCAGCTGCTCACGCCGACACTCAAGCTGCGGCGCAGCAGGATCGAGGAGCGCTTCACCAGGGAAATCGATGGCATGTACCGCGGAGTGGGTCCGGACTGCGGGTCGGACTGAAGCGCATCCGCGCGCGGCGACGTTCCTATCCGCCCGCTTCGCTGGCGCAGAATGCATCCAGCACGGATGCGTGATGCACAAGCTGTTCCCGGTCCAGCAGAAAGACGCTCTCATCACCGCTCTGCGTGCAAAGCCATGTGAAGGGCACACCGGGAAGCCGGCCCTCCAGCAATTCCCGGCTGTTCCCGACTTCGACGACGAGAATTCCGGCCGCGGTGAGATGCTCCGCCGCCTGCGCGAGAATACGGCTGACTGCCTGCAGCCCATCGGTACCCGAGGCAAGCGCAAGTTCCGGTTCATGCCGGTATTCTTCCGGCAGCGACTCGATTTCCCCTGCGGCAACATACGGGGGATTGCTCACGATGATGTCGTACCGGCTGCCGGCAAGCGCGCTGAACAGGTCCGAGTGTACCAGGCGGATCCGCGACCCGAGCTCGTGCGCCTCGACATTGATTCGCGCAACGTCGATGGCGTCAGCCGAGATGTCGGCAGCATCCACGTGCGCCCCCGCAAAGGTCTTCGCCATTGCGACCGCGATGCAGCCGCTGCCCGTGCACAGATCGAGCACGCGGTGCACAGCTGCCCTGCTGATCCAGGGCTGGAATTCCTCGAGAATGAATTCCCCGATCAAAGAACGGGGCACGATGACGCGTTCATCAACGTAGAATCTGCTGCCCGCAAACCAGGCCTCGTTGAGCAGGTATGCGGCCGGCTTGCGTGTGCTGATTCGCAGGGCGATGATGCGACGCACCGCCTCGCACTGCGGTCTGGTCACAACGCGACCGAGTTCACTGTCGAGATCGGCGGGTACCACGCCGATGGTGGACCCCACCAGCCACGCGGCCTCGTCGAGCGCGCTGCTGACGCCATGCCCGAAGGCCAGACCGCCGGCGCGCAGCTGCCTTTCGCCCCAGAGCACCAGCTGGCGCACGGTGGTGGACTGCCGACAGGGCCCGGTGCTCATGATCGGCGTCATTGTAAGGCATAAAATGCGGCCTTCGCCATTGCGCTGCTGTGCCAAAGCTGATGGAATTCCCGGCATGTCGCCCGGCCAACCGGACCGGGCGGTGTTCTGTGGAGGGGTTCGGAAATGAGCCGGCTGTTTTCTACCCTGAAGCTGCGCGGACTGGAATTCAGGAACCGCATCTTCGTTTCGCCCATGTGCCAGTATTCAGCGACGGACGGATTTCCTGCGCCCTGGCATATGGTACATCTGGGCAGCCGCGCGGTCGGCGGCGCGGGACTGGTCATGACGGAGGCGACAGCGGTCACTCCGGAGGGGCGCATTTCGCCGCAGGATCTCGGGATCTGGTCGGACGCGCATGCGCGTGCCCTGGCTCCGGTTGCGCAGTTCATCGCTGACCAGGGCGCCGTGCCCGGCATACAGCTGGCACATGCCGGGCGCAAGGCATCGACCGCTGCGCCCTGGCGAGGTGGCCATCCGCTCGCTACCGGTGAGGGCGGCTGGCGCCCCCTGGCGCCGAGTGCGCTGCCCTTCATGTCCGGTCATCCGCTGCCTGAGGCAGTCGCCGAATCCGACATGGACCGCGTGGTCATGCAGTTCCGCGATGCGGCACGCCGCAGCCTGGATGCCGGATTCAAGGTGGCGGAACTGCATATGGCGCACGGCTACCTGCTGCACGAATTCCTGTCTCCGCTCAGCAACCGGCGCGAGGACCAGTACGGAGGGACCCTGGGGAACCGGATGCGGCTGCCGCTGCGTGTAGCCGCTGCCGTGCGGGACGTGTGGCCCCGCGAGCTGCCGGTATTCGTGCGGATTTCCGCCAGCGACTGGGTCGACGGCGGATGGGATGTGGCGCAGTCCGTCGAGTTTGTCCGCCACCTGAAAGCCGCCGGCATCGATTTCATCGACTGTTCCAGCGGCGGACTGGTCCCGGACGCACGCATTGCCGCCGGACCCGGGTTCCAGACGCCCTTCGCGACCCAGGTCCGGCGCGAAGCGGACATCCCGACCGGTGCGGTGGGATTCATCACGGCCCCGTTCCAGGCCGAGCAGATCGTGGCAACGGGGCTGGCCGACGCGGTGCTGCTGGCGCGTGAGCTGCTGCGCGATCCCTACTGGCCGCTGCATGCCGCGCGCGATCTCGGTGCCGATATTCCCTGGCCGGTGCAGTACGACCGTGCCAAACCCCGCTGAATGGCCACCGCCGGGCCAGGCGATGGCCGCTGATAGCCG
The DNA here is from genome assembly GCA_021778035.1 of Pseudomonadota bacterium. Classification (GTDB taxonomy): domain Bacteria; phylum Pseudomonadota; class Gammaproteobacteria; order Acidiferrobacterales; family UBA6901; genus JAJYCY01. Next base: position 22,833 of record JAJYCY010000007.1, read on the forward strand.
AAGTGGGGCCGGCCGCTATTTGTCCGTCGCCGGCTGCGTTCTCAGCATCGGTGCGAGCACATGCCAGACATTGTCGAGGACCGTGGTTTCGCCCGCCGCGCGCGGATGCAGCCCGTCCGCCTGCATGAGACGGGGGTCGAGGGCGACGCCCTGGAGCAAAAACGGCACCAGCGGCAGGTGGTGCCGTGCGGCCAGGCTCACGAATACCCGGTGAAATGCATCCGAGTAGACCCGGCCATAATTGACCGGCAGGTACATGCCTACCAGCACCACGCGCGCCTGGTAGGCCTGGGCCATGCGGATCATGGCATCAAGGTTGTCGCGCATCTGCGCGAGCGGAAGTCCGCGCAGGCCATCATTGGCTCCCAGCTCGAGAATGACAATCTGCGGATGATGGCGCGCGAGTTCTCCGGGCAGACGTCCACGGCCGCTGCTCGTCGTGTCCCCGCTGATGCTGGCGTTCACCACACGATAGCCATAGCCCTGGCGCCTTAGCCGCTGCTGCAGCAGATCAGGCCAGGACGAATGCAGCGCGATGCCATAGCCGGCGCTCAGACTGTCGCCCACAACCAGTATGACCGGTACCGTCGCCGAGGCTTTGGCAGCCGATAGCAGAAGCAGTGTGAGGATCAGGATCCGCCGAATCACGGGAGCATTACATCATGTACATGGTGGAGGCGCAAAAACTGTGCAAGCGCGTAGCGAGCCCGGAGGGGCTGCTTACGCTGCTCGACGGAGTGGACCTTGCGGTCGCCGAGGGCGAGACCTGCGCCATCGTCGGCGCATCCGGTTCAGGAAAATCCACCCTGCTGGGCCTGCTTGCCGGACTTGATGTTCCAACGTCTGGCCGTGTGCTGCTCGACGGCAGAGACCTCGGCACCCTCGATGAGGATGGGCGCGCGCGGGTGCGGGCGGGGCGCGTTGGATTCGTGTTCCAGTCCTTCCAGCTGCTGCCCGCGCTCACCGCGCTGGAAAACGTCATGCTGCCGCTGGAGCTCGCTGGCCGTCCCGCCGCGGCGAGCACGGCACGCGAGGTCCTCGTCCGGGTGGGTCTGCAGGACCGGCTGCAGCACTATCCGAGCCAGCTGTCCGGCGGCGAGCAGCAGCGTGTGGCGATCGCCCGCGCATTCGCGACCGCTCCGCGGATCCTGTTCGCCGATGAGCCGACCGGCAATCTGGACCAGGCCACCGGCAGGCGGGTGATCGATCTCATGTTTTCCCTCAACCGCGAGCACGCCACCACGATCCTGCTCGTTACGCACGAACCGACCGTGGCTGCATACTGTGACCGGATGCTGAGGCTGGCAGCGGGCCGGCTGGAAGCGGCTGCCGGGACCGGGGTGGCCGTATGAAACGGGACGGCAGCGGCAACCCATGCGCATGCTGAGGCTTTCGCTGCGCTGGCTGGCGCGCGACTGGCGTGCCGGAGAACTGCGGGTATTGATGGCGGCGATCGCCATCGCCGTTGCCAGCACCACGACCGTGGGATTTTTCACCGACCGCGTGGACGCGCTCGTGCAGCGTCAGGCAGCGACACTGCTCGGTGCCGATCTCGTGGTTGATTCGTCCGGTCCCTGGAATCCGCAGCTTGTCCGCGGCGCACGCGGTCTGGGGCTGACGACTGCCGAGACGGTCAGTTTTCCGAGCGTGGTGCTGGCTGCCGGCAGGACCGAACTGCTCGAAGTCAAGGCGGTCGGCCGCGGCTATCCTCTGCGTGGCACGCTGCGCGTGTCTGCGGTGCCCTACGGGCCGCAACGGCCGGTCAGCACCATCCCCGTGCCGGGTACAGTATGGCTCGATCCCCGTGCGATCACGCGGCTCGGACTGCAACCCGGGGCCAGGCTGCATCTCGGGTCCACGACGCTGACGGTGGCGCACGTACTGAGCTACGAACCGGACCGTGGCGCAGATCCGTTCAGCTTCGCGCCACGGCTGCTCATGAATCTGCGCGACGTCCCGGCCACCCGCCTGATCGGCCCGGGCAGCCGTGTCACCTATCGCCTGCTGGTTGCGGGCCCTGCGCCGGCGCTGACGAAATTCCGGCGGTGGGCGGAACCGCGGCTTGCGCCGGGACAGCGGATCGAAGGCGTGCGCGGAGCACGCCCGCAGCTGAAAGAAGTTCTGGACCGGTCGCAGAAATTCCTCGGACTGGCCGCGCTGGCGAGCGTACTGCTGGCCGGGGTCGCCATAGCGACCGCGACCAGGCGCTATGCCGCACGCCATCTCGATGGCGCGGCAGTCATGCGCTGTCTCGGTGCAACGCAGGGTGACATCGTGACGCTGCATCTGCTGCAGATGTTCTGGCTCGGTATGGCTGCCAGTCTGGCCGGCTGCGCCGCCGGATATGTCGCGCAGGAGTTCCTGGCACACCTGCTTGCCAGCCTGATTACCGCACCGCTGCCCGGACCGTCCCTGCTGCCGGTTGCCACCGGCATGCTGACAGGACTGGTGGCACTGTTCGGATTTGCCCTGCCCCCGGTGCTGCGGATCAGGCATGTTCCGCCGGCGCGCGTACTGAGGCGGGATCTCGGGCGGATGCCGGCAGCGAACTGGGTGGTCTACGCATCGGCGCTGGCGGTCATTGGGGCGCTTATGCTGTGGCAGGCGCGCGATGTGCGGCTGACGGCCTATCTGCTCGGCGGAACTGCCGCGACGCTTGCCGGCCTGGCTGCTTCGGCTTATGTCCTCGTACGCCTGCTCACGCCCCTGCGGGCCCGCTCCGGGGGGGTCTGGCGCCTTGGACTTGCCGGTGTTGCGCGCCGGGCTGTGAGCAGTGTCGTGCAGATCGCTGCATTCGGTATCGGGATCATGCTGATTCTCCTGCTGGCGCTCGTGCGCGGAGATCTGCTGCGCGCATGGCAGCGCAGCCTTCCGCCTGGCACGCCGAACCAGTTTGTCATCAACGTCCAGCCGGCCCAGGTGACACCGCTGCGGCGCTTTCTTGTCGCACACGGGCTCAGGCGCGCCGTGCTTTACCCGATGGTGCGGGGCCGGCTGCTTGCCATCAACGGGATACCGGTGCATGCCGCCAGCTATTCCGGCATCCGCGCCCGGCACCTGGTGGAAAGGGAATTCAATCTGTCCTGGGCCGCCCGCCCGCAGCGCGACAACCGGATTGTCGCCGGACACTGGTGGACGGCAGCGCAGTATGGCCAGCCGCTCGTGTCGCTGGAACAGGGTATTGCCAGGACGCTCGGAATCGCCGCCGGTGATACGCTCAAGTACCGGGTTGCCGACCGCGATATTTCCCTGCGGGTAGTGAATCTGCGTCACGTGGACTGGAGTTCGTTCCGGGTGAATTTCTTTGTCGTGACGCCGCCCGGCGTGCTCAACGGCTTTCCCGCGACCTATATCACGAGTTTTTACCTCCCGCCCCGGCAGCACGGGGTGCTGGAAGACATGGTGCGGCGATTCCCCAATCTGACGGTCATCGGCGTTCAGGCGTTGATGGCGCAAGTCCGCAGCATCATGTATCGCGTGAACATGTCGCTGGAGTATGTGTTCCTGTTTGCCCTGCTGGCGGGGCTGGCCGTGCTTTATTCGGCGGTACAGGCAACGCAGGATGAGCGTACGCGCGAGGCGGCCCTGATGCGCGCCATGGGGGCGACCACGCGCCAGCTGGTCTTGGCCCTGGCGGTGGAATTTACGGCCATAGGCCTGATCGCCGGATTTCTTGCCGCCCTCGGCGCAACCGCCTGCGGCTATCTCATCGCAAGCCACCTCCTCCATGTTTCCTACCGGCCTGATCCGTGGCTGTGGCTCGCTGGCATGGCCGGTGGCGGGCTTGGTACCGGATGCTTCGGGGTCTGGGGCATGAGACCGGTACTGCGGTATCCGCCACTGCGGGTCCTGCGCGGATTTTCCTGACTGCGGGCCGCTTTTTGCTGCGCCGCCCCATGGTGCGGCGTAACCCGTCACGCGCCTGTCACATTGTCCGTCTAGATTCTCCGCCCGGCAGATGCGCCATGTGCATCGTGCCGGCCGGGAAGCCGGCGCAGACAACCCATGCAGGAGGGACTATGGCTGTCGATACCTTTCTGAAAGCGGCCAGCTCGACGGGCGGCATCGTCTACATCATGGCGGTGCTGTTGTTCATCGCTCTGGCGCTGGCGCTGGAGCGGACGTGGTATCTCAGGCGTGTACTGATGGCGGGAAACCGTGTCATCGCAGGCCTGGATTCCGTGATCCGCACGGAGAAACAGCAGCTGCGGGAGCTTGCCGAGGGTTGCGGAAACCTGCCCACGGCCCGGGTACTGGCCGCCGCATTCCGGGATGATCTGGACCACGATCTCGAACGGCTGTCGAGCCGGATCGAGGAGGCGATCCTGCGCGAAGCTCCGGGGATCGACCGCAATCTCTGGGTGCTCGATACCATTGTCACGCTGGCACCGCTGCTCGGCCTGTTGGGCACCATCATCGGCATGTTCACTACCTTCCATGTGCTGTCGAATGCCGCCTCCGCGTCGCCCCAGGTCACCGGAGGCGTGGCCGAAGCGCTGCTCGCGACCGCATCAGGACTGTTTGTGGCCATCCTGGGGCTGGTTCTGTTCAATGGGCTGCAGAATCGTGTGCGTTCGATACTCCACCAGCTGGAAATCCTGCGGATCATGATCATGAACCGCATGTATCCCGACCATGTGGTTCCGTTGCAGGCCGGCACGACTGCCCGCGAGCGGTCCACAGGACCGCGCGCGCTGCGGGCGGGTGAAGCGTGAACAGGTATTATCTCGAGAGGAAGAAGGCCCGCATCGAGATCATTCCGATGATCGACATCATGTTCTTCCTGCTGGTTTTCTTCATCATGATCACGCTGCGCATGATACCGTCGGAGGGTCTCGTGACGAGTCTCCCGCGCAGTGCCACGGCAATCACGCTGCCCCGGCCGCACGTGCTGGTAGCGCTGCATCCTGACGGCCGCATCACTGTTGACGGGCGCACGCTTACTGCGGCGGGGCTGACTGTTTTCCTGCAGGGCCGCGACCCCACCCGGGCTGCGGTGACCATCGAGGGGGCCAAGCGGGCTTCCATCCAGAACCTGGTCAGGGTCATGGATGCATGCCGGGCTGCCGGCATCACACATATCGGACTGGCCGCCAGGGCCAGTGGATAGCCGCCTCGCGGCTGGAATCCCGGCAAAGGGCTCAGGGTCTGACTGCTTCCGGCAGGGCGGCTTCCGTACGATTGGTGCCGGTGTCCTTGGCGCGTCGCAGCGCCTGGGTGGCGCGCTGCAGCAGATTTTCGGGCTGTTCTCCCGGCAGATACCAGGCGAGCCCGGAAGAAAACGTCGGTGCAGACAGCTGTTTGCCCTGGTGCTGAAAATGGGCACGGGGTACCTGGCGGCGGGCCTTGGACAGCGCCGATACGGCCTGCTCGCGGCCGGTGTTGGGCAGCAGCACGGCAAATTCTCCGTTTTCTCCGAAGCGGGCGACCATGTCGTAGGAACGGAAGCTGCTCAGGATCTCGCTGGCATAACATCGGACCACTTCCTCCGCGGCGCTGCTGCCAGCCAGGCTGCTGATGTCATCGATCCGGTCTGGATCGAGCATTGCCAGCGCGAGTGGCATGCCGTAACGCTGCGCGCGCCCGGTTTCTGCCCTCAGGCGGTGCAGGAAGGCGGTACGGTTGGGTATCCCGGTCAGCGCATCGGTCATGGCCGGGTCGCATCCCGGCGCAGCGGTTTCCCTGAGTCCATCGTGCAGTGACCGGATCTCGCGGGCGCTGTCTGTGGCAGAGTGCAAACGCCCGGCCAGCCGGTCGACGTCGTGGACGATCTCGTCCAGGCAGTCGAGCAGTATTTCACGCAGAGCAGTAAATTCCGACACATCGTCAGCCTTTTCCAGCGCGAACCGCGCCGTCCGGGTGTGGGCGATCAGGTCCGTTGCCTCGGCCGTCCCGTCGTCGAGATTCCGCCTGAGCGCGACGTAGGCTTCATCGATCCGGCTGCGCCGCATCACGTCACGATGGACGGTGGTGTCGCGCTCGGACATGTGCTGGCGCATCTGCCTGCGGTCACCGGCCGCGAGATGGTGGGCCGACCAGAGTACTGATGCCACCTGCTGCTCGAAGCCCTCCCGCATGCTGTCTGCTCCGGCAGAGGGGACCGGATCCCGCTCCAGAAAGGGGATGATGCGCTGCTGGATCAGCGCGGCACGCAGGCGGGTGGCCGAATCGTTTCCGGCGCTTCTGCTGTAGCGGCGCAGCATGGCATAAGCAAAGGCAGCAAACGCGTGATCGATGGATTTGCGAATGCTGAGCCGGGTTTCGTTGCTGAGCTCGATCTGCACATGCAGCGCTTCGCCATCCGGCGTCTGCCTCAGCGTGCTGGCAAGCACCATCAGCGTACGGACCAGATCGGACTCGTCGGAAGGCGGCGAAAACGCGGACAAAGTACAAATTCTCCCGGATTTCTCGTGAAATCACTGATATCTGTGATGGAAAATCTACATTCAGGGCGAAAAAATGGCAATCGGCAGGCCCACTTACAGCTACACAGGCCGTTTCCGGCTGGCCCGACCAGCGTACACTATGAACAAGCTTCAATCACTACCCCGACCCAGGAGACACGCCCGATGAAAGGCCTGAGCAAGACGTTTCTTACCGGACTGGCGGCAATACTGCCGATCGCGGTCACCTTGTACGTGCTGATCCGGCTTGCCTCATGGGCGGAATCGATTCTGGGCTCCGGGATCAAGCTGGTGCTGCCGTCACACCTCTACCATGTCGGGATGGGGATGGCGGCCGGAGTCCTGCTGGTCTTCATGCTGGGGGTCCTCATGCGGGTCTTCGTTGTGCGCCGCCTGTTCACCTGGGGCGAGAGCGTCCTCGGCCGCATTCCCCTGGTCAAGGTGATCTACGGATCGGTGCGCGACCTGATGGGGTTCTTCTCCAGTGGCCAGACCCGGGGGTTCAGCCATGTGGTGCTGGTGACGCTCGGCCAGACGAACATCAGTGCGCTCGGTTTCGTGACACGCGAAGACCTTGCCGGATTTGTACCCGGGACGTCGGGTACGGACCTGGTGGCGGTGTATATTCCGCTGAGTTACCAGATCGGCGGGCACATGGTGCTGGTGCCGCGCACCGCCATTCATCCTCTCGCCATGTCGATGCAGGATGCCATGCGGTTTGCAATCACCGCCGGAATGACCTCGAACCTGCCCTCCTGAAAGCGGTCTCTCAGCCTAGCTTCAGTCGCGCCAGATCATTGCGGACATGCTCCGCGGATCGCCTGAACTGGGCGGACTCATCCTCGTCGAGATCGAGCTCCACGACCTGCTCGACGCCGCCGCTGCCGAGAATGACCGGTACGCCCATGCATATGCCCTGCTGACCGTATTCGCCCTCCAGTATTGCCACGCACGGCAGAATGCGCCGTCGACCATGCCGGATGGCATCAACCATCGTCGCCACGGCCGCCGCCGGCGCGTCGTAGGCGCTGCTGGTCTTGCGGAGTGCCAGGATTTCGGCGCCGCCCTGGCGGGTTCGCTCGACGACACGGCCGATGGCCGCTGCATCGAGAAAGCGCGCAATCGGGATTCCGTTGATACAGGTATAGCGTGGCAAGGGCACCATGGTATCCCCGTGTCCGCCGAGCACCATCGCGCTGATGTCCGTGACCGAAACCCCCGTTTCCATGGCGACAAAACTGGCCATGCGTGTTGAATCGAGCACCCCGGACAGCCCGAATACGCGGTTGCGGGGCCAGCCACTGCGCTTCCAGGCCACGTAGGTCAGCACATCGACCGGATTGGTCACCATCAGGATCATGGCCTGCGGCGCCGAACGCACCGCCTCGTCGACCACCGCCGTGACGACCGGAACATTCACATCGAGCACGTCGGACCGGGACATGCCCGGTTTGCGTGGTACGCCGGCGGTGATGATGATCAGGTCTGATCCGGCCACCGAGCCGAGGTCATTATGCCCGCTCAGCTTCACGTCAAATCCGAAAATCGGCGCAGATTCCTGTATGTCCAGGGCGGTCCCCTGGGGCATTCCTTCCTTGATGTCGATCAGCGCGATGTGCCGGCAAAGCTCGGCCTTGGCCAGGTTATGGGCGGTTGATTCTCCCACGCGCCCCGCTCCCACGATCGCAATCTTGTCCATTTGGCAGTCTCCTTCTGTCCTGGGCAGTCTGGGCTTGATGCAACTTCCAGTATAGTGAAGCGGACAGAGCGTTGCCGGCCCGGATTGTGCGGGCGGTTGCGCGGGACGCGCAATCGGCCCCGCAGGAGGTTTATCCCGGCCGGCGTGCCGGCCGGCTGCCGGCCAGCGGATGGCTGTTGTAATGGGCTGGCAGTGGAGCGCGGGCAACGCCCGAATCGATCGCCGCCTGGGCCACAGCCGGCGGCACTACCTCGATCAGTCGCGGGTCGAGCGGCTTCGGGATGATGTAGTCGGTGCCGAACTCAAGGCTGGTCAGTTTGTAGGCTTCGAGTACCTGCGGCGGAACGGGCCCGTGCGTCAGGGCCGAAAGCGCCCTGACCGCTGCAATTATCATTTCCTGGTTGATCCTGCGGGCACGGACGTCGAGTGCTCCCCGGAAAATAAACGGGAAACCCAGTACGTTATTGATCTGGTTAGGGAAATCCGATCTGCCGGTGGCCATGATCAGGTCACTGCGCACCCCGTGTGCGACTTCGGGTCGGATTTCCGGGTCGGGGTTGGACAGCGCAAACACGATCGGGCGGCTGGCCATCGATGCCAGCATTTCCGGGCTGACCAGGTTGGCCGCCGATACGCCGATGAATACGTCGGCATCGCACATGGCATCGGCGAGGCTGCGCGCGCCGGTCGAACGCGCGAACCGCTGCTTGTACACGTTCAGGTCATCGCGCCCGCTGTGAATCACGCCCTTGCTGTCGACCAGCAGCATGTTGTCGGCGTTGGCACCCAGAGTCTGCAGTAGACTCATGGATGTCAGGCCGGCGGCGCCTGCTCCCAGGCAGACAATGCGTGCCTCGGACAGTTTTTTGCCCTGGAGTTCCAGCGCGTTGAGCAGGCCGGCGGCGATGATTACCGCCGTGCCATGCTGATCGTCATGGAAAACCGGGATGTCCAGCAGCCTGATCAGTGCATCTTCGATGACAAAGCATTCCGGCGCGGCAATGTCTTCGAGGTTGATCCCCCCGAAGGTCGGTGCGATCGACGCCACCGTGCTGATGAACTCTTCCGTGGTGCGCGCCGCGACCTCGATATCGAACACGTCGATGCCGGCGAAATACTTGAACAGCACCGCCTTGCCTTCGAGCACCGGCTTGGCGGCGGCGGGGCCGACGTTTCCCAGCCCGAGCACTGCGGTGCCGTCGGTGATGACCGCAACCAGGTTGCCGCGATTGGTGTAGCGGTAGGCCGCTTCCGGGTCGGCCGCGATTTCCCGCACGGGTTCCGCCACCCCGGGCGTATAGGCAAGTGACAGGTCGTACTGGGAAACGCAGGGCTTGCTGGGTGTGACGCTCAGCTTTCCGGGTACCGGGAACGCGTGATAGTCGAGGGCGGCTTTCTTGAGGTCGTTATCCATACGCTTCCGATACGGGCGGCCGGGTTATCGCGGGCAATGTGTCGTGCAGTGCCATGTGCCGCCCGGGGGTTCCTGCGGCAGCCGTCTTGTTCCACCGCGGGGCAGGCGGGGCGCTCCCCGGGTCAAAACAAGAAGGCGCCGTCCGGCGCCTTCTTGGGTGTGCCTGCGGCAGCATAGACGCTTTCAGCGCTTTGCACCCATCCCGTATTTCTGCCGGAACTTTTCGACGCGTCCCGCACTGTCCACGATTTTCTGCTTGCCGGTGTAGAAAGGATGGCAGCTCGCGCAGACTTCGACCTGCAGGTCGTGCCCCAGGGTCGAGCGGGTCGCAAACACGTTTCCGCAGGCGCAGCTGACCTGGATTTCCTTGTATTCAGGATGGATGCCGGTTTTCATGGGTTTACCTCTGCTCCAGAGGCCGAAAGACCTCCAAGGGGCGTGAATCTTAAGCAAAACCCGGGTGCCGTGCAAGTCCGGGCTCAGCGCCTCATCGAATCAAAGAATTCGGCGTTGTTCTTGGTCGAGCGCATCTTGTCCAGCAGGAATTCCGAGGCTTCCATGTCGTCCATGGGGTGCAGCAGCTTGCGCAGTATCCACATTTTCTGCAGCTCCGCCGGTTCGATGAGCAGCTCCTCGCGGCGCGTGCCCGAGCGGTTGATGTTGATGGCAGGATAGACGCGCTTTTCCGACAGCCTGCGGTCGAGATGGATCTCCATGTTGCCCGTACCCTTGAACTCCTCATAGATCACATCGTCCATCTTGGAGCCGGTCTCTATGAGCGCAGTCGCCAGGATGGTCAGGCTGCCGCCTTCCTCGATGTTGCGTGCCGCACCGAAAAAGCGCTTTGGACGCTGCAGGGCATTGGCGTCGACACCGCCCGTAAGCACTTTGCCCGATGCCGGGACCACCGTGTTGTAGGCCCGGGCAAGACGGGTGATCGAATCGAGCAGGATAATCACGTCACGCTTGTGTTCCACCAGCCGCTTGGCTTTCTCAATCACCATTTCGGCAACCTGGACGTGACGGGTCGCAGGCTCGTCGAATGTCGAAGAAATGACTTCCCCGCGTACCGAGCGTTGCATTTCCGTCACTTCTTCCGGCCGCTCGTCGATCAGCAGCACGATCAGCAGGCATTCCGGGTGGTTGGCCGTGATGGAATGCGCGATATTCTGCAGCATGACCGTTTTGCCGCTCTTGGGCGAGGAAACGATCAGGCCGCGCTGTCCCATACCGATCGGTGCCATCAGATCGATGACCCGGCCGGTCAGGTTCTCGGTCGAGGCATTGTCCCGCTCGAGTTTGAGACGCCGGTTCGGGTGCAGCGGTGTCAGGTTCTCGAACAAAACCTTGTTCTTGGCTTCCTCCGGCGACTGGTAGTTGACCTGGTCCACCTTGAGCAGCGCGAAATAGCGCTCCGACTCCTTGGGCGGCCGGATAGTGCCGGTTACCGTGTCGCCGGTACGCAGGTTGAATCGCCGGATCTGCGAAGGTGAAACGTAGATGTCGTCGGGGCCCGCCAGATAGGAGCTGTCTGCGGATCTGAGGAATCCGAACCCGTCCTGAAGGATTTCGACCACACCTTCGCCGGTGATGTCCTCTCCCTTCTTTGCCTGGGCTTTGAGCAGCGCAAAAATCAGGTCCTGCTTGCGCAGTCGGCTTCCGCCCTCAAGGTCCATGGCGGCTGCCATGTCGACCAGTTCGGTTGCGGGTTTCTTTTTAAGTTCTGAAAGGTTCATAAGTCTGCGGGTCGGTTCGGTGGCGGCTGGGTACATAGGGAGGGGAAAGAACGGGCTTGCCCGGAGGCAGCCCTGTAAGTTGAAAAAAAGGGCTTAAACCTGACTGATTGTTGGAGTTGGAAGACTCGAAACGGGACTGTTCGATTCCTGCACGACTAACATAGCACCTGCGCGGGGCGCCGTCCAGTGCGCATGTCGCACGCCTTTGTCACAGGTTGCCGTCGATGAATGCCGACAGCTGGGATTTCGAAACCGCGCCGACCTTGGTTGCTTCGACGTTGCCGTTCTTGAACAGCATCAGCGTCGGAATGCCGCGGATGCCGTACTTGGGGGGCGTGGCCGGGTTTTCGTCAATGTTGAGCTTGATGATCTTGAGCTTGCCGGCATACTCCCCGGAGATCTCTTCCAGCACCGGCGCAATCATCTTGCACGGTCCGCACCACTCCGCCCAGAAATCTACAAGCACCGGACCCGGTGCCTTGAGGACTTCCTGCTCGAAGGAGCTGTCCGTAGTGTGACCGATGCTTTGACTCATGGCTGCTTGTCTCCGAGGTGATTGCAAAAGAGGTCCGGGCAACAAGATGGCCGGGAGTGCCACCATGCCGGGAACCGGTATTTTGAGCGGAATTGCCCGGACAATGCAACAATACGGGCATAAAATGCGATTTTGAGGCCGGAACAGACGGTTGCAGTGCCCTTAGGCGGCAATTCCTGATATCCTTACGCGGACTATCCATGAGCACACAACACCTTACCGACCGCAGGTTTTCCGATCTGGATCTGCCGGAGCCGCTGCTACACGGTGTCCGGGACCTCGGATTCGACTACTGTACTCCGATCCAGGCGGCAGCCCTGCCTCTTGCTCTGGCTGGCCACGATGTGGCCGGGCAGGCCCAGACAGGCACGGGCAAGACCGCTGCCTTCCTGCTGGCGGCATTCAACCACCTGCTGACCCGCCCTGCGGCGCCGGGGCGCCGTCCCGACCAGCCGAGAGTGGTGATCCTCGCCCCCACACGCGAACTGGCCATACAGATCCACAAGGACGCCGAAATGCTGGGTGCCCACACGGGCCTGCGCCAGGTCCTGGTCTACGGCGGAACCGGCTATGAATCCCAGCGGCGCGCCCTGGAGCAGGGGGTCGACGTGCTGGTTGGCACACCCGGTCGCATGATCGATTACTTCAAGCAGCATGTCTTCGGGCTCGACGCGGTCCAGGTGATGGTGCTCGACGAGGCCGACCGCATGTTTGATCTCGGTTTCATCAAGGACATCCGCTATCTGCTCCGGCGTATGCCGCCTCCTGACCAGAGGCTGGGCATGCTGTTTTCAGCCACACTTTCATACCGGGTCACCGAGCTCGCGTATGAGCACATGAATAACCCCCAGCTCATCAAGATCGAGTCCGAGCGGATCACGGCGGAACGGGTTACCGAGAGGATTTATCACACCGCCAACGAGGAAAAGATCCCGTTGCTCGTCGGACTGCTGCGCCACATGGACCCGAGACGCAGCCTGGTGTTCACGAACACGAAGGGTGCCGCGGAACGGGTGCGCGCCTGGCTGGCCACAAACGGGTTCAGCGTAGAGGTGCTCTCGGGCGATGTGCCGCAGACCAAGCGTCAGCACCTGCTGCGCGAGTTCCAGGAGGGGCGCCTGCCGATCCTGGTTGCAACCGACGTTGCGGCCCGGGGCCTGCATATTCCGGACGTGAGCCACGTATTCAACTTTGATCTGCCGCAGGATTCCGAGGACTACGTCCATCGCATCGGGCGCACTGCACGCGCGGGCGCAAGCGGTGACGCGATCAGCTTTGCGTGCGAGGAATACGCATTTTCGCTGATGGATATCGAGCAATATATTGGCCACAAGATTCCGGTCGAGCGACTGGGCGATGACCTGCTGCCGGAACTGCAACGGCCTGAAGGACTTGCGGCGTACGGCCGGGGAGGACGCCCTTCCCGCCGTGATGCCCGCCCGCCCGCGCGCCGGCCTGAGCGCGCGCGCCGGCGCCCTGAAGCCGGAGCGGACAAGGCCGGCCACCAGCCGCCGCCGCCAGCCCCCGTTGCCAGCCCCACAGCTGTGAAGGCTGAATCCGCCCACACCGGGGCGCAGCAGCCGAAACGCGGTCCGCTGCCCCGATTCAAACACCGGGAGAAGCCGGCTATCGGATAAAGGCCGGTGTGCGGGCCTTCCTCGCAGCAGGTCCCGGGGACGACGCTGCCTGTTGCGGGCTCGTTTCCTGTCCCGCCAGCCGGAGAGCTGACCGGGCGCGGAGTCATTATCCCGGGTCCGTGTTGTCCACGCCGCGAGTATCCGGTGGTGCCGCGCACGATCTGCAGCTGAAAGCAGGACGTCCCCCTGCCGCGCCCTTCTCGGGGTGTCCCGGCCCAGGAGCTGGCACGATATCCTGGTCTGTGTGCGAGCCGCCATGCCAGTGCCTGCTGGCCTACGGCGCCCGCGCATCACCGTGGCGGCAATGCTGGTATGATGGACTCCATGTCGCGCCCACGCTTTACGGTCCTGAGTGTGTTCGTGCTGGTCCTGATGCTGTTCTGCAGGCCGCTGCTGGCATCGGGGCGGATTGTCGTGCAGCTGGATCTGCGCGGCACGATAGGACCGGCCGCCAGCGACTATGTCCATGACGGTCTGGCGCGGGCCCGGGCGCTCAATGCGGCACTCGTGGTGCTGCGCATGGATACGCCCGGTGGCCTGGACCTTGCCATGCGCCGGATCATCCGCGACATCCTTGCGTCGCCGGTGCCGGTGGCGGGGTTTGTCGCGCCGAGCGGCGCGCGCGCCGCCAGTGCCGGCACCTACATCCTCTACGCCTGCAGCATCGCCGCCATGGCGCCCGCCACCAATCTGGGCGCCGCCACACCCGTGGAGATCAGCACACTGCCCGGTACGGGGAGGTCTGCGGCTCCTGCTGGCGGCAAGGCCGGTGTCGGCACCGCGACCGAAAGCACCGAGACCAGGAAGATGGTCAACGACGCCGCCGCCTATATCCGCGGCCTGGCCCAGCTGCGCGGACGCAACGCCACATGGGCGGTTGCTGCAGTACGCCGTGCTGCCAGCCTGCCTGCCAGGGAAGCGCTCCGGGCCGGTGTCATCAACCTGATCGCACGCAGCGTTCCGGACCTGGTGAAGCGGGTCAACGGTCTCAAGGTGGAGCTTGCCGGCAGCACGGTGACCCTGCACACGGCCGGTGCGCGCATCGTGCGGATCAGGCCCGGCTGGCGCAATCGCCTGCTGTCAGTCATTGGCGACCCGACCATGGCCTATATCCTCATGCTTCTCGGTATCTATGGCCTGTTTTTCGAGATGTGGCATCCAGGTCTTCTGTTTCCAGGCATCATCGGCGTGGTATGCCTGCTGCTGGCGCTGTTCGCTTTCCAGTTGCTGCCAGTCAGCTTGGCCGGAATCGCACTGCTGCTGCTCGGCATCGGGTTGATGGTGGCGGAGGTTTTCCTGCCGACACTGGGTGTGCTGGGTCTCGGCGGCGCTGCGGCGTTTGCAGCCGGTTCGGTCATGATTCTCGATGCGGCTTCTCCGGGGTACGGCGCTTCCTGGCTGCTTGTCGGTGGCGTCACCGTGCTGAGCGCGGCATTTTTCCTGACGGTTGCCAGTCTCGCGCTGCGCGCGCGCCGGCGCCCCGTGGTAAGCGGACGCGAGCAGATGATCGGGGCGAGCGGCGAGGCCCTGGCTGCGTTTGACGGCGACGGGCGCGTGCATGTGCACGGCGAGGAATGGCAGGCACATGCCAGCAGGCCCGTCACGCGCGGCCAGAAAATCAGGGTAATCGGCATGGAAGGCCTGGTACTGCAGGTGGAACCCAACGACGACGAGGAGGCGGGATAGCATGGAATCATTGACGCTGGTCGTGCTGGTGCTGGTCGTGCTGGTGCTGCTGCTCTCGGCGGTACGCATTCTGCGGGAATACGAGCGCGGAGTGATTTTCCTGCTCGGGCGGTACTGGAAAGTCAAAGGGCCAGGCATGGTGCTGGTCATTCCGATCGTGCAGCAGATGGTAAAGGTGGATCTGCGTACCATCGTGTTTGAGGTGCCGCCGCAGGACGTCATTTCGCGCGACAACGTCTCGGTGAAGGTGAGTGCGGTCGTCTATTTCCGGGTGATCGAGCCGCAGCGCGCAATCATCCAGGTCGAGGACTACTATGCCGCAACCAGCCAGCTCGCCCAGACCACCCTGCGCAGCGTGCTCGGCAAGCACGAGCTCGACGAGATGCTGGCGGAGCGCGACAAGCTCAATGTGGACATCCAGAAGATACTCGATTCCGCTACCGATGCCTGGGGTATCAAGGTGGCGAACGTCGAGATCAAGCACGTCGACATTGACGCAGTCCTGGTGCGTGCGATCTCGCAGCAGGCCGAAGCCGAGCGCCAGCGCCGCGCCAAGATCATCAATGCCGAAGGTGAATTCCAGGCGGCGGAAAAGCTGGTGCAGGCGGCGCAGCTGATCAGCCAGAGCCCGCAGGCGCTGCAGCTGCGTTATCTGCAGACCCTGGTGACCATCGCCGGCGAAAGGACCTCGACCATTGTCTTTCCGCTGCCAGTCGACATCCTTACCACGCTGCGGGACAGTCTGCAGAAAGGGACATCCTGAAACCTGCTGCGGCACGATGCCGGGCGCAAAACGCGCCAGTCTTGCCTAGATCCAGTCCCGCGGCTTGAGGAACTGTTCGTAAAGGCATGCCTCGGGCGTGCCGGGCGCGGGCTGCCAGTCATACTGCCAGCGCACCCTCGGTGGCAGCGACATCAGTATCGATTCGGCCCGCCCGCCCGACTGCAGGCCGAACAGTGTGCCGCGGTCGTATACCAGATTGAATTCCACGTAACGCCCGCGGCGATAAAGCTGGAATTCGCGCTCGCGTTTCCCGTAGGGCGTGTTCCTGCGCCGCTCGACAATCGGCAGATATGCCGCGGCAAAGCTCTCGCCCACCGACTTGACGAACGAAAAAATCCGCTCGAACTCGGGTCCGTTCAGGTCGTCAAAGAAAATGCCACCAATGCCGCGGGGTTCACCGCGGTGCCGGATGTAAAAATACTCATCACACCAACGCTTGAACCGTGGATACCAGTCAGCGCCGAATGGAGCGCAGGCGGCACGTGCCACGGTGTGCCAGTGCACGGCATCCTCCTCGAATCCGTAATACGGCGTCATGTCATAACCGCCGCCGAACCACCACACGGGCGCCTGCCCACCGGCTTCCGCGACGAAAAGCCGGACGTTGCAGTGTGCCGTGGGGACGTAGGGATTGAACGGGTGCACCACCAGCGATACCCCGAGCGCCTGGAAAGACCGTCCCGCAAGCTCCGGCCGCGCCGCGCTTGCCGAAGCCGGAAGCTGGGTGCCGTGCACGTGCGAAAAGCCTACCCCCGCCTGCTCGAAGACGGCGCCGCCGGAAAGAATGCGCGTGCGGCCACCCCCGCCCTGCGGCCGCTCCCATGCGTCTTCCCGGAATACGGCCTTGCCGTCCGCGTGTTCCAGATCCAAGCAGAGCCGGTCCTGCAGTCCCAGCAGGTAGTTCCTTGCGCCGCCAATGTCCAGGCTGTCCACAGGCGCAGCCATCAGCCCGCGCGGACGGTTTGGCCGGATGCGGCGTCTGCAATCGGCGTTGGCCGGGCCCGGCCGCCGACGCGGCCGGGCACCACGTAGCCGACCAATCCGCCAAAACGGCGCATGACGTCACGCCGGGTACGCGCCGGCCGTTCGCCCGCGCGGTTGGCGCTGGTCGAGACGATGGCCATTCCGCTGCTGCGGCACAGCGCCGCCGCCTGCGGATGGGCGGTAACCCGGACCGCGATGGAACCGGACCGGCCGCGTACCCACCGGGTGGTCCCGGGACGCGCCGGCAGAAGCCAGGTGTGCGGTCCGGGCCAGGTGGCCAAAGCGCGCGGAGCGAAAGAGGTCACATAGACCGAAAGCTGCGCCGGGTGGGCGGCGATCACGATGAGTCCCTTGTTCCGGTTGCGCTGCTTGATGCGGCGCAACCGCTCGACGGCCCGCCGATTGCGCGGGTCGCATCCCAGGCCGAATACCGCTTCCGTCGGATAGGCAACAATGCCTCCGCCGCGAAGCACCATCGCTGCCTGCCTCAAGCCGGCTGCTGGCGCCGGCATGCTCAGCCGCCCTGCTTCTGCTGAAGCGCGCGGTCCTTTTCCAGAATCTCCGCCGCATTGGCAGCGCGTTCGTCCACCAGTCGCTTGGCAAGGGCCGGATCGCCGGTGGCCAGAATCTGGGCCGCCAGGTAGCCGGCGTTTTTTGCGCCATGCTTGCCGATCGCCACGCAGGCCACGGGGATGCCGCCAGGCATCTGGACTGTCGAGAGCAGCGCGTCTTTGCCGTTGAGCGGCCCGCCGTCCATGGGTACCCCGATGACCGGTCTGACCGTCAGCGCCGCAACCGCTCCGGCCAGATGTGCCGCGAGCCCGGCTGCCGCGATAAATATGGCGCAGCCCCGTGCCTCGGCATCTTTCACGTAGGCGCGGGTGGCGTCCGGCGTCCGGTGTGCCGAGGTGATCTTCATTTCGTACCGCACCCCGAGTTTTTTCAGGACGGCGGCGGTAATCTCCATCGTTGGCAAGTCGGAATCCGAGCCCATCAGTACCGCTACAAAGGGTGTTGCCATCGATGCTTTCTCCGGTTGCTGGCGATGCGGGGATTATACCGTCAAACACCGATTCCGGCGGCCCGGTTCCGCAACCGGGCGCAGGGACACAAACCCGCGGGATGGGGGCAACTACAGTTTGCGGGCGATCGCGCGATAGCCGATGTCAGTCCGGTACTGAACGCCTTCCCAGCGGATCTGCCGCGCCAGCTGATAGGCGCGCTTCTGCGCCTCGGACACGGTGTCCCCGAGCGCGGTTGCACACAGCACCCGTCCGCCATGGGTCAGCACCTGTCCCTCCGAAAGTACCGTGCCGGCGTGAAATACTTTCTGGTCCGGGCCGGATTCCGCGTCCAGGCCGAGAATCACGTCGCCCTTGCGGTAGGCCTCCGGGTAGCCCGCGGCAGCCATAACAACGCCCAGCGCTACCCGTGAATCCCAGAGCGCTTCAGCCTGGTCCAGCCGGCCATCGAGGGCCGCCTCCACCAGATCAAGCAGATCCGACCGCAGGCGCATCATGATCGGCTGTGTCTCCGGGTCACCAAAGCGGCAGTTGAATTCCAGCACCCGGGGCGTTTCGTCGGCGCCAATCATCAGGCCGGCGTAGAGAAATCCGGTATAGGGGCTGCCCTCGGCAGCCATCCCGCGCACGGTCGGCCAGATCACCTCGTCCAGAACCCGATCATGAATTCGCGGTGTCACGACCGGTGCCGGTGAATAGGCGCCCATGCCTCCTGTGTTCGGCCCCTGGTCGTGATCCCGCAGGCGCTTGTGGTCCTGCGACGTTGCCAGTGCAAGCACGTGGCTGCCATCCACCATCACGATGAAGCTTGCTTCCTCCCCGGTCAGGAACTCCTCGATCACTACCCGCTGTCCGGCATCGCCAAAACCACCGCCAAGCATGGCGCGGACGGCGGCCAGTGCCTCCTCGATTGTCTGCGCCACAACCACTCCCTTGCCGGCCGCCAGGCCATCTGCCTTCACAACGATGGGAGCACCGATCTTTCTTATATACGCTTCCGCTTCCGCCGTCCGCGTGAAACTGCCGTAGCGCGCCGTCGGAATGTGATGACGGGCAAGAAACTCCTTGGCGAACACTTTCGAGCCTTCCAGCTGTGCCGCCGTGCGGCTCGGACCAAAACAGCGCAGCCCGGCCTCACGGAACCGGTCCACGATGCCGAGTACAAGCGGCGCTTCGGGGCCGACCAGGGTAAGTCCGACCCCGGAAGCACGCGCAAAGCGCAGGAGTCCATCAACATCGTTTGCCTCCAGCGCCACGTTTTCGCACCCGGGCTCGCGCGCGGTGCCGGCGTTTCCTGGCGCCACGTACACTTTCTCAGCACGGGGTGACTGCGCCGCCTTCCAGGCGAGCGCGTGCTCGCGGCCGCCGCCGCCTACGACCAGAACCTTCATGGTTGTCTGTCCAAACCGAGCGAAAAATGATGGGCAATGATGTGCATGCCGTGCTTCAGATAGAAGCGGTGGGCATCGAATCTCTGGACGCCGGAATCCAGATGCAGTTCGGCACAGCCCTCGGCGGTAGCGTGCCGAATGAGCCAGCCGAACAGCTGTCCGCCGTAGCCTCGGGCCTGGTGTCGAACGTCAGTGACCAGATCGTCCACGTACATCCGCTTTCCGTGCGACAGTGTTCCGCCAATCCGGAAACCGGCGACCGACATGATATTCCCTCCGTCCTCCAGACACGCGAGCCGGTAACCGTCCGGATGCTGCTGCCGGATGCGGCGGACAAACTCTTCCTCGGACAGCGCCGTGCGCAGCTGCACCATGACCGGAAAGCAGCGGCGGATTTCGGCATCGGCGGTGACCAAAGCGATTTCCATTTCAGGCTCGGCGGCGAAGTTTTGTCGGTCAGCGAGGTTCAGTGCCGGAAATGGCGTATGCCGGTAAACACCATGGCGATGTCATGCTGGTCGGCAGCTTCGATCACTTCCGCATCCCGCACCGAGCCGCCCGGCTGAATCACCGCAGTGACGCCGGCCTCTGCTGCCTGGTCCAGACCGTCCCGGAACGGAAAAAACGCGTCCGACGCCATGACCGAGCCGCGGACCTCGAGGCCGGCATCTGCCGCCTTGATCGAGGCAATGCGTGCGCTGTACACGCGGCTCATCTGCCCTGCCCCCACCCCCACGGTCCGGCCGGCCTTGGCGTAGACGATGGCGTTGGACTTTACGAAGCGAACGACCTCCCAGGCAAACAGGAGATCATCGAGTTCGGTGGCAGCCGGCGCGCGCCGCGTGACGACCTTGAGGGTCGACCGGTCGAGTCTTGCGATATCGCGGTCCTGCACCAGCAGTCCACCGGTTACGCGCCTGAAGTCGAGTCCGGGCACCGGTCCGTTCTTCCATTCTCCCGACTCGAGAACGCGCACGTTCTGCTTGGACGCGAGCACCGTGCGCGCCTCCTTCATCACGGACGGAGCCACGATGACCTCGACAAACTGGCGTTCCACGATTGCGCGTGCCGTCGCTGCATCCAGCGCGCGGTTGAACGCAATGATGCCGCCAAAAGCAGATGTCGGGTCGGTGATGTAGGCGTGCTGGTAGGCATCGAGCAGTGTGTCGGCCACGGCAACCCCGCACGGATTGGCGTGTTTGACGATGACGCACGCGGGGTCGGAAAACGACTTCACGCACTCGAGCGCGGCGTCGGTATCAGCGATGTTATTGAACGAAAGCTCCTTGCCCTGCAGCTGGGTGGCTGTTGCGACGCAGGCAGCCTCCGGCGCGTACTCGCGGTAGAACGCCGCCTGCTGGTGCGGATTTTCTCCGTAGCGCATGTCCTGGACCTTGATGAACTGCGAGCTGAAGGTTTGCGGGAAGCGCAAATGTCCGCCGTCAGGCGCAATCGCCCCGAGATAGTTCGCAATCGCCCCGTCGTAGCGTGCCGTATGCTCGAAGGCCTTCGCTGCCAGGGCGAATCGCGTCGCCCCCGACACCGTGCCGCCCGCAGCCTCCATTTCCGCACGCACCCGGGCAAAATCGGCGGCGTCCACCACCACCGTGACAGCAGAATAGTTTTTTGCCGCTGCGCGCAGCAGCGTCGGCCCGCCGATGTCGACGTTCTCGATCGCCATGTCGAGCGTGCAGTCCGTGCGCGCCACGGTCCGTTCGAACGGATAGAGATTGACGACCACAAGATCGATAGGGAGGATGTGGTGCTCTTCCATGGCCTGCAGATGGCCCGGCAGATCGCGCCGGCCGAGCACACCGCCATGGATTCGCGGATGCAGGGTCTTCAGCCGCCCATCCAGCATTTCCGGAAAGCCGGTATAGTCGGACACTTCGGTAACGCGCACGCCGCTGTCGGAAAGCAGCTTCGCTGTTCCGCCGGTCGAAATGATTTCAACGCCGCGGGACCCGAGAAAGCGGGCGAATTCGACAATGCCCGTTTTGTCGGAAACACTGATCAGTGCGCGTTTGATGTTCGACATGCTGCCTCTTGGCCGGTTGATTGAAATACGGTCACCGCGGGGTCCGGACGCCAAACGCAGCACGGCAGGATGAGGTACTGCCGGGCGCGTTCCGGAATTCCCGGCGTCAGATGATGGTCACTCCAGCCCGTGCAGTTTGAGTTTCTTGCGCAGCGTATTGCGGTTGATGCCCAGCATCCGGGCCGCCTTGCACTGGTTGCTTTGCGCGTGATGCATGACCGCTTCCAGCAGCGGCAGCTCGATTTCACTGATGACCATTGCATAAAGGCTGCCGGGCTTCTCGCCGTCCAGCTCGTGAAAATACCGCTCCAGGGCGGCGCGCACGCAGGACGCGAGCGGGCCCTTGCGGTGAGACGTCTTCATGCCGCGATCTCCGCCGGTTTGCCGGCGGCGGCCTGCCGCGCAAAAAACTCCTCGACCATGTCCGTCTGCTCCGCCACCGTTTCCGCCTGATTGATGGCGTGGCGGAAGATGCTTCCCCCAACGAAGCCCTTGCTGTACCAGGAAATGTGCTTGCGCGCGATGCGCACGCCCAGATGCTCTCCGTAGAATCGGTAGAGTTCGGCAAGGTGGCCCAGCAGGATGGACCGGATCTCTGTTGGCCCCGGGTCGGGAAGCAGCGTGCCCGTACGCAGAAAGTGTGCGATCTCGCGAAAAATCCAGGGCCGCCCCTGGGCGGCACGCCCGATCATGATGCCGTCGGCGCCGGTGCGATCCAGTACCGCCTTTGCCTTCTGCGGTGAGTCGATGTCGCCATTGGCGATGACCGGAATGCGTACCGCAGCCTTGATCGCCGCTATGGTGTCGTATTCGACCTCGCCCTGGTAGGCGTCGGCGCGCGTGCGTCCATGCACGGCCAGTGCGCGTACTCCAGCTGCTTCGGCAATCCTGGCGATCGTCACGCCATTGCGGTGATCACGGTCCCAGCCGGTGCGGATCTTGAGGGTGACGGGAATTGCCACGCTGCCCACCACCGCGTCAAGAATGCGGCCGACCAGCGGCTCGTCGCGCAGCAGGGCGGATCCTGCCTGGACATTGCACACCTTCTTGGCCGGGCATCCCATATTGATATCGATGATCTGGGCGCCACGGTCCATGTTGTGGCGCGCGGCTTCCGCCATCATCGCCGGGTCGGCACCGGCGAGCTGCACCGATCTCGGTTCCGGCTCGCCGTCATGGTTTGCGCGCCTCAGCGTTTTCTCGCTGCCCCACAGAAGAGAATTGGAAGAAACCATTTCTGACACAGCCATGCCGGCTCCAAGCCTGCGGCAGAGCTGGCGGAACGGGCGGTCCGTAACCCCGGCCATGGGCGCAACGACAAGATTGTTCGCTAGCGTGTAGGGGCCTAGTTGCATCGAGGTCTTTTTCGGATTGCAAGGGGAAAGGGCGGCATGATACTCACAAAATACGGGTACAGGGAAGAGGTGGAATCCGGTGCCAAAGACGGTTCCGGTGTTTCACCCGGCTCTGCGGTACTCGCAGGGCTTTACTGCTTCTGGCGGGCGGCAAACAGCCGGATTTCGTACCCGACTGCGCGTTTTCCCGGATTGAGGACATCGAACGAGACCGTAACCGCGATGTCCGGCAACATGCCGGCACGAGACCGTGCCGCACCCAGGTATTCCTGTGGGTGGAACACGCGCCGCGCGATCACTTTGCCGGCGGCACCGCTGAAGGTGACTTCAAGCAGAGGGAAGGGCTGCGTCGTGGTGGCGCGGTTGACCAGAGTCGCCGAAATGCGCAATGCGTTCGGGACCCTGGGGCGTACGGCGATCTGGGCGTGTTCCAAATCAATCAGACCGACATCGGCGGTTGTAAACCGGGGCAGTCCGAGCCAGTTCCTGGTGTATGCCACGATCCGGCCGGCCGGGGGGTACCCTTGCACCAGCGTCTGCCCGTAGAAATACAGCACCTGCGCACCAAGAAGAAGTACCAGCAGCAGGTTGCCAAGAACCCAGAATGGTGTGCGTGTCCGCGGCCGGCGGACCTGGCCCAGAAGCGGAAATGCCAGGGATGTTTCTGCTGCAGCCGATTCCGGCGGCGGATAAGCGGCCGCGGCCTTTCCGGCCGTCTCATCGCCGCTTCCGGTTTCCGCGGGCAGTTCCTGGAGCAGCGTGTCACCGCTCTGGAATACGTTGAGACACCGGCCGCACCGTACCAGGCCGTTGCGCGCCCGATACTCGGTCTCGGAAAGGCTGAAGACGGTATGGCACCGGGGGCAGCGGGTGTACATGGCCTGATCGGGGCCGCGCATTCAGCAGTCCCGCGGAAATTTCCGGCAGACCAGCATGGCCCAGCCGTCGCGGACCCGCGCCTCGATGTCAAAATAGCGGGCGTAGTGCTGCTCGATTTCGCGCACCTGTCCCGACAGCATTCCGGAAAGCAGCAAAATGCCGCCGGCCCGCGTCAGGCCGCGGAGCCGCGGTGCGAGTTCGACCAGGGGGTCCGCCAGGATATTGGCCACGACGATGTCGGCATCGATGTCCGGAGGGAGCGAACCGGGATCCGCAATGCGGATCCTGTCGAGCACGGCATTGCGTTGCGCGTTCTCGCGGGTGACCGACAGTGCGCCGCCATCGATATCGACCGCCCAGGCGCTGCGGGCACCGAGCTTGAGTGCAGCGATTGCAAGAATGCCGGAGCCGCAGCCGAAATCGAGGACATCCATCTGTGCCCGTGTGCCGGCCGCGAGCCATTCGAGGCACAGCGCGGTCGTGGCATGCGTGCCGGTTCCGAAGGCCAGTCCGGGATCGAGGGTGACGACTACGGCGGGAGCCGGTGGCGGTTCAAGCCAGCTGGGGGAAACCCAAAGGTTGATCCCGAACCGCATGGCGGTAAAGCGGTCCATCCATGCCCGTTCCCAGTCCTGGTCCGGCAGGCTGTCTGATTCCCAGGCCGGTGGAGCGTCCAATCCGAGCAGCGCCGCCACTTCAGCGACAAACCGCGAGGGTTCCATGTCCTCGGGAAGCAGCGCGCTCAGGCAGGTATGGGCCCATAGGCGCGGTTCCTCGGTGCCCGGGCCGGCGAAGAGGGGCTGGTCGCCCGCATCTTCCAGCGTCACTGCCAGCGCACCGCACTGCTCCAGGGCATCGCTGACGTTTTCCGCCTGCCCGCAGTCAGCCCTCAGGTGTACGCGCAGCCAGGACATGGGTGCTCTCGCCACGGGATCATTCTGTCAGCGCTGCTGGCGACGTCTGCCATGCATCACCCCTTACCGTCCCTGCCCGTCTGCGGTGCCACGAAGGCAGGCCGGAGCCTCTGCATCAGAGCCCGAGCTTCTTTTCGAGATAGTGAATGTTGACTCCGCCAGCCCGGAAGGCGGCATCGTTCATGATGTCCTGATGCAGGGAAATGTTTGTCCGGATTCCATCAATGACCATCTCGCTCAGCGCGATGCGCATCCTGGCCATGGCGATGGCCCGGTCGGGTCCGTACGCGATAAGCTTGCCGATCATTGAATCATAATACGGCGGGACCATGTAGTTGTTGTAGACATGCGAGTCCACGCGGATCCCCGGACCGCCCGGCTGGTGGAACTGGGTGATGCGTCCCGGCGACGGCATGAAGGTTCGCGGATCCTCGGCGTTGATGCGGCATTCAATGGCATGGCCCTGCCAGACAATGTCCTTCTGGCGATAGGACAGGCGTTCGCCGGAGGCAATCAGAATCTGCTCGCGGACAATATCGACCCCCGTTACCATTTCTGTGACAGGATGTTCCACCTGCACGCGGGTGTTCATTTCAATGAAATAGAATTCGCCGTTTTCATACAGGAACTCGAAGGTCCCGGCGCCGCGATATCCGATCTTGCGGCAGGCATCTGCACAGCGCTCGCCCATGCGCTGGCGTACCCGGTCGGAAATGCCGGGTGCCGGGCTTTCCTCCACGACTTTCTGGTGGCGCCGCTGCATGGAGCAGTCGCGTTCGCCGAGATGGATGGCGTTTCCGTGTTCGTCCGCCAGCACCTGGAACTCCACGTGACGGGGGGTTTCCAGGTACTTTTCCATGTAGACGACGTCATTGTTAAACGCCGCCTTGGCTTCGGCGCGAGTGAGCGATATGGCATTGCGCAGCGCCGCTTCGCTGTGGACCACCCGCATCCCCTTGCCGCCGCCACCGCCGGTGGCCTTGATGAGGACGGGGTAGCCGATCTCCATGGCCAGTCTGAGATTTTCGTCATCATCGGCCGGCAGCGGTCCGTCGGAACCCGGTACACAGGGTACCCCTGCCTTTTTCATGGCACGTATGGCGGAAATCTTGTCACCCATCAGGCGGATAGTTTCGGCACGTGGGCCGATGAAGATGAATCCGCTCTGCTCTACCCGCTCCGCGAAATCCGCGTTTTCGGACAGGAAGCCGTATCCGGGATGGATTGCGACCGCATCGGTTACCTCGGCCGCGCTGATGACGGCGGGAATGTTCAGGTAGCTGTCGCGGGCCTGCGGCGGACCGATGCATACCGATTCGTCGGCAAGCTTGACGTATTTCGCATCCCGGTCGGCCTCGGAGTGCAGCGCGACGGTGCGGATTCCCAGCGCGCGGCACGCACGCTGGATGCGCAGTGCGATTTCGCCACGGTTGGCTATGACCACTTTCTCGATCATGGAATGGCCGGATTGATGGGAGTGTTATTCAATGACAAACAGCGGTTCGCCATATTCCACAGGCTGGCCATTTTCCTTGAGGATGGCTTTCACAGTTCCAGCCTTGTCGGCCTCAATGGGATTGAGCATCTTCATTGCCTCGATGATGCACAGCGTATCGCCGACCTTGACCTGGTTGCCGATTTCCACGAACGGCGCGGCATTGGGCGAGGGGGAGCGGTAAAAGCTGCCCACCATCGGAGAGGTGACGATATGGCCCGAAGGAACCGTTGCCGCCGGTTCGGCAGCCGGCGTTGCCGCGGCGGATGCCGGCGGTGGCGCGTGCGCCGGAGCTGCAGCCATCGCCACTGGCGCCACTGTCATCACGCGGCTCAGGCGGATGGTTTCCTCTCCCTCCCGGATTTCGATTTCCGAGAGGTTGGACTCCTCCAGCATCTCAATGAGTTTCTTGATCTTGCGTATGTCCACAGTTCTTGTCCTGGTTTTCTAGGAAGTGGATGGCTGCCGCAAGCGCCAGTTCGTAGCCCTGGGCGCCCAGGCCGCTGATGACCCCGCGGGCGAGGTCAGAGAAGTACGAGTGATGCCGGAACGGCTCACGCGCATGAATGTTCGAAAGATGGATCTCGATGAAAGGAATTGCCGTTGCGGCGATCGCGTCTCTCAGTGCGATGCTCGTGTGGGTGAAAGCAGCCGGATTGAGCAGGATGAACGCGGTTTTCTGCGCCAGCGCCTGGTGGACACGCTGCACTAGTTCGTGCTCGGCGTTACTCTGGAAGAAACTCAGGCTGTGCCCTGTTCGCGCCACGATCGCAGCCAGTTCCCGGTTAATCGCATCGAGACTGGCGGAGCCGTAATAGCGGGGTTCGCGCGTGCCCAGCAGATTCAGGTTCGGTCCGTTGAGTACCAGTATCTCGGCCATGGGTCGCTGATTCGGGGTCCGTGGGCAGATCCCGGACGGGATGCCTGGTGGACGGTCAGTGAATTGACAGGGCTCTGGATGGTACGCAGATGACGGGGAGTTGTCCAGTTTTTAAGACAAGTTACGGCAAAATCGCCGGAGTTCGGGTCCAGAAGGCCTGTCTGTCGTCAGGACGAAGGCGGGAAATAGGGACGCAGTACCCGTTCCAGCCGGGATTCACTGAATGCCCCCAGCTGGCTGGCGACGATCCGTCCCTGGCGGTCGAGAACGAGGCTGTAAGGCAGGCCGCCTTCGGCGTCTCCGTATTGTTCCATGAGCTGCGCGCCTTCCTGTTCCCCCAGCAGTACAGGATAGTTCATTCCCCGTGCCTTGTAGAACGGGATGACGCGCGAAGTACGGTCGACAGCAACGCCGATGATCTGCAGTCCGCGGGGTCCGAATTGGCGCTGTGCCTTGATGAATTCCGGAATCTCCTCCCGGCACGGCGGGCACCACGTGGCCCAGAAATTGACGATCCGGATCTTGCCGTTCCAGTCCGCGATGCTCCGCTTCTTGCCGTGAATGTCGGGCAGGGAGAAATTGACCGGCTGGCTAACCGCCGTGAGCGGCTGCTGCGGTGATGCCACGGGATGAAAGCGCTGACCCAGCCACATTCCGGCCAGGCCGGCAAGTATGGCCGCCGCGGCCAGCATGAGAAATCTCTTCATGAAGTTGCTCCAGGCATCATTGGCGACGGGAGTTTACCGGAAAATGCCGCTTCGGCCCGCCGGATGGTGGCGAGCAGCTGGCGGGTTGACCGGTAACCATAGGAGTCCAGGTTTTTCAGTTCCCGGCCATCCGGTGCAAACCACAGGATCGCAGGCGGTCCAAGCACACCGAATCGCTGCTTGAGCGCCTGTGTCGCGGCGTCGGTGCTGCTGACATCGGCCTGCAGGGTGATAAACGGCTGCAGGGCGGCACGTACCTGCGGGTTGGCAAAGGTGCTGCGTTTGAGCAAGGTGCAGTCGACGCACCATGTGGCATAGAAATCGATCATGACCGGGCGACCCTCCGCACGTGCCTTGGCCATGGCCGCCTCGATGTCCGCCAGCTGTGTAAACTTCCGGAACAGCGGTGCCGGAGTCTTTTGTGCGGTGCCTGGCAGCGTTGCGAATCCGCCAACGCCACCCGCCGGCAGGGGGTCGAGGATGTCGCGCCGCCCGTCGAATCCGCCCAGCAGGGCAACGATACCCCAGATGAGCATCACCGTGCCGATGCCTTTCCACAGGTAGTGCCAGCCGCCCGCCCCCTTGGGCAGGGACTGTGTGGCGCCGAGATAGACTCCGGTCACGATAAGCAGTGCTGCCCAAAGCAGCAATACCGGCACCTGCGGCAACGCTCCCAGGACATAGATCGCGATGCCCAGAAGTAACACCCCGAAGACGTGTTTTACCCGGTCCATCCAGGGCCCGGCCTTCGGCAGCAGCGCGCCGGCGCCGACCCCGATGGCGATCAGCACCGCGCCGGTTCCCATCGCAATGGAAAACATGATGGCGGCACCCAGCACCGGATTGTGGCTGGTGATCGCAATGCCGAGCGCTGAAACCAGCAACGGCGAGACGCAGGCACCGACGATCAGTGCCGATACCAGCCCGAGCGCAAAGGTCCCGAAAAATGCACCGCCCGTGACGCTGCCGCTTTTGCGGTGAATTTCCTGGCCATGACGATGCAGTTGTGTCTGGATGAAAGCCGGAATCTGCATGTCATAGAATCCGAACATCGAGAGCGCCATGAACACGAATATGGCGCTGAACACGCCGATGGCCACTGGATTCTGGAAATATGCCTGCAGTTCGGTACCTGTGGCCCCGGCCAGCGCGCCGGCAACAGTATAGGTCGCCGCAGTGCCGAGCACGTAGGACAGCGACAGCCCGGCCGCGCGCAGCTTGGTGGTGTTACGGTCACCCTGACCGACAATGATGCTTGAAAGAATCGGAATCATCGGCAGCACACAGGGGGTGAAGGCCAGAAGTATTCCTGTCCCGAATGCTGCCAGCATCGCGATAACATAGGTCCTGAGGTCTGTACCGTGTGATGGACCCGGTGCGGCCGGTCCGCCTGCAGATGCGGCGGTGTGCGTGCCTCCACCGCTGAAACTGACGTCAACGACCCGGGAGACCGGCGGGTAGCAGATGCCTTTTTCGGCGCAGCCCTGGTATCGGGCCTGGAGCTTCACGGCGGTGAGTCCCCGGGTATTGCCCGCCAGCGGCAGCGTGATGGTGACGGGTGTCCGGTAGATCTCGGTGCGCCCGATGAACTGGTCGACTTCGACAAACCCGTGCGGCAGGACGAAGGGCGCCAGCTGGATACCCTGGCCGGGCAGCAGCTTGAAATGAACCTTGCTGCGGTACAGATAGTAACCCGGTGCCATGATCAGGCGCGCGGAAAGCGCATGGGCATTCAGCTGCGTGACCTGCAGACGGAACGCCTGGTCTGGCTGCAGAAATCCGCCATTGCCCAGATCCGCTGTTGCCGCGGTGCCAGCGCCCGGAGAATCCGACACCAGGGCCACAGGGGTCTGCAGCGACTGCCGGGTGCCGGACAGCAGGCCGGCATGGGCAGCCGGAAAAGCAGCCAAGGCGGTGCCCGCCAGCACTAGGGAATAAAACAGACGTTTCATGGGGTGAGTTCCGGGTTCTGGAGCCATGCCAGGTAGGCAGGGAGGCCGTCCGCGATTGGGACCGCGATTATTTCGGGAAGTTCGTAAGGATGCAGGCTCAGGATCCGCTCCTGGATGTCGTGATAGCGCGACGCCGAACATTTGATGACCACCAGGTGCTCCTGGGCGGTCTCCATCCGGCCTTTCCAGTGATATATGGACTGCATGGATGGCAGGATGTTGATACAGCTGGCCAGCCCGTCCCGGACCAGTGCTTCGGCGAGCCGCTGCGCCGCCGCGGAATCGGGCAGGGTGGTAAGTACGAGCTGGCAGATATTGTGAGTCATAGTGGAACTCCGGCTGGCAACCGACCGTCAGAAGTTATTGTCCGGCGTGTGTGTCTGTGGGCCGCTTCCGGACTCTTCCTTGTGCCAAATCAGTGTGGTTAGGGTGACATAACTCTGGGTCATGTCGCCCTTTTTTTTCGCGCAGAGCTTTCCAGCGGGGACCGTTCGTTCGCGACACAGGGGGCTGATTGTCATGGATTCTCTAGGAAATTCAGAAAGATATCATAATTCCTGCCTGCCGGCGCCCAGACCTCTGCCGGACTGTGCAGCGCCGCTTGTCGGCACCGGGCCATGCCCGGGTGGGCGTCTTTGCCGGTGACGGCTTGGTAGGGACGGTCGCCCGCGAGCAGATATTCCGCAGGAATGAGACCTTGGCCGGCAGCGGCTGGACCGCCCGACCGACTCTCTTTGGCGGACTGCGGGGACATGGTCTGAAAGCCGTGTCACTGCTTCAAGTGTGTCGGACACTGCGGATTGCCGTTAACCCGCCGTCCTGGTGCCTGAACCATCACGCCGCATACCGGATTGCAGGATGCAGGGAACGGGTTGCGAACTCTTCGCCGCAAACTTTGAACCCCTCCCGCAGGGGATTGTCTGAGACCAATTCTAAGGTGGCGGACGGGGGAGAGTCTGCCAACTCTATTGGCGTGCGACCGCTTCGGCGGGCTTGACATCGAGATGATAAGCCCTATCATTGGCACTCACTTGAGGCGAGTGCTAATAACCAGTGTGCACCGCCTGCAGGTCAGATCCGTCAGTGGCCAATCAGGAGGACAGGCAATGACTGCTCAATCCGCTAAGAAAACAGGAGAAGCATCAGTGAAAATTCGTCCACTTCATGACCGTGTTATCGTGCGCCGTCTGGAAGAAGAGCGCAAAAGCGCGGGTGGCATTGTTATCCCGGACACGGCCAAGGAAAAGCCGATCCAGGGTGAAGTTGTTGCCGCAGGCAAGGGCAAGATTCTCGAGAACGGGCAGGTCCGTCCGCTCGACGTGAAGGTCGGCGACAAGGTGCTGTTCGGAAAATACTCCGGCACCGAGGTCAAGGTCGGCGACGAGGAACTGCTTGTGATGCGCGAGGAAGACATCATGGGTGTGGTTGAAGGCAAGTAACATTGCATTCGCCCTGCCCGGCAAAATCTACGGAATCAGTGAGGAAGGCATATGGCAGCTAAAGACGTGGTATTCGGAGACGCTGCGCGCATACGCATGCTGCGCGGCGTCAATATTCTGGCCGATGCGGTCAAAGTGACCCTGGGCCCCAAGGGACGCAACGTGGTGCTCGACAAGGCTTTTGGTGCACCGACGATCACCAAGGATGGCGTCTCGGTTGCAAAAGAGATCGAGCTCAAGGACAAGTACGAGAACATGGGAGCGCAGATGGTGAAGGAGGTCGCATCGCAGACTTCCGATGTCGCTGGTGACGGCACCACCACTGCCACCGTGCTGGCCCAGGCAATCCTGCGTGAAGGCCTGAAGTCGGTTGCAGCAGGCATGAATCCCATGGATCTCAAGCGCGGAATCGACAAGGCTGTCACCTCTGCGGTAGATGCACTGAAGAAACTTTCCCGGCCCTGCTCGGACCACAAGGAGATCGCCCAGGTCGGAACGATTTCCGCCAATGCCGATGAGGCGATCGGCAAGATCATTGCCGAAGCAATGGATAAGGTCGGCAAGGAAGGCGTGATCACGGTAGAGGAAGGTTCTGGTCTCGACAACGAGCTGGAGATTGTCGAAGGCATGCAGTTCGACCGTGGCTACCTGTCGCCATACTTCATCAACAAGCAGGATACGATGAGCACGGAGCTCGAGAATCCGTCCATCCTGATCTACGACAAGAAGATCTCGAACATCCGCGAGCTGCTCCCGATCCTCGAGGGGGTTGCCAAGGGTGGCAGGCCGCTCATGATCATTGCTGAAGATGTGGAAGGCGAAGCCCTTGCGACCCTCGTGGTCAACAACATCCGCGGCATCCTGAAGGTGTGCGCAGTCAAGGCGCCCGGGTTCGGCGACCGGCGCAAGGCGATGCTGCAGGATATTGCCATCCTGACGGGTGGCACCGTGATTTCCGAAGAGCTCGGAATGAGCCTCGAGAAAGCCGATACCAGCGTTCTCGGTTCCGCCAAGCGGGTCCAGATCACCAAGGAAAACTCGACCCTCATTGATGGTGCCGGCAATCCGAAGGACATCGAGGCCCGTGTCAAGCAGATCCGGGCGCAGATCGAAGAGGCAACCTCGGATTACGACAAGGAAAAGATGCAGGAGCGGGTAGCGAAGCTTGCGGGCGGTGTGGCCCTGATCAAGGTGGGTGCCGCGACCGAAGTCGAAATGAAGGAGAAGAAGGCCCGCGTCGAAGATGCCCTGCATGCGACCCGTGCCGCAGTTGAAGAGGGGGTTGTCCCTGGTGGTGGCGTAGCTCTGGTGCGGGCGATCAGCTCGGCCAGGCAGCTGAAGGGCGACAACCATGACCAGGACGTGGGCATCCAGATCGCGCTGCGCGCAATGGAAGAGCCACTGCGTCAGATCGTGGAGAACGCCGGAAGCGAAGGATCGGTTGTGCTGCACAAGGTTCTGGAAGGCAAGGGCAGCTTCGGTTTCAACGCCGCGACCGGTGAGTACGGTGACATGCTGAGCATGGGCATTCTTGACCCGACCAAGGTGACCCGCACGGCGCTGCAGAACGCAGCGAGTGTGGCGGGCCTGATGATTACCACCGAGGCCATGGTGGCCGAGCTTCCGCAGGAAGAGAAGGCTGCCTCGGGTGGCGGCATGGGCGGTGGCATGGGCGGCATGGGTGGCATGGACGGTATGATGTAACCATCCCGCTGACCCGGGTATGCGAAAGGCCCCGCCCATGGCGGGGCCTTTTCGTCTGGGGCGCCCGCAGGCGAAATAATTTCTCCCCGCAAAATTGGCGGCTGTCAGCGCTTCCTTGCGAGCATCACCCCGTCCCGCACTGACAGCATCACGTTCTCGACCCGGGGGTCGAGCTGTACATGGGTATTGAACGCCACGATGGCGTGGTCGCTCTGCTGCTGCGGATGAAGGACCGCGCCGGACCACAGCACATTGTCGGCAATCACCAGTCCTCCGGGCCGCAGCCGCGGCAGAACCGCGTCGTAGTAGGCGATGTAGTTTTCCTTGTCAGCATCCATGAATACCAGGTCGAACTCGCGTCCGCTTTCCAGCGCGGCAAGCGTATCGAGCGCCGGACCCAGACGTATCTCTATTTTTCCTCCATGCGGGCTGCGGTCGAAAAATGACCGGGCGATGGCTGTGGTCTGCGGGTCGACGTCGCAGGACAGGATCTTGCCGTCTGCAGGAAGCGCCTCAGCCATGCTCAGGGCCGAATAGCCGGTGAACATTCCAAGCTCCAGGATGCGACGCGCACCGGTCAGCTGCACCAGCAGGCGAAGCAGTGCGCCTTCCACGGGTCCGGTAAGCATCTGGGATTGAGCGCAATGGGCAATCGTGTATGCTTCCAGTTCCTGGAGCAGCGCGGAGGGTGCAGTGGAATGTTCCCTGCAGTACTGTTCAATTGGCGCTTCAACCAGCGGTATCATGGTTCGTCTCCTGCAGGCCCGGATTCTGCCCAAGCCGGAAATCGGCGCCGGGCCGTAGTCTCTGCCGCAGCCAGTATATAAGTACGGGCCGGCGATGGTCGATGTACCAGATGCCTTCGAACCGGGACTGGCCGGGTTTGACGTGCCCACCCGCTCGCGTATCCAGACCCTGTGGGCGGACTATTGTCTTGCCGCGGGCCTGGACCGCTCCGCGGCGGAAGCGGTAGCGGCCCGCCTCCCGTCACTCCCGCGCGTCTGGGCGGCAAGCGACTTTGTCGCCCGCGTCTCAATTGCCCATCCCGCGCTCGTGGAAGACCTCGTGGCGAGCGGAGACCTTTTCCGCACCTATGCCAGCCAGGATCTCGCCGTACGTCTGGATACGCTGGTCTCGGAGACGGCGGATGAAGCTTCGCTCAAGTCGGCGCTGCGCCGCGTGCGCCGCCGGGAGATGCTGCGGATTGCCTGGCGCGATCTCGCCGGCTGGGCCGAACTCGACGAGGTGATGGCCGAGCTGTCGGCGTTCGCCGGTGCCTGTCTCGAAGCCGCGCTGTCACGCCTGTTCGCCTGGTCGGCGGTGCGCCATGGTCATCCCCTGGCGCCAGACGGAAGCGCAGCCTCCCTGGTCGTGCTCGGCATGGGCAAGCTGGGAGGGGAAGAGCTCAATTTTTCGTCTGACATCGACCTGGTTTTTGCCTACACCTCGGACGGCGGGACGTCGGGCGGAGAGTCGCTCAGCAACGGAGAATTTTTCGAGCAACTGGGGCGCAGGCTGATCGGTGTCCTTGGTGACACCACGGCGGAGGGAATCGTGTTCCGGGTGGACATGCGCCTGCGTCCTTTCGGTGCGAGCGGACCGCTCGCCATGTCATTCGGGGCCATGGAGCAGTATTACCAGTCCCATGGTCGCGAATGGGAGCGTTACGCGCTTATCAAGGCGCGCCAGGTTGCGGGTGACCGCGCGGCCGGATCCGCCCTGCTGAAGCGGCTGCAGCCATTTGTGTACCGGCGTTATCTCGATTACAGCACATTCGACTCGATCCGGTCGCTCAAGGGCATGATTGAAAGCGAACTGCTGCGCAAGGGAATCGAGCACAACATCAAGCTGGGCCCCGGAGGAATCAGGGAGGTCGAGTTCATCGGCCAGGCGTTCCAGCTGGTGCGCGGCGGCCGTGAGACGGCGCTGAGGGACCGTTCCATCAGGAAGATCCTGGCAGTGCTCGGACGGCGGGGCGATCTCAGTCCGCAGGCGGTGGCCGATCTCGATGCCGCCTACGTGTTTCTGCGTCGCAGCGAGAACCGCCTGCAGATGGCTGATGACCGCCAGACGCACGTGTTGCCGGAACATGCGCCAGCGCAGCTGCGTCTGGCAGCTGCCATGGGATTCGGCGGGTGGGACGATTTCCACGCGGCACTGCAGCGCCATATGCGCGCGGTGCACGGATATTTCCAGGAAATATTTGCTGCTCCCGGTGACGCAGGGGGGCAGGATGGCCAGGACATGGCGGAGGTGTGGCTTGCGGCGGCCGATGACAGTGCCGCCACGCAGCGTCTGTCCGACGGCGGCTTCCGTGACCCGGCCGCCGTGCTTGAGATTCTGCGCGGTTTTCGCGATAGCCGGCAGCTCGTGGAGCTATCGGCAGAGGGTCGTGCGCGCATGGACCGGCTGATGCCGCAGATGCTGCACGCGGCCGGCCTCAGTGCTGACCCCGAGACGACGCTGGCACGGGTGGTGGGGCTCATCGAATCCATCGCACGCCGTCCGGCCTATCTGTCGCTGCTGATCGAAAACCCGGCGGCACGTATGCAGCTCGTCAGTCTGTGCGCTGCCAGTGCCTGGATCGCGGGCTGGATCAGCCAGCACCCCATCCTTCTCGACGAGCTCATTGATCCGGCAAGTCTGTATGCGCTGCCCGCGCCCGCACAAATGCGTGCTGCGCTGCAGGCACGCCTGGCGGAGCGTGCCGCGGACGACCTCGAGGGGCAGATGAATGTCCTGCGGGAATTCCATCACAGTCTGGTGCTGCGCGTGGCCGCGGCGGATATGGGGCCGGGGCTGGGAGTCGAAGTGGTAAGTGCGCGTCTTGCGGATATCGCCGAATGCGTCATCAGTGAAGCGCTGCTGCTCGCTGGCGCAAGCCTTGCCGTGCGGCACGGCCACCCGGTATGCCCCGGTGCCAACACCGTGATGCACCCGGGATTCGCGGCGATCGCGTATGGCAAGCTCGGCAGCCGCGAGCTTGGTTACGGTTCCGACCTCGATCTGGTATTTCTTTACGAAGCCTGCGAGGACGGGGCCATGACCGACGGTGACCGGCCGCTGGCCAACGAGGTCTATTTCATGCGCCTCACCCAGCGGCTGATCCATATGATATCCACCCGCACTTCATCCGGAATCGTGTACCCGATCGACGTGCGCCTGCGTCCGAGCGGAGGCAGCGGCCTGCTCGTAACCAATCTGGATGCCTATCGGCACTATCAGCTTGACGAGGCGTGGACCTGGGAACACCAGGCGCTGGTGCGCGCGCGTCCCGTGGCCGGCGACGAGCAGGTCTGCCGGGCTTTCGAGGCCGTACGTCGGGATGTGCTGTGCATGAAACGCGATCCTGCCAGCCTGCGGGAGGAAATCGTGGCCATGCGTACCCGTATGCGTGAGTCCACAACAAAGGATGCGGAAGGCCGGTTCGAACTGAAACAGGACCCGGGCGGTATGATTGATATAGAATTTATGGTGCAATACTGGGTCCTCTGGCGGGCGCACGACGTTCCCGGACTGGTTGCTTACCGGGACAACATCCGTCTGCTGGAGGCCCTGGCCAGTGCCGGTGTGGTTGCCGTGCGCGACGCAAAGGTGTTGGCCACAGCCTATGGCCGCTACCTCTCCGCCGAGCACCGCCTCAAGCTTCTGGAGCGCAAGGCCCTGGTTGCGCCCAGCGAAGTCGGGGATTTCCCGGAACAGGTTGCGCGGCTATGGCGTGCCACGATGGAATCCGGTCCATCGTCCGGCCAGCCGCGCCCGGTGGTTGTCTAGATCTGGAAGGAGAAAGAATCAGATGTCCATGGCTGACCGTGATGGCGTCATCTGGTATGACGGCAAACTCGTGCCCTGGCGCGAGGCGACAACCCACGTGCTGACCCATACCCTGCACTACGGCATGGGCATATTCGAGGGAATACGGGCCTACAAGACTGCGCGCGGAACCGCCGTCTTCCGTCTTGATGCGCACATAGACCGCCTGTTCCGCTCTGCCCACATCCTCGCCATGACCATGCCCTATGACCGGTCCGCGCTCAACTCCGCGGTGCGCGCCGTGGTGCGGGAGAATCATCTCGAGTCAGCCTATATACGTCCGATGTGCTTTTACGGATCGGAGGGAATGGGGCTGCGCGCTGACAATCTGCGGGTGCATGTGATCGTCGCTGCCTGGACGTGGGGAGCCTACCTCGGAGACGAAGGACAGAAAAAGGGCATCAAGGTCCGCACATCTTCCTATAACCGCCATCACGTGAACATCGCCATGTGCCGTGCCAAGGCCAATGGCAACTATATGAATTCCATGCTGGCGCTGCGGGAAGCAATTTCTTCAGGTGCCGACGAAGCGCTGCTCCTGGATACCGAAGGCTTTGTATCGGAAGGCAGTGGCGAAAATGTGTTCATAGTTCGGGATGGGGCGCTGTTCACGCCGGAACTGACGTCTGCCCTCGATGGCATCACGCGCGACACGATCATCAGGCTTGCCGCAGAAATAGGCGTGCCGGTGCGGGAAAAACGCATCACGCGTGATGAAGTGTACATTGCGGATGAGGCTTTTTTCACGGGCACTGCCGCCGAGGTCACGCCTATCCGCGAACTTGATGGCCGCGCTATCGGTTCCGGAAGCCGCGGTCCGGTCACCGAGCGGCTGCAGGCGCTTTATTTCGATCAGGTGCACGGGCGACGCGCAGCCTTCCCGGAATGGCAGGCGGTCGTGGATGGCTGAGGGCAGAACGATGGCGGAAATGCATGGTGCCGGTGCCGCACGCAGGGTAACTGGCCCTAAGGAAATCCTGGCCAATGCGCAGAGCCGCTATGAGGTCACCCGGGCTGACTTGCCCATGCATTGTCCGATGGACGGCATGAGTCTGTGGAATTCGCACCCGCGGATATATCTTCCACTCGAAGAAAGCCGCGAAGCCCGCTGCCCGTACTGTGGGGCGGTGTATGTTCTCAAGTCGGATGAATGACCGGCGGCGACAGTAGCGCGACTGCCGGGTTGTGGTGCCCGGCAGCCGGGAGGCAGCGGATCGCCAGGGAG
>JAJYCY010000007.1:60625-70719 GCA_021778035.1 Pseudomonadota bacterium
GGAGGGACGCCCGCCGCCCGGTTCGGAAGGCCGCCGCCGCGTGTGCGGCCACCGCCGGCCTGCGCGTCCCCGCGCAGAACGGACATGACAAGAAAGATCTACTCGCTGCTGCTCTATCTGCTTGTTCCGGCGGTGCTGGTCCGGCTGCTGATCCGTGGGCTGCGCAACCGTGGGTACTGGCACCGCTGGAGCGAGCGGTTTGGCCGCGTCGCGCGGCTCCCCGCCGGGACACTCTGGGTGCATGCCGTGTCCGTGGGTGAAGTGCGCGCGGCGGTTCCGCTGGTGGTGGCGCTGGAGCAGCGTTTTCCAGGACAGCACATTCTGGTCACGACGATGACTCCCACCGGATCTGCGCAGGTACACAAACTGTTTGGTGCGCGCGTGGCGCACTGCTATCTGCCTTATGACTTGCCGTCTGCCGTGGCGCGTTTTCTGACGCGCACGCAGCCGCGGATCGCGCTGGTCATGGAAACCGAGCTGTGGCCCAACCTGTTCCGTGCCTGTGCCGCGCACCACATACCCGTCGTGGTCGCCAACGTGCGCATGTCGGAAAAGTCCATGCATCGCTACCTGCGCTTCAGCCGCCTCGCGCGCGCCACGCTCGCGGACGTCAGCGTGTTCGCCGCCCAGACGCAGGCAGATGCTGCACGGCTGCAGCGCCTCGGAGCCGAAGTGCGGCGCATCGCGGTGACGGGAAGCATGAAGTTCGAGATCCATCTGCCTGCCAGCCTGCGGGAAGAGGCGCAGGCGCTTCGCCGGCAGTGGGGTGCGCAGCGCGCGGTATGGATAGCTGCCAGTACGCGCGAAGGCGAGGATGAGATGGTGCTCACCCGGTTCATCGAGCTGCGGGGGCGGTTTCCCGAGCTGCTCCTTGTGCTCGTACCACGGCACCCGGAGCGCTTTGCGCAGGTGGCCAGGCTGTGTCGTCGCACAGGACTGCCGGTTGCGCTGCGCAGCGACCGGGAGGCCGTCCTGTCGCCCGCAACCGCCATCCTGGTCGGTGATACCATGGGGGAGCTGGCGCTGCTTTATGCGGCAGCAGATGTGGCCTTTGTCGGTGGCAGCCTCGTGCCCACTGGCGGACACAACCTGCTGGAACCGGCAGCAGCAGGTGTGGCGGTGGTATTCGGTCCACACATGTTCAATTTCACGGAAATCGCCCGGCTCGTGGTAGAGCGCGGTGCCGGCCGGAGGGTGCGCGACAGCGTGGAAATGGGCGCTGCTGTTGCCACCTACCTGGAAAATGCCGAGCTGCGGTTCAGCACCGGGGAGGCCGGCCGCAGGATGGTGGAGGAAAACCGCGGCGCGTTGCAGCGCACGCTTTCTTTGATCGAACCGCTGCTTACAGC
This sequence comes from Pseudomonadota bacterium, assembly GCA_021778035.1. GTDB lineage: Bacteria > Pseudomonadota > Gammaproteobacteria > Acidiferrobacterales > UBA6901 > JAJYCY01. The sequence continues at coordinate 61,975 of JAJYCY010000007.1, forward strand.
CTGACGCCGCGGCGGCGCGCCATGTTTGCCCCGAGATCGCTTATCTGGTGGCTGGACAGAACGGATCTGGCTTCTGGCAGGATCTTGGTATTTTCATGTTCGATATGGGCCGCATAGGTGGCGCGGAATTCCAGCGCGCGGCGGGTAAGCATTTCCGGGTCGACGGCCGGCGTGATCCCGGCCAGCAGCGGTTCGATCTGGCTCCAGAGCTGTTCCATTCCGCGGTGGTCATGCTGCAGTGCCGCAATGACATCCGCCAGCCCGGGGCTGGCACCCAGCAGCAGCGGAAACAGATCAACTTCCTCATCTTCATGGTGGTGCCTGCCGGCCGTGGTGAAATACCGGTGCACCTGGCGTGCGGTCTCGTGCGCCTCGCCGGTCACACCCCGGTCCGCGAGGTGCCGGGCCAGGAGAATCAGGGAATCACATTGCCTGAGAATGCGCGTGTGACAGGCTTGCAGCATTCCGAGCGGATCGTCGAAACCCGGTGCGGCGGGAAAGAGCTGCATGGCAGTCTGGTCCGTACGGCATAAATATCCCGACAGAATAGTGTCTCCATGGCCGGGTGACAACGGGTCCTGTCGGGATCGGCGGCCGGGCTGCGGCGGGGCAGGATCGACGCCGGCCAGGCTGGCGTCCCCTCCCGCTGGAGCTGTTCCGCGGCTGATTGCCGCGGCGGTGTCTGTGGTCAGTATGTCGTCATGCCGGGATCGATTTCGCGCGCCCAGGCATCGATGCCTCCGGTCAGATTGAAGACTTCCGTGAAACCGTAATATTCCAGCAGACGCGCAACATGACTGCTGCGGATGCCGTGATGACAGATGACCACGGTCTGCCGTGACCGGTCGAGCTCCGGAAGCCGTGCGGGTACCTGATCCATCGGAATGTGAAGTGAATCCGCGATCATGCACAGATGCACTTCCCACGGTTCACGCACATCGAGCAGCTGGGGTCTGCCGGCCGGTGCGTCCAGGCGTGCCTTGAGTTCCCGCACACTGAGTATCCGCATGACACCCTGATCCAGGATCCGCTTCCGCTAGAACCGGAATTGCTCGGGTTCCCGGGCATTGATGAGCGGTGGCAGGACCGTTTCGAACAGCGAATACGTTGTGAAGCTCTCCCGTCCGGTGCGGCGCACCAGCATTGCTTCCATGACCGGCGGTTTGCCTACGACCGCAACCAGGCGTCCGCCGTCGGCGAGGCTGCCGCGAAATGCGTCCGGCAGCTCGGGCACTGATCCGGTCAGCAGAATCGCATCGTACGGCTGATGGCGGGCCCATCCCCGTGATCCGTCCCCGATTTCGAATGTCGCGTTGGTGATGCCCAGGGCCGCAACCCTTGCCGCCGCGTTCATCTTGAATTCCGGCATGATCTCGACACTGAATACCTGGCCTCCAAGCGAGGCAAGCAGCCAGGTCATAAAGCCGCTGCCGGTGCCGATCTCCAGGATCCGGTCGCCACGGCCGATTTCAAGTGCCTGAAGCAGGCGCGCCTCCAGCTTCGGAGGCATCATTATCTGCCCGCGGCCGAGCGGCAGACTCATGTCGGCGTAGGCCAGGCTGCGGAGCTGTTCAGGTACAAACCGGTCGCGTGGCGCGCGCGCCAGCAGTTCGATGATCCGGGGATCGAGTACGTCCCAGGTGCGCACCTGGGATTCGACCATGTTGTGTCGGGCCAATTCAAGGTTCAGGGGTGACATGTGAATTTCCTGCGGAGCGCATGACACTGCATGCGCCGCCTAGGTTAAGCAGTTTGCCGTCCTTGCGCAACCTCGTTCTTGCATTCAACCAGGGAATCCGTTAGCGTTGATGAGTTTGCTGGGGGTGCCCGCATACGGCGGGCTGAGAAATACCCTTCGAACCTGACCCGGATCGTGCCGGCGTAGGGAAGCATGCAGCCCACGCCGTCTCCCCTCCCAGCCTGCCGGGTCACAGGACAGAACCCATGGGCTCAATTCCGCAGGATTTCATCAACCGGACGGCGCGCCTGTCACAGGAAGCAGTCCGGCCATATCCCTCATCCCGCAAGGTCTTTGTTACCGGCAGCAGTCCGGACGTGCGTGTGGGCATGCGGGAAGTCATTCAGACCCCGACGCCTGCTGCCGGCGGTGAAGAGGACAATCCGCCGATCCCGGTTTACGACACCTCCGGACCGTACACCGACCCGGCGGCGCATATCGATCTGCTTGCCGGATTGCCAGCGCTGCGCGCACCGTGGATAGAGCGGCGTGGCGACACCGAGATCCTTCCGGGCCCCTCATCTGAATACGGGCGCATGCGGCTGCGCGACCCGGCACTGGAGGGGTTGCGGTTTACGCATGTCCACGCACCGAGACGCGCGAAGGCAGGTGCTCGCGTGACGCAGATGTACTATGCCCGCAAAGGGATCATCACACCGGAAATGGAGTACGTCGCCCTCCGCGAGTCACTGCGGATTGCCGAGCTGCGTGAGGATCCGCGCTATGCGGTGCTCCTGCGGCAGCATCCGGGGGCAGCCTTGGGTGCCGAGCTTGAGCCTGTCATTACGCCGGAATTCGTGCGCTCGGAGGTGGCCCGGGGCCGGGCGATCATTCCGGCCAATATCAACCACCCCGAGCTCGAACCGATGATCATCGGGCGCAATTTCCGGGTAAAGATCAACACCAATATCGGCAACTCCGCGGTGGTTTCCGGCATCGCCGACGAAGTGGAGAAAATGGTCTGGTCGGTGCGCTGGGGCGGAGATACCCTCATGGACCTCTCCACCGGCAGGAATATCCACGAAACCCGCGAGTGGATCGTGCGCAACGCGCCGGTGCCGATCGGAACCGTGCCGGTTTACCAGGCGCTCGAGAAAGTCGGCGGACGCGCCGAAGAGCTGAGCTGGGAGCTGTTCCGCGATACCCTGGTCGAGCAGGCCGAGCAGGGAGTCGACTACTTCACCATCCATGCGGGTGTGCGTCTCGCCTACATTCCGCTCACCGCCGGGCGCGTCACGGGCATCGTGTCGCGCGGCGGCTCGATCATGGCCAAGTGGTGTCTGGCGCATCACAGGGAGAACTTTCTCCATACGCATTTCGAGGATATCTGCGAGATCATGGAGGCCTATGACGTGTCGTTTTCGCTCGGCGACGGGCTGCGGCCCGGTTCGATTGCCGACGCCAATGACCGCGCGCAGTTCGCCGAACTCGAGACGCTCGGGGAACTGACCCGTCTGGCGTGGCGACATGATGTCCAGGTCATGATAGAGGGGCCGGGCCATGTCCCGATGCAGCTCATCAGGGAAAACATGGACAGGGAGCTGCGCGACTGCTTCGAGGCGCCTTTCTATACCCTGGGGCCGCTCACCACCGACATTGCTCCTGGCTACGATCACATCACCTCCGCCATCGGTGCTGCCCAGATCGGATGGTACGGTACGGCCATGCTGTGTTATGTCACGCCGAAAGAGCATCTTGGCCTGCCAGACAAGCAGGACGTGCGCGATGGAATCATTGCCTACCGGATTGCCGCGCATGCCGCCGACCTGGCCAAGGGGTTTGCCGGCACGCAGTTGCGGGACAACGCCCTGTCCAAGGCGCGCTTCGAGTTCCGCTGGCTGGACCAGTTCAATCTCAGCCTCGATCCGGACAAGGCACACCAGTTCCACGACGAGACGCTTCCGCAGGAGGGAGCCAAGCTCGCCCACTTCTGCAGCATGTGCGGCCCGCACTTCTGTTCCATGAAGATCACGCAGGAAGTCCGGGCCTTTGCCAGGGCTGAAGGGCTTCCGGAACAGGAAGCGATCAGCAAGGGTCTGGAGCAGAAGGCGCAGGAGTTCCTGGGAAACGGGGCAGAGGTCTACCGCAAGGCCTGATTGCCGTGATCCTGGGATGAGAGACACCCGTCCGGCGAATTGGCGCCGCCGCGCGTCCTGTGATCGCCCGCAGGAGGCATATCGCCGGGCCCGCGTCGGATCAGAGGCGGGGTATTTCCGGGGCAGAGCCTAGCTGTGCCCGTAGACCGGTATCGCTGCGCCGGTGACCGATCTGGCTTCGTCTGACAGCAGGAACACGATCACGTTGGCAACATCGCCCGGAGGCACCCAGGAAGAGAAGTCCGCCTTGGGCATGGCGTCGCGGTTCTGCGGGGTGTCGAGGGTGCCGGGCACGACGCAATTGACCGTGATACCGCGCGCGCCGAGTTCCCCGGCCATGCTCTCGGTCAGCCGTACTACTGCGGCCTTGGCGGCGCTGTAGGCGGCGTAGTTGGCGCTGCCCTGGAAGGCATTGCGGCTAGCCACATTGACGATGCGCCCGTGACGGGTCTGGATCATGTAGGGCACGGCTGCATGACAGGCATTGAGTGCGGTGCGGACGTTGATGTCAAACAGACAGTCCCAGTCCGCGACATCGGTGTTGTGTACCGGTTTGCCTCCGCGGAAACCGCCAACCGTATTCACGAGCCCGTCCAGCCGACCGTACCGGCTGTGTACTTCCGCCATCAGCGTGTTGACGGCTTTCGGGTCGGTCATGTTCACGCCATCGGCAAGCCAGTGTGCTGTGTTGCCGGCAAGATCACCGTAGACTTCCTGCAGCCGGTCCGCCGACCGGTCGACCAGGACCATGTGGGCGTCCAGTGGCTGCACCGCTTTCGCGACAGCGCGACCAAGATTGCCGACTGCGCCGGTAATAACCACCACCCTGTCCTTCAAGCTCAGCATGCCTCCTCGGCCCCCTTTTGCTGTCAGGCAGCACCGGAGCGCCGACTGCCCGGGTGCGCATGGTTCAATGACCGACGGCACACGCCGTCGATATCCCGCAGTGCTGTCCGAAAGCGCCTCTGTAGGGCCAGCTCCCGGGAAGTTTCATCATAGCATTACACCGCTTCGGCGGGCGAACCGCCATGCGGATCGGCCATCTCCGGTCCCTGTTTCGTCCTGCTGCGGCCATCCGGCAAGCGGCTGTGCTCGCGGATTTTGCGGCGTCATAATTAGGTCTGATCTGGCCGAATCCGCGGTCTGGAAAGCGCGGCATGTTCCATTATAGTATTGGTTTTCATGCGAAGACTCGGTCGTGCGTTTTACGCCAGGGATACCGTCGTTGTCGCCCAGGGCCTGCTCGGAACGTTCCTGATCCACAAACAGCGCGGTGTCGAACGTATCGGCAGGATCGTCGAGGTAGAGGCCTATCTGGGACCCCATGATCTGGCGGCGCATTCGGCCCGGGGCCAGACTGCCCGCACACGTGTCATGTTCGGGCCTCCGGGCCACGCGTACGTATATCTGATCTACGGCATGTACTGCTGCATGAACGTCGTTACTGAACCGGCCGGCCACGCTTCGGCAGTGCTGCTGCGGGCACTGGAGCCGGTCCAGAACGTCCGGGGGCGCACGCAGGGACCGGGGCTGTTGTGCAATGCAATGGGCATAGACCTGCGTCTCAATGCGCACGATCTGACCAGCGACAAGCTTTATATCGCATCACAGTCTTCCTCCGAACCCTTTCGCATCGTGAAAAGGCCGCGCATCGGAGTGGATTATGCGGGTATGTGGGCCAGGCGGCTGCTGCGGTTCTATATCCGTGGCAATCCGTATATCTCGAAAACCTGACCGTCCGGCAGGAGTTCGGGATTGCTGTGATGCATGATCTGTCTGTCCGGACGGGACGTAACCAAAATACAGTTTTTTCTGTGTCAATTCGTCAAGGAGTTGCATTCATGAAACAAAACCGGATTCTCCGAAATATATTTGCCGGGGCATGCGCCTGTCTCTGTGCCACGATGCTGTTCGCAGCTGGCACGCCAGCTGCCAGCGCATCGCAGCACAGTCTCAAACATGTGGCAAAACAGATTGGACATGCGACCGGCAAGGCTGCCAGGGAAATCGGCCACGGGGCCAAGAAGGTCGGCAAGGAGATCGCCCACGATGCACGCAAGGCCGGCCGGACCATCGGTTCCGCAGCCAAGGCGGGTGGCAAGGCATTCAAGCGTGCAGTCAAGGGTCACTGACGAGGTGTCGCCAGGAGGGCAGCCGGCAAGGAAAGCGATCGAATGATCCAGGCGTATGCCGCGATGAAAGCCGGCGACAGGCTGACCCGCATCGAATTTGATCCCGGTCCGCTGCGTCCGGGGCAGGTGGAGATCGATGTTCTGGCCTGCGGCCTCTGCCATTCGGACCTGTCGATGGTGAACAACGAATGGGGCGACAGCAGGTATCCGCTGGTTCCTGGCCATGAGATCGTCGGAACGATCGGCCAGGTCGGGGCTGGCGTCCGGCATCTGAAGGCAGGAGACCGGGTGGGCCTTGGCTGGTTCAGCGGCAGCTGCATGGTTTGCCCGCAGTGCATGAGCGGAAACCACAATTTCTGCGGGGATGCCGAGCAGACCCTGGTCGGTCGGCACGGAGGCTTTGCCGACAAGGTGCGATGTCAGGCTGAATGGGCGCTGCCGTTGCCCGAGGGGATGGACGCCGTCGGGGCCGGGCCGCTGTTCTGCGCCGGCATCACGGTATTCAACGCGCTGGTCCAGTTTGATGTGAAGCCGACGCAGCGTGTGGGCGTTGTTGGTATCGGCGGTCTCGGTCACCTGGCGCTGCAGTTTCTCGCCAGATGGGGCTGCGAAGTCACGGCCTTCACGTCCAGCCGGGATAAGCACAAGGAATGCCTGCGCCTGGGTGCCCACAGAGTGGTCGATTCACTCGATACAGTCCGGATCCGCGAACTGGCAGGTTCGCTCGATTTCATCATTTCGACTGCTGATGCTGACCTGGACTGGGTGGGTTATGTCGAGACCCTGGCACCCAGGGGGCGCCTCGACCTGGTCGGCATCGTGCCCGCTCCGGTTGCCCTGCCGGCGACGGTCCTGATCGGGGGAGGACGCAGCCTGTCCGGCTCGATGACCGGTTCACCCGCTGCCCTGCGGACCATGCTCGAATTCTGTGCCCGCCACCGCATCGCGCCTGTCATCGAAACCTTCCCCATGAGCCGGGCCAATGAGGCGCTGGCCCGGCTTGCAGGTGGTGAGGCGCGCTACCGGATTGTGCTCGAAAACGATTTCCCCCGATGAAAGGGGAAGGCTCCGCCCTGGCTGGTGCCGCCGGACCGGTACCTCCATACCGGTCCGGACGTAACAGCGCCGTGCAGGAAGGAGCCCCGGAACCCGTACCATCTTCCGGACCGGCCTGGCTGGCCGCCGCGTCAGGCCTGTCTTCGGAATGATCCTCCACGGCGGCGGGCAATGGCGACGAGTCCGAGCAGTCCGGAGCCAAAAAGCCAGATGGTTTTCGGCAGTGGTACTGACGAGACCGGAATGAGTGAGCCGCCGCCCGAAAGCGCGTACGTCTTGGCTCCCAGGTAGGAATTGCTCGAGTCCGAGGTCAGGTAATAGAGATCCAGACCATTGCCGGCGATATTGGTGATGGTGTCTCCCGATATCGCGGCACCCAGCAGGCCCTGCACATATACCGCGTCCGTAAAGCTGGCGTTGCCGGTGCCAAGACTCAGCTGCCCGGTGGTGCCCGTCAGGTCCAGCACGCCCCAGGAGAAATTGTCGGAATAGCCGGACGAGACGGCTCCGTCGTTTTTCCCCGCGAGGTCAAAGGTATGTGCGCCGGTGCTGGTAAAGGCCAGGGTCGATGCCGCGGTGTTCCAGAGTGTGTTCTGTGTGCTGTTGTTCACAAAATTGCCGCTGATCTGCCAGATGTCTCCTGCTCCGCCGACAAGATAGCCGGTGGTGCCAATGGTAAGGTTGGTGAACACCTGGGTCGCCGGGTCGCTCACGTAGGCGCCGTTGTTGGTGAAGCCTCCCGCAAACGTCACGGTCGTTCCGGTGATCTTGACCGAGCCATTGTTGGTGACCACCCCGGTGAAGATCACCGGATTGTAGGCGACTTTGAGGTTTGCCCCCGAAGCGTTCGTCACGCTGCCATCGACCGTGGTGGTGCCGCCGCTCAAGACCACGCTGTTGCTGTTGGTGAGGCCCCCGGTACGTAGCGTGCCGTAACCGGAGATCTGGCCGTTGTTACTCAGGGCATGGTTGTTATTATCGAAGGTCCCGCCGGTGAGATTGATCACACCGGCATTGGTCCCGAGCCCCTGGGAGACCAAGAGTTCACTGCCGTTCGAGGCGGTCATGAGCCCGGCGTTTTGGACAGAACCGCCCAGGGTGAGGGTGCCGCCCAGCGCCTCGATCGTACCGGAGGAATTGCTGACGACATTGCCGACGTTGCCGCTGCCCTGCAGGTTGCCGGTATTGGTCAGGGTCCCGCCAGCCAGGTCGGCGCCCGGGCCAGAGAGCTCCACCACCCCGCCATTGGAGAAGCCGTTGACGACATTGAGGGTCCCGTTCTCAACCAGCAATACCCCGGCGCTGTTGGTAAACGGGGTGTCAATCGCGCCCGGACCGGAGATCGTGCCGCCGGCGCCGTTATCAAGACTCCCGGCTCCGCCGACAATGCCGCCGCCCAAGGCGAGTGTTCCGTTATTGTGGAGCGTTGTCCTGCTCGCCAGCAACAGCTCGCTGCCGCTCATCAGGTTAATATTGCCGTCATTGGCGTTGTTGCCGGCGGCGTCGAGGGTCAGCATCCCGCTCTGCGGTGTCCCGCCGTATGTGCCGGACCCAGCGGTCCCCACGGAGATCATCCCGTTGTTCATGACCGCGCTCGAGTTCTCGGTTCCGAGCGTTGCGTTCCCCGTCACGGTGATCGTGCCATTATTGGTCAGGCCGCTGCCGCCGGAGTAGAGGCTGTCGCCCCCGTAGACGGTCAGATCGGCATTGTTAATGATCCCGC
>JAJYCY010000044.1:0-15239 GCA_021778035.1 Pseudomonadota bacterium
TGGTAGCGGGGGTAGGATTTGAACCTACGACCTTCGGGTTATGAGCCCGACGAGCTGCCAGACTGCTCCACCCCGCATCATGAAGCGCGCAGTTTACCTTGCTCATGGGCATGTTTTCAACATTTTTACGGCCCTGTGCATCACAATCCGCCAATTAAAGACCGGAGGGGATCCAGGTATCCGCAGGAATACGACCCGATTCGAGGGATTCTGATGAATTTCAGCCCGGCACACCAGGCTCGCTTCAGGACATGGAGTGGATGGCCCGGCTGCAGAGACTGACGAGAGCCCCGACCCAAGGCGTGATGGCAATCATGGCGATGCCATTGACAGCAATCATCAGACGCAGATCCGCATCGATCTTCAGCTTGCTGGTATCTGCCGGCGCATCAAAATACATCAGCTTGATCACTCGCAGATAGTAGAATGCCCCGACGACGGAAAGCAGCACGCCGACCACAGCCAGCCACACATATCCGGCATTGACGATTGCCTGGAACACCAGCAGCTTTGCATAAAACCCCGCTGTCGGCGGTATCCCGGCCATCGAAAACATGAACAGCAGCATCATGAATGCATGCCAGGGACTGCGCTGGTTTAATCCCTTGAAATCGTCCAGATTGTCTGCCTCGAACCCGGCGCGCGACATAACGATGACCATCCCGAAAGCGCCAAGACTCATCGAAGCATAGACCAGCATGTAGAACATCGCGGCCCCATAGCCCTCCGGCCCGGCACTGATGATCCCCAGCAGGAAAAATCCCATGTGCGATATCGCCGAATAGGCGAGCATGCGCTTGATATTGGTCTGGGCTATGGCAATCACATTGCCGATTGCCATCGACAGCACCGCCATGATCATGAGCATTTCATGCCAGCTTCCCGCGAGCCCCTGCAGCCCGCCCACCAGCAACCGCATGATGATGGCAAATGCCGCGATCTTGGGCATCGTGGCAACGTAGAGCGTCACGGCAGTCGGTGCCCCGTCGTACACATCCGGAATCCACATATGGAACGGCACCGCACCGAGCTTGAATGCCAGGCCGACCACGATAAACACGAGGCCGAAAATCAGCACCACGTTACCCGCAGGAATCATGGCAATCTTCTGCCTTACCGTCTCGATGTCGAGGCTTCCGGTAACTCCGTAAAGCATGGACATGCCATAAAGCAGCATGCCCGACGCCAGCGCTCCCAGCACGAAATACTTCATCGATGCCTCGGTCGCACGCGATGAGTCACGCTGCAGCGCCACCATCGCGTACTGGCTGAGCGCCATAAGCTCGAGACCGAGATACAGGACGAGAAAATGCGCCGCCGACGTCATGACCATCATCCCGCCGATGCCAAAGAGCGCCAGAACGAAATACTCGCCCTGGAATATCCCGCGCTCTTTGAGGTAGCGGCGCGAGTACGCCAGCACGAAAAACCCGAGCCCGCAGATCGCCAGGTCCAGAGTGTCCGACAGCGCATCGGCGACAAACATGTGATGGAACGCATAGACAGGTGCATGATGAAATCCATGCACGATGAGCACTGCAGTACCAGCCAGCGTGCCAAGCGTCAGCAGAAAACCCACATACCGGCTCGAATCGTCCAGAAAAAGGTCGACGATCAGAATCACGCAGGCCATCGCGAAGATGGATATCTCCGGCGCTCCGGCCGCAATGTTCGGTACCGCAACGTTCATAAGTCAGCTTCCGACTGCATTCGCCCGATGCTTTCCGGCATCGGATCGGTCCTGGTCACCAGCCAGACGCCAAGGGCCGTGCCCTGCATCCTGCTGTCCTGCACCTGGCTTACAGTTTGCTGGCAGAAGCCTCCACCAGCAGATGATTCACCGATACGTGCATCACTTCGAGAAACGGACGCGGCCACAGACCCATCACCAGCACAGCAACCGCTAGCAGCGCCAGGAACGAAAACTCCCTTACATTGATGTCCCGCAGCGCCGCCACGTGATTGCTGACTATGTTTCCGAATATCACACGTTTGTACAGCCACAGCGTGTAGGCAGCACCGGTGATGAGAATGGTTGCGGCGAGCGCCGCGTACCAGCCGTTTACCTGGAAGCTTCCGAGGATCACCAGGAATTCCCCGACGAACCCCGACGTTCCGGGGAGACCGACATTGGCCATCACGAACAGCATCATGAGCGACGCGAACACCGGCATGCGCGCAGCGACCCCGCCATAGTCACGGATCTGTCGGGTGTGCATCCGGTCATAGAGCACGCCGACACACAGAAACAGTGCTCCCGACACGAACCCGTGCGAAATCATTTCCACGAGTCCGCCTTCCATGCCCTGGGCATTGAAAATGAAGAAGCCGAGCGTTACGAATCCCATGTGCGCGATCGACGAATAGGCGATCAGCTTCTTCATGTCCTCCTGCACCAGGGCGACGAGGCTGATGTAGACAATGGCAATGAGCGACAGCGCGACCATAAGCCCGGCCAGCGCGTGGCTGGCATCGGGCAATATCGGCAGGGTGAACCGCAGAAATCCGTACGCCCCCATTTTGAGCATGATGGCAGCCAGCACGACCGATCCGCCTGTCGGCGCCTCGACATGCGCGTCCGGCAGCCACGTATGGACCGGCCACATCGGCACCTTGACCGCGAAGGCGAGCAGAAACGCGAAGAAAATGAGAACCTGTTCGGTCATGTTCAGCTTGATCGAATAGAAGCTCTGGATATCGAAGCTGCTGCCACCCTTGAAATAGAGGTAAAGCAGGGCAACAAGCATGAGCACCGAACCAAGCAACGTGTAGAGGAAGAACTTGACCGTGGCATACACGCGGTTCGGGCCGCCCCAGATACCGATGATCACGAACATCGGTATCAGCATGGCCTCCCAGAACACGTAAAACAGGATCGCATCCATGGAGGAAAATACGCCGATCATCAGGCCCTCCATGACAAGAAAAGCGGCCATGTACTGGGCTACGCGCGTCTGGATCACCTCCCAGCCGGCGACGACGACAATGACGGTGGTAAAGCTGGTCAGCAGCACCAGCGGCAGCGATATCCCGTCGATTCCGATGTGATAATCGATGTGGAATGCCGGAATCCAGGCATGGTTCTCGACAAACTGCATGCTCGCGGTGTGCGGATCGAAACCATAATAGAGCGGCACCGTCGCAGCGAACGCCGCCAGCGAAAACAGCAGGCTCAGCCGCCGCGCCCAGTGTGCATTGCTGTCGCCTCCGGTCATCAGCACGGCGATGCCGCCGATTATCGGCAGCCATATGGCAACACTCAGGGCATGGGCGGAATACATACGGCGTCCTGTCCTCGGAATCAGCGATGCAGAAAAAATGTCATGAGCAGAAACAGCCCGATGATCATTGCAAATGCGTAATGGTAGATGTAACCGGACTGGATGCGGCGCACCACCACCGACGCCCACCGGATCACACGTGCGGTGCCGTTCACCATCAACCCGTCAATGATCTTGACGTCGCCGATCCTCCACAGCATCCGGCCTGCGGACTGGGCGCCGGACACGAAAACCGTCTGGTAGAACTCGTCGAACCCGTACTTGTGTACCAGAATTGTGTACAGCAGGCCGATCTTCTCCTTCACCACTCCGGGAACATGCGGGTAGCGGATGTATGCAAACCAGGCCGTGGCAAAACCGAGCACGGCTAGCAGAAATGGTGCTGACTGCAGACCGTGGGCAATGAACGGGCCGCTGCCCGCAAACTGTCGGGCCATCTCCCCGATCACATCGTGCTGCGGAAGTACTTCGATGGATGTACCAAAAAATTTCCCGAACAGCAGCGGCTTGAGGCCAAACCAGCCCGCGACCGCCGCCGGAATCGCGAGCAGCACAAGCGGAACGACCACCACCGCCGGAGATTCCTTCAGATGCTTGCGGGTATGCGGGTCCATGCGCGGCTCGCCGTAGAATGCCAGAAACAGCATCCGGAACGTGTACAGCGAGGTCACGAACACGCCCGTCATCACCGCAAAATAGGCGAATCCGGCACCCGGGATATGGGAGTTGCCGACCGCCTCGATGATGGCGTCTTTGGAAAAAAATCCGGAAAACGGCGGGAACCCGGCAAGAGCAAGAGATCCCACCCATGCCGTGGCCAGGGTCCAGGGCATGTACCGGCGCAGGCCACCCATCTTGCGCAGATCCTGTTCATGATGCATGGCCATGATGACGGAGCCGGCCGCCAGAAACAGCAGTGCCTTGAAGAAGGCGTGTGTCACAAGATGGAAAATCGCCGCCGAATAAGCCGACACGCCCAGCGCCACGGTCATGTAACCGAGCTGCGACAGGGTCGAATAGGCTATCACACGCTTGATGTCGTTCTGGACCACCCCGAGAAACGCCATGAACAGCGCCGTTATCGATCCGATGACGAGCACCACGGACAGCGCCGTATCCGACAGCTCGAACAGCGGTGATGCCCGCGCCACCATGAATATGCCGGCGGTCACCATGGTGGCCGCATGAATCAGCGCGGAGATCGGCGTGGGGCCTTCCATCGAATCAGGCAGCCACACGTGCAGCGGCACCTGGGCGGATTTCGCCATGGCTCCGACAAACAGCAGCAGGCAGATGAGCGTGATCACGCTCCACTGCACGCCTGGCAACACCTGTATGGTCGTGGCCGACATCTGGGGAGCGATCGCAAATACCCCGCCGAAATCGAAGGTGCCGAAATACCTGTAGATTGCCGCGATGCCCAGAAGGAAACCGACGTCGCCGACCCGGTTGACGAGAAACGCCTTGATGCTCGCGGTAACGGCAGATTCGCGCGTGTACCAGAATCCGATGAGCAGGTACGAAACCAGCCCCACCGCCTCCCAGCCGAAAAACAGCTGCAGGAAGTTGTTTGCCATGACCAGCATCAGCATCGAAAACGTGAACAGCGATATGTAGCTGAAAAAGCGCTGATAGCCCGGATCGTCACTCATGTACCCGATCGTATAAACATGGACCATGAGCGAGACGAATGTGACAACCACCATCATCAGCGCGCTGAGCGGATCGATAAGAAAACCGACCTCCATCGGGATGCCGCCGCTGACTCCCCAGGTATACACCGATCCGTTGAAGTCATGGCCGTAAATTGCGACGTCCCGGAGGACCAGAAGCGACAGCGCAAAGGCGACCCCTACACCCAGTATGGCCACGGTATGTGCGCCCATACGCCCGATCTTCCATCCGGCTAATCCGGCTATGGCCGACCCGGCGAGACAGGAAAGCGGTATGGCAAGATACACATCCTGCATGTTGACAACCATGGAATCAGCCCTTGAGCTCGTCGAGATCGTCGACGTTTATCGTGTGTCTGTTGCGGAACAGAACGATCAGTATCGCCAGGCCGATCGCCGACTCTGCTGCAGCCACGGTAAGAATGAAAAACACGAATACCTGGCCCGCCACATCTCCGAGAAAATGCGAAAAGGCGATGAAATTCATGTTAACCGCCAGCAGGTTGAGTTCTATCGCCATCAGCAGGATCACGACGTTCTTGCGATTCAGGAATATCCCGACCACGCTGATGGCAAACAGCATTGCGCCCAGAATCAGATAGCTGGAAAGCGGTATCATCGCGCCTCCAGAGAAGGGGCCGGCATCAGGAAGCCGTGGAATCCAGGGCCGGTCACGTCTTTTTCTCCGCCGCCATCTTCACGATGCGCACCCGGTCCTGCCTGCGCACCTGCACCTGGAGGGAGGGATCCTGGTATTTGGTCCGCGCGCGCCTGCGCAGGGTAAGCGCGATGGCGGCCACTATGGCCACGAGCAGCACAAGCGCCGCTAACTCGAACGGATAGACATAGACTGTATAAAGCTGCATTCCCAGTTCGCGGGTATTGCTGTAGTTCGCCGCATGACCCGCGGGCGCCGGAAAACGCTGCAGGCCGAAATGGCGCGACCCGAGAATGACTGTCATTTCCAGCACCATCAGCACCGCCACGATTCCACCGATCGGCAGGTATTCCCCGAACCCCTCGCTCAGGCGCACCAGGTTGACGTCCAGCATCATCACCACAAACAGGAACAGCACCATCACCGCCCCGACGTAAACCAGTACCAGCGCGATCGCCAGGAATTCTGCCTCGAGCAGCACCCACAGGCCGGCGGCGCTGAAAAACGCGAGCACCAGAAACAGCGCCGCCTTCACCGGGTTGCGGATGGTGATCACCATGGTGGCTGCAAACAGCAGCACGGCAGCAAAAAAATAGAATATGAATTGCCCGAAAGTCATGTTGCCTTCCGCTTTCTCCCCTGCACGGCGTGATGCCACGGCAGCCCGTGGCAGATTGCGGCAAAACTAGCGGTAGCGCGCATCAGCCGCGCGGTCCGCCGCGATCTGATATTCGTTCCGGTCGCCGACGTCAAGAAGCATCGGCTTGGTATAGTACAGGTCACCGCGCTGCTCGCCATGATAGTCGAACACGCGGGTTTCGACGATCGAATCCACCGGACAAGATTCTTCGCAGAATCCGCAGAATATGCATTTGGTCAGATCGATATCGTAGCGCGTGGTCCGCCGCGTACCGTCGGCACGCTGGTCGGATTCAATGGTGATGGCCAGTGCCGGGCACACGGCTTCGCAGAGCTTGCAGGCTATGCAGCGCTCCTCGCCGTTCGGGTAACGCCGCAGGGCGTGCAGTCCCCGGAATCTCGGCGACAAAGGAGTACGCTCGTCCGGATACTGAATGGTGATCTTGCGTGCGAACAGCTGCCGGCCGGTAAGCGATAGCCCGCGCACCAGCTCGACCAGCAGAAAGCTCTTGAAGTACTGCTTCAACGTTTTCATTCTTCGATCTCCCGTGCGCGGCTACCGGAAATGGTGGCCCCATGGAGTAAAGAACATGACCACCCCGATCAGCGTGATCCAGACGAGCGTCACGGGGATAAGCACCTTCCAGCCAAGTCGCATGATCTGGTCGTAGCGGTAACGTGGAAATGTCGCACGGAACCACAGAAAGAAAAACAGCAGCACGGACACCTTCGCCAGAAACCAGAACAGCGGCGGAACCCAGGTAAACGGCGCCACGTCAAACGGCGCCATCCATCCGCCGAGAAACATGGTCGCGGTCAGCGCCGAAATCAGGATCATGTTGGCGTATTCGGCCAGGAAAAAGACCGCGAACGCCATGCCTGAATATTCGACATGGAATCCGGCGACAATCTCCGATTCGCCTTCCGCAACGTCGAAAGGCGAACGGTTGGTTTCAGCCACCCCGGAAATGAAATAGACAAGAAACAGGGGAAACAGCGGCCAGATGTACCAGTGGAAAACATTCCCCGACTGGCGTAGCACGATCTCGCGCAGATTGATCGTGCCGGCTACCATGAGCACACCGACCAGCGCGAATCCCATGGCGATCTCGTAGGCGACGATCTGGGCGGCCGAGCGCATCGATCCGAGGAAGGCGTATTTGGAATTAGAGGCCCATCCGGCTATGACGATTCCGTATACTCCCATGGAGGTCATGGCCAGCACGAACAGCAGACTCGCATTGATGTTGGCGAGTACCAGCCTGCTTGTGAACGGGATCACGGCCCACGCCACAAGCGCGGGGCCGATGGAAAGCACCGGCGCCAGCACGAACAGGTACTTGTTCGCATTCGTCGGAATGATAATTTCCTTCATAAGCAGCTTGAGGGCGTCAGCGATCGGCTGGAGCCAGCCCCGCGGACCCACCCGGTTTGGGCCGATGCGTACCTGCATGTAGCCGATGATCTTGCGCTCGGCAAAGGTAAGGTAGGCAACCGCAACCATGAGCGGCACCAGGATCGCGATGATGCCCCCAAGGCTGCGCAGGGTGATCTGCGACCAGGGCGGCAGGCCCTGCCACAGAGAAACGAACCACGTGCTCACTGCACGACCCCCGCTACCGTGACCGGTCCCTGGCCACCGAGCGGCGCGGTTTCGGCATATCCGCCCGGAATGAGGATGCAGCCGGCCGCCACCCGCGGATCGATCGCAAGACCGAGCACGACCTCGCTGCCGGTCATGGTGACGCGCACGGCTGACGCCCCGGCGAGACCCCGACGTTCCGCCTCTGCGACATTGATACGGGCCAGCGGACGCGCACTGTCACGGGTCTGCTGCAGCGGTGTCGCACGACGCACCACGGGATCGGTCACATACAGCGGAACTTCGGCAATGCGCACGATTCCGTCGGGCGGTTCGGGGGGCGCCCCGATGCTCCAGCTGCGCAGTCTCGCCGACGGCGTCACCGCAGTTCTTGCCACCTCATCGCGTACCTGCTCGCTCGAGTTGTAGTCGAAACCTTCCAGCCCGAGTACATTGGCAAGCACCCGCAGTATCTTCCATCCGGGGCGCGCTTCGCCGGCCGGACCCACCGCTCCCGCAAAACTCTGCCAGCGCCCTTCACAGTTGACGAAGGTGCCGGACGTCTCGGTAAACGGCGCAAGCGGCAGCACCACATGCGCATAGTCCGCCGCGGCACCCTGGTAGGTCGACAGCACTGCCACGAACTCGGCGGACCCCAGGGCGCGGCGGGCGCTGGCGCCGTCCCAGCAGTCCAGTTCCGGCTCCGCGCCAAGAACCAGGTAGCCGTGGCGCGGCTGTGCCAGCATCCGGTGTGCATCGAGTCCGGTCGTCGCCACGCTGCCTGCGGCCCCACGGTGCGGCACGCACCCCGCGATCCAGCCACCCGCACTGTTGCCTTCAGCCAGACGCCCGAGCCGCGCGCCGCAGAATCCGGCTATGAGGTCTGCCAGCGCCCTCAGGTCAGCAGCACGCGGATGGCTTTCGGCTACGCTTCCGAGAAGCAGCGCCGGACGGCGGGCATGGGCCAGCATTGCGGCGATTTCCTGCTCCCCGGCGGCCACACTGGTGTCCGGAATCCACTTCAGCACGGCATCGGGCAGGATATGTCCGCCGGACTGCGCCAGGGAGGCGGCGATGCGCGCCAGCGCCCGCAGCATCTCGTCGGGTCCTGCCACCACTTTCGCGTGCAGATCGAAGGTAAATTCATGGTCAACAGGATTGACCGCCGCGATCTTCGCTCCGGCCCGGAATGCCTTGCGCAGGCGGTGGGCAATGAGCGGCTGGTCCTTGCGGATATTGGATCCGACAAGCAGCACCGCATCCGCGGATTCCAGTTCGCCGATTTCCTGCCCGAGCCACGGAAACGGCGTCTGCCGGTCGTCATCGCTGAAATCACGCGAACGCAGACGGTGATCGACATTGCCCGAACCAAGCGCCCGCACCAGCTTCTGCAGCAGAAAAAACTCCTCGAGCGTCGAAATCGGCGAGGCCAGCGCCCCGAGCGCCTGCGCCCCATGAGTCTCGACCACCCTGCGCAGGCCGGATGCGGCGAACTCAAGCGCGCTCTGCCAGTCGGTCTCGACCAGGCTTCCGTTCTGGCGGATCATCGGTTTCAGCAGACGGTCGTCGGCATCAAGCGCCGTATAGCTGAAGCGGTCCCGGTCCGAAAGCCAGATCTCGTTGATCGCTTCGTTTTCGCGCGGCAGCACCCGCATGACCCTGTTGCGCCGCACCTGCACCGTGAGGTTCGACCCCACGCAGTCGTGCGGACTCACCGACGGAAAGCTCCCGAGTTCCCAGCTGCGCGCCTTGAAGCGGAAAGGACGCGAAGTAAGCGCCCCGACCGGGCACAGGTCAATCATGTTCCCGGAAAGCTCGGAGTCAATGGACCGCTCGACGTATGTCCCGACACGCATGTGCTCCCCGCGTCCCGTGGCGCCCATCTCCTTGATGCCGCCGATCTCCACGCCGAACCGGATGCAGCGGGTGCAGTGGATGCAGCGCGTCATCTCGGTGGCGATAAGCGGCCCGATGTACCGGTCCATGACGATGCGTTTGTTTTCCGCGAAACGCGATACATCGCGGCCGTAACCGACCGACAGGTCCTGCAGGTCACATTCCCCGCCCTGGTCACAGATGGGACAGTCCAGAGGATGATTGATAAGCAGGAATTCCATCACGCTTTTCTGGGCACTGACCGCCTTGGGCGAGTGCGTGCGCACGACCATGCCTTCCGTGACCGGAGTAGCGCAAGCCGGCAGCGGCTTAGGTACCTTCTCGACATCGACGAGACACATGCGGCAGTTCGCCGCCACCGAAAGTTTGTGGTGATAGCAGAAGCGTGGAATGTAGATTCCGGCGGCGTCGGCGGCCTCGATGATCATGGATCCCTCCTTGACCTCGACTTTCCGGCCATCTATCTCTAGGTGCAGCATCTTGGTTCCGTCTGGCGTCCTGCTCGTTTGTTGGGCGTCCCCTCTTCGGACACCATCAGGCCGCTGCCACAAGGCAGCTGCGGTGGCTTACATGGTACTCGAACTCCTCGCGGAAGTTCTTGATGAAACTCGCTACCGGCATTGCGGCAGCGTCGCCGAGCGCGCAGATCGTGCGGCCCTCGATGTTGCCCGCCATGCTGACCAGCAGATCAAGATCCTCCGGACGGCCGTCACCCTGTTCGATGCGCTGGATCACCCGCGCAAGCCAGCCCGTCCCCTCGCGGCACGGCGTACACTGGCCGCAGGATTCCTCATAATAAAAATGCGAGATCCGCGCCAGTGCCCGCACCATGCAGGTGGTGTCGTCCATCACGATCACCGATCCCGCGCCGAGGAGCGTGCCGGCCTTCGACAGGGAGTCATAATCCATGTCGAGATCCATCATTACTTCCCCGCGCACTACCGGCACCGAAGACCCCCCGGGGATGACCGCTTTCAGCCTGCGACCGCCGCGCACGCCGCCGGCCATCTCCAGCAGCTTTGCAAACGGCGTTCCGAGCGGAACTTCATAGTTTCCGGGGCGATTCACATGACCGGAAACGGAAAAGATCTTGGGTCCGCCGTTATTGGGCTTGCCGATACCAAGAAACCATTGCGCCCCGTTGCGCAGGATTGACGGCACCGACGCCAGTGTTTCGGTATTGTTGATTGTCGTTGGCCGGCCGAACAGGCCGTAGCTGGCCGGAAACGGCGGCTTGAACCGCGGCTGACCCTTTTTGCCCTCGATGGATTCCAGCAGCGCGGTCTCTTCTCCGCAGATATACGCGCCGGCACCCCGATGGCTGTGGATCTCGAAATCAACCCCGGATCCGAGGATATTGCGGCCGATAAGGCCGGCAGCGCGGGCCTCCGCCAGCGCCGCCTCGAAACGCTCGTAGGGTTCATGAAACTCGCCGCGCATGTAGTTGTAGCCGACTGTCGCGCCGATGGTGTAGCCCGCGATGGCCATGCCCTCGATGACTGCATGCGGATTGAACCGCAGGATGTCCCGGTCCTTGAACGTGCCCGGCTCACCCTCGTCGGAATTGCACACGATGTACTTCTGTCCTGGTGCCGAACGCGGCATGAAGCTCCACTTCAGTCCGGTCGGAAACCCGGCGCCTCCACGCCCGCGCAGCACCGCCTTCTTCAGCTCGGCGATGATCTCCTCGGCCGGCGTCTTGTCGCGCAGCACATTCTTCCAGGCATCGTACCCGCCACTGCCGGCGTAGGTTGCCAGCGTCCAGGGCCGGTCGAGATGGTTGTTGCGGAAACAGACTTCGTTTGCCATGGTCCGCTATTCCAGACTGCCGAGGATCTCGTCGATCCGCTCGGGCGTCAGGTTTTCATAGTACGTCTTGCCGATCATGAACATCGGCGCCCCGCCGCAGGCAGCCAGACACTCCGCTTCCTTGAGCGTGAAGCGGCCGTCCTCGGTTGTCTCACCCATGCGTATGCCGAGCCTGTTTTCGAGATGTTTCACCACCAGGCCAGCGCCGTTCAGCATACACGAAATGTTGGTGCACACGCTGATCTCGTGCCGGCCCACGGGCTTGAGGTTGTACATCGTGTAGAAGGTCGCCACCTCATACACTTCGATCGGACGCATGCCAAGCAGCTGCGCAACATAGTCCATGAGCGGCTCGCTCAGCCAGCCGTGCTCTTCCTGCGCAATGCTCAGCGCCGCCATGACGGCGGATGCCCGGCGCTCCGCAGGATATTTCTCCGCTTCGCGCTCGATAAGCGCCCGCGACTCGCTGCTCAGCATTTGTCCAGACGTCGTGCTCAACGGTCGATCTCGCCGAAAACTATGTCCTGGGTTCCGATCACCGCCACCACGTCTGCGATCATGTGCCCGCGCACCATCTCGTCGAGAGCCGCCAGATGGGCAAAGCCCGGGGCACGGATCTTCAGACGGAACGGCTTATTGGCGCCATCCGAAACCAGATAGACGCCGAACTCGCCCTTCGGATGCTCGATCGCCGCATACGCCTCGCCCGGGGGAATACAGAAGCCTTCGCTAAACAGCTTGAAGTGGTGAATCAGGGCTTCCATGTCATGCTTCATGACCGCCCGCTCCGGCGGAACCAGTTTGTGGTTTTCGATGATTACCGGGCCCGGATTGCGCCGCAGCCACTCCACGCACTGGCGTATGAGCCGGTTTGACTGGCGCATCTCCTCGATACGCACGAGATAACGATCATAGCAGTCGCCGTTGACCCCCACCGGTATGTCGAAATCGAGCCGGTCATAGACCTCATACGGCTGCTTCTTGCGCAGATCCCATTCGATACCGCTGCCCCGCAGCATCGGCCCGGAAAATCCGAGCTGCAGTGCCCGCTCCGGCGAAACGACGCCGATGCCGACGGTGCGCTGCTTCCAGATCCGGTTGTCCGTCAGCAGAGTCTCGTACTCATCGACATGCGCCGGAAAACGTTCCGTGAAATCCCAGATGAAATCGAGCAGTGAACCACGGCGATTGGCGTTCAGCCGGTCTGTGTCCGCGGCGTCGTGCCACTTGGAAGCCTGATACTGCGGCATGCTGTCCGGCAGGTCGCGATACACTCCGCCGACGCGATAGTACGTGGCATGCATGCGCGCGCCCGACACCGCCTCATACATGTCCATCAGGTCTTCACGCTCGCGGAAACAGTAGAGAAACACTGTCATTGCCCCGATATCCAGACTGTGGGATCCGAGCCAGAGAAGGTGGTTGAGAATGCGCGTGATTTCGTCGAACATCACACGGATGTACTGTGCGCGGACCGGCGGTTCGACGCCAAGCAGCCTTTCCATGGCCAGCACGTAACCATGCTCGTTGCACATCATGGACACGTAATCAAGACGGTCCATGTAGCCGATGCTCTGGTTGTACGGCTTGCTTTCCGCAAGTTTTTCGGTGGCACGATGGAGCAGCCCGATGTGCGGATCGGCCCGCTCTATCACCTCTCCGTCGAGTTCGAGCACAAGCCGCAGAACTCCATGGGCCGCGGGGTGCTGCGGCCCGAAGTTCATGGTGTAATTCCTGATCTCAGGCACGGATCAGGTCTCCGCCGCAATGCGCGCGGGAGCGGCTACTTGTCCCTGGCGCCATAGCCTTCCTCGCGGATTACCCGCGGCACCAGAACACGCGGTTCTATCGATACGGGCTGGTAGATCACACGCCGGCGTTCGGCGTCGTAGCGCATCTCGATCTGTCCGCTCAGCGGAAAATCCTTGCGGAACGGATGCCCGATGAACCCATAGTCGGTCAGGATCCGGCGCAGGTCGGGATGGCCGTCAAACACGATCCCGAACAGGTCGAACGCCTCGCGCTCATACCAGTTCGCTGAATTCCATATGTCGACCACCGAATCGACCACCGGCAGATCGTCATCGGCAAACACGCGCAGACGCAGGCGCTGGTTGCGGGATACCGACAGCAAGTGGTACACGACTGCGAAGCGCGGACCTGTACGGGGACCGCGGGACGATTCCGCGGCATAGCCCTGGTAGTCCACGCCACACAGATCGATGAGCTGCTCGAAGGAAAACAGCGGATTACCGGCCAGCACCGAACACACCCGGTGCAGCTGCTCTTTCCTGATCTCCAGCGTGAGTTCACTGCCGGGCATATGCGCTGCCACCACGGCATCGCCGAATTTCTCGGTGACATGATCGGCGAGCGCCTTAAGTGATTCGCTCATGAATTCGCTCTCAGCGGTCGCGTTCTAGCGGGCTATGGTGTTGGTGCGCTTGATCTTGTTCTGCAGCTGGATGATGCCGTACAGCAGGGCCTCGGCAGTCGGTGGACAACCGGGCACATAGATGTCGACGGGCACGATGCGGTCACATCCGCGCACTACAGAATACGAATAATGGTAATAGCCGCCGCCATTGGCGCACGAGCCCATGGAGATGACCCAGCGCGGTTCGGCCATCTGGTCATACACCCGGCGCAGGGCCGGCGCCATCTTGTTCACCAGCGTGCCAGCCACGATCATGACGTCTGACTGGCGTGGACTCGGGCGGAACATGACACCAAAGCGGTCAAGATCGTAGCGCGAGGCGCCAGCATGCATCATCTCGACCGCACAGCACGCCAGCCCGAACGTCATGGGCCACAGCGAACCGGTACGCGTCCAGTTGATGAGCTTATCCGCCGAGGTCGTGATCCAGCCTCTTTCCAGGACCCCCTCTATTCCCATTCCAGGGCTCCCTTTCGCCACTCGTAGATGAACCCGATCACGAGAATGCCGAGGAAAAGCATCATGGCCAGGAATCCGTGAACGCCGATCCGGCGCAGCACTACGGCCCACGGAAAGAGAAAGGCGATCTCCAGATCAAAAATGATGAACAGGATCGCCACGAGATAGTAGCGCACGTCAAATTTGGTGCGCGAATCCCCGAACGCCTCGAACCCGCATTCGTAGGGCGACAGCTTCTCACTGTCAGGGCGGTGGGGTGCAAGCAACCGCCCCATGACCATGGGCATCACACCAACCATGATGCCGATCACGATGAAAAGCAGAATCGGGAGATAGTTCTGCAGCATCAGCTACCCCAGGGGTCTTTGTTCTGGTCTGACCGGGCCAGCCACTCGTCGCCTAGCCGGCGAGTCTAGGCTCCCGATACAGATGAAGTCAAGCGAAGCTGTCTGTAATTAGTATGATTTTCATATGGTTATGTTGTGCAGGGGTGATCCTGGACCCTCCCGAGGAAGATCCACTCACCACTCCTCACGGTCGGGATTTTCCCGACCAGTCCCGCATGGAATGGTGCCGAAGGCGGGACTCGAACCCGCACGGCTTACGCCACCGCCCCCTCAAGACGGCGTGTCTACCAATTTCACCACTTCGGCAGGAATTCCAATCCTCACTCTTACTTGCCGCCGGGCACCGCCGGTACGCCCGACGCCGGAGCAGCTGGCGCCGGAGCAGCTGGCGCCGGAGCAGCTGGCGCCGGAGCAGCTGGCGCCGGAGCAGCTGGCGCCGGAGCAGCTGGCGCCGGAGC
>JAJYCY010000044.1:15339-18934 GCA_021778035.1 Pseudomonadota bacterium
CGCCGGAGCAGCTGGCGCCGGAGCAGCTGGCGCCGGAGCAGCTGGCGCCGGAGCAGCTGGCGCCGGAGCAGCTGGCGCCGGAGCAGCTGGCGCCGGAGCTGGCGCGGCCGGCACCGAACTTGCCGGCACCTGCTGGGTGACGCTCTGCGGCCGCGCCTGATGGGCATCGAGGATCGTCAATGACAGACTGGTAATGAAAAACACCGTCGCCAGCACCGCGGTGAGCCGGCTCAGGAACGTGGCAGACCCACGTGCCCCGAACAGGGTCTGCGAAGCGCCGCTCCCGAAGGAAGCCCCGATATCGGCACCCTTGCCCTGCTGCAGCAGCACGAGGCCTATGATGGCGATTGCCACCAGCACATGGATGATCAGCAACAGCTCTTTCAACATGTTCGCATTCACCGCACTGTAACGAAATTCAACGGGCGCGCCCGGCTGCGCCCACGGACAACATCCCGGCTCAGCCGGCGGCCCGGCAGATCGCGAGGAATTCCCCCGCGTCGAGCGATGCGCCGCCGATCAGTCCGCCATCGATGTCCGGCTGGCCAAACAGTTCCTGCGCATTGGCCGCCTTGACGCTGCCGCCGTAGAGAATCCGCAACCGCTCGGCGACGGTCGCACTGAGCTGCGCCAGGCGCTGGCGGATGAAGGCATGCACGGCCTGCGCCTGCGCCGGCGTTGCGGTCTTGCCCGTACCAATGGCCCAGACCGGTTCATAGGCGATGATTGCGCTGTCCATCGCCGCAACTCCGGCCAGATGGACCACCGCGTCCAGCTGCCGGGCAATGACCGCCTCGGTCTCGCCAGCCTCGCGTTCAGCCAGCGTCTCGCCGACACACAGTATGGGAACCAGCCCTACATTCTGCGCTGCGCGGAACTTCTCCGCCACGACTTCATCGCCCTCGCCGTAGAGCGCACGCCGCTCGGAGTGCCCGACAATGACATGGCTGCAGCCGAAATCACGCAGCATCGCACCGGAAACCTCGCCGGTGTAGGCGCCCGACTTGTGGGCACTGAGATTCTGGCCACCCCAGGCAATGCGGCTGCCGCCCAGCCACTCGGCAACGACCGGAATAAGCACAAACGGGGGACAGACCAGCAGTTCGGCGTGCCGGACCCCGGCAAGCCCCTGCTCGATTCCGCCCACCAGCGCCGCCGCCTCAGCCTGCGTACCATTCATCTTCCAGTTGCCCGCAACCACGGGACGGCGCATGGAATTCTCCGCTTGTTGTTCAGATTCGGGACCAAAACGACAGAAGCGGGCGGGATGTTACCGGGCACTGGCGCAGAATGCAATTTGCCGGGAATGCAGGGCGCCCGCCCGTACCGAGGCCGGGCCCGGCCCCCTGGGGGCCTTTGGGCATGCCCGGAGGAAACGCCTCCTAGGCTGCTTCCTCGGCGGCCCGGCGTACCGTTTCGGCGAGGTGTTGGCCGAGGCGTTCTATGAGGGACCGGTCGCTGCCTTCCAGCATCACCCGCACCACCGGTTCGGTACCGGAAGCACGCAGCACGACCCGGCCATGGGAACCGAGCTGAGCCTCGACCTCGTGCAGCGCCTGGATCACCGGCTTGGATGCGTTGACTTCGAAGCGCCGGTTCATGCGGACATTGATCATGGTCTGCGGATAGACCGTCATGTCCGCCTTGAGCGCGGCCAGAGCGCGGCCGCTCTGGCGCATCACGGCAACCACCTCCAGCGCAGCGATGATGCCGTCGCCGGTAGTGCTCTTGTCCAGACAGATGAGATGTCCGGAAGTCTCTCCACCGAGTTCCCATCCTTCCTGGTTAAGAATCGACAGAACATAGCGGTCGCCCACCTGCGCACGACGGAATTCGATGCCCCTCGCCTGCAGCGCCTGCTCCAGCCCCAGGTTGCTCATCTGGGTCCCGACCACCCCTCCGCGCAGCCGCCCCGTGGTACGGCGCGCCTCGGCGATAATGTAAAGGAGCTGGTCACCATCGACCGGATCGCCGGCGGCATCGACCATGATGACCCGGTCGCCATCGCCATCAAGCGCAATTCCAAGGTCGGCATGCTGCTCGACCACTGTCTTGCACAGCATGCGAATATCCGTCGACCCGCATTCGTGGTTGATATTGAGTCCGTCCGGCTGATTGGCGACCGCCACCACATCCGCGCCAAGCTCGCTGAACACATGCGGCGCAATCTGGTAGGCGGCGCCATTGGCACAGTCGATCACCATCTTCAGTCCCTCGAGACTGAGGCGGTGGGGAAAGGTGCTCTTGCAGAACTCGATATAGCGCCCGCCGGCATCCTCGTAACGTTTGGCCTTGCCAAGGTTCTTTGGAGCCACCGTGCGCAGGGGCTCGGCCATCATCCGTTCGATTTCCAGCTCCACCTCGTCAGGCAGCTTCGAACCCTCGGAGGAAAAAAACTTGATACCGTTGTCCTGGTAGCCGTTGTGTGACGCGCTGATGACAATGCCGGCCCGGGCACGGGCGGTACGAGTCAGGTAAGCGATGCCGGGGGTAGGCATCGGGCCCAGCAGGCTGATATCGACACCGGCAGCTGACAATCCGGCCTCGAGCGCCGACTCCAGCAGGTAACCGGAAACACGCGTATCCTTTCCGATCAGGATCTTGGCGTGGTCCACGTCTCCTTTGCCGAGCACTCGGCCAGCTGCCCAGCCGAGCTTCAGGACCGTTTCAGGCGTGATCGGCTCCTCACCCATGCACCCGCGGATTCCGTCGGTGCCGAAATAACGCTTGCCCATCCCCTCTCCTTAACGCTGTGTTCCGAGTGTCTTTAGTCCTATTGTAGCCGATTGGCCTGACCCGCAACCGCTTCGATCATGCGCACCGCATCGTGCGTGGCACGTACGTCATGGACCCGCACAATGGCGGCACCCTTCTGCACCGCCCACAGCGCCAGCGCCACGCTGGCATGCAGGCGTTCGCCGGTCGGCAGCCCGAGCATGGCGCCAATCATCGATTTGCGCGAAAGCCCCGCCAGTACCGGGACTCCGAGGGCCCTGAACTCCGCCAGCCGGCGAAGCAGCTCCAGATTGTGCTCCAGTGTCTTGCCGAAGCCGAAACCCGGATCGGCCACCAGGCGGTCGCGCGGGACCCCCGCACGGACACAGGCGTCAATGCGCCCGGCGAGGAACGCGTAGACCTCGCGTGTCACATCCTGGTAACGGGGGTTCTGCTGCATGGTCCGCGGTTCACCCTGCATGTGCATGAGACACGCCGCGAGTCCGAGTCCGGCCACCGCCTCGAGTGCTCCGGGCGCACGCAACGCCATGACATCATTGATCATTCCGGCGCCGGCCGCGGCAGCTGCCCGCATTACTTCGGGTTTGGAGGTATCTACGGAAACCGGTACCGGCACCGATCGTGCGAGCGCCTCGACGACCGGCACAACCCGTCTGATCTCCTCCTCCGCCGCGACTCCCGCCGCACCGGGGCGAGTCGACTCGCCCCCGACATCGATGATGTCGGCGCCTTCCGCGACCATCCTGTGCCCGTAATCGACGGCCCGGCCCGGGTCCATGAAGGCGCCACCGTCCGAAAACGAATCCGGGGTAACATTGAGGATGCCCATGACAGCGGTCCGGCCGAGATCAAGTGGCCG
>JAJYCY010000008.1 GCA_021778035.1 Pseudomonadota bacterium
AGTTGGCAAATTTTTCAGCACGCTGGAAATCAATTGCGATGTATAAATGCCCATCGTGTTCAACTGCCTGGAGCAACAAACTGATCTGGGGCCATGGGCGGCGATCACCGATCGTGTGCCCGGGTTGCGGCGCCAGATTCAAGTTCAGCAAGCCTCACTGGTACCTGGTTGGCGGTCCTGCCCTGGTTGCGAGTTTGTTTATCACGACTCGATCACCGTGGGTGATAGCGCTGTTGGTCGCGGCTGGTGTCTGGTTCTTCTATGGCGTGTCAAAAATGCTCAGGTTTGTCCGGGTAGAACCCAGATAGCAGCGTTACTGGGTCTGGGTGAGGCGGCATGGATTCCGTGCAGCTGCATTTCGGAAAGGCGGCAACCCCGGGGCGTCCGCCGTTGGCGGGCAAGCTTGGCGAAGGTTTTTGGCGGATGAGCGTCGGGCCAGCGCTCGGCAAAGCGGATGCGATTCACGGAAGGGAAGTGCCACGCCCTCCTGAATGAAGTGTTGCGCACCGCTGTGGATGCTCCCAGTCCGGTTTGAGCGCGCTCCGCAGATTGACTGCCAGTGCTTTACCGGATCCGGGTTGGGCAAGCGAGAAATGACGCCCCGCACAAGCGGGGCGTCATTAAAACGGAAGTGTGGAAAAGCCGACGCTTACTGGCTAGTAATGCGCAGTTCCACGCGCCGGTTTTTGGCACGCCCTGCTGCGGTCCGGTTCGATGCGACCGGATCTTTATCGCCGTAGCCCTTGGCCGTCAGACGGCTGCCCTGGACGCCGTGGTCCACCAGGTATTTCCTCACCGCCTCGGCACGCCGTTGTGACAGGACTTTATTGTAGGCCGCGTTGCCAGTGTTGTCGGTGTAGCCGGCCACCTCGGCATCAATCCCGGGATTATCCTTGAGCGTCTGTACCGCATGATCAAGGGTTGTCCGTGACACCGGAAGCAGATGCGCCGAGTTAATGGCAAACTCCACGCCCGGCAGTGCGATGACCTTCTGTGCCACAGGTGCCGGCGGAGGTGGTGGCGCCGGCTGCGGCGCGGCTGCAGGTACCGGCGGGGGCGGGGGCGGAGGTGGTGGCGCCGCCTCTGGTACCGGTCCTAGCGGAATCTGCAGTCCGATGTTCGCAATGGTGTCGTTGAAGTTGCCGTTTCCGAAGGTGTGCAGTTCCTGCACTCCGACGCGGATGGCGCCACCCCAGTTCCAGGGTGAGGACATGAATCCGATCCCCACGGTGCCATAACCGTTTGTGTTGCTGCTGATGCCTGTGCCGCGCTGGTTGTTCGCGCCCACGCCCAGCAGGACAAAGGGTGAAAACTCCTTGGGCCGGTCATTGAAAAACCACAGTCCATTTACGCCATAGGCTGTCTGGTGGAACGAACCGGGAACGCCATTCTTGAAATCCAGCTTGTAGTCGATGACTCCGGCTTCCAGATTCCAGTGTTTGGTGACCGGTTTGCCTACGTCGAACTGCCAGCCGCTTCCGTTACTGGTGTTTTCCTTGTTGTCCGGCCATACATAACTGTATTGCGGCGCGATG
The DNA here is from genome assembly GCA_021778035.1 of Pseudomonadota bacterium. Taxonomy (GTDB): domain Bacteria; phylum Pseudomonadota; class Gammaproteobacteria; order Acidiferrobacterales; family UBA6901; genus JAJYCY01. Next base: position 1,536 of record JAJYCY010000008.1, read on the forward strand.
TACCAGCGGCTGTCAAAAGTCTGATCCTGGGCACTGGCAATTGCCGATGAAGCAGCCAATCCCAGCGTTGTGATAGCCAATAAGTACTGGATTTTTCGTTTCATGATTGTCTGTACTCCTTATCCGTTAGACTCAAATCTGCCCTTGCGGGGCCGAGAAATCAGACCGCTATTGTAGGTCCGCTCCACCTGCGAGGGCCACTGCGATGTCATGTCCGACGTGCTGGACGAATGATGGCTGCTTCGTTTCAGGAGGCTGGGAGGACGCTTTCAGGCGTAAGAGAACCTGTGCCGGAGTGAGGCGCGGGTTGGGTGCCGGCTGGTCCGCCAATCGTTATTACCGGTTCTGTGGCCTGGAACACCGGGTCCATCCTCAGGCCGGATCATAATCCCGGAATGCTCGTGATGCCACCGTAGAGACTGAGGCACGCGCTGACGGTCGAGACTGCGGCCACGATCCAGAAATAGCTGCCTTGCAGCCGATGTCCGGCAGGCAGTGCCTTGACCGCCAGGGCAACAAGAAATCCGAGCACCAGGGGCAGAAGCAGGGCGTTCATGACTTCGACCGCGATATCAAGATCAACCAGATTGGGAATCAGAATCACGGCCAGGGCGCTGGCCACGATGATTAACGTGTAGATGCCATAAAACCAGGGAGCTTCCCGCGGATGGTGTTCCAGCGAGTGCCGGAAGCCGGTGACCTCTCCCCAGCCCCAGGCCCCCGCAAGAGAAGCCACGATGGCTGCAACCATTCCTGCCCCGGTAATGCCTACAGAAAAGATGATTTTTCCCCAGGTGCTGCCAAGAAAAGGTGTAATGGCTCCGGAGAGCTGTTGCACCGTGTCGAGTGGTGCATGGCGATGGGTCATGCCAATGGTCGCCGCCGCAGCGACCAGAATTGAAGCCATGATTGCCTGCGTCAGCACTGCACCGATGCCCGTATCCCAGCGCGCTTGTCGGTACTGCTCCGGGCGCAGTCCTTTATCAGCCACTGCGGACTGCTGGTAAAATATCATCCATGGCATGATGACAGCACCGATGTTGGCTGCCACCAATGTCATGTAGTTTCCGCTGGCAAAGGGAATTTCGGAGAGCCCCTTGGCCATGGCGGCCGGGTTGGGATGGCTGATCCACGCAATGGCAATGAACACCACTTCGAAAAGACCCATGACAAGGGCGGCGCGTTCTACGCGCCGGTAAGAACCAGTGGTGACGATGACGAGCAGGGTCAGCGCCGCCAGGATAACCCCGACAAAACGCGGCATGCCATAAAGCTGGCTCACGCCGGCCACTCCTGAAAACTCGGTCAGCAGAGCACCTGCCGTGGCAATGCTGAGGCCTGTCACCGAGAGATAGGCCCATCCCTTACCAAACGTGTCCCGGATGAGCTCGCCGTGTCCCTTGCCCGTGAAAATCCCGAGGCGGACAGTCAGTTCCTGCACAAAATACAGGACCGGGATCAATGCAAACTGCAGCAACAGCAGCCGGTAACCCCACTCAGCTCCGCTCTGTGCCGCAGTAATGACGCTGCCGACGTCCGTGTCGGCCAGCATGACCACGAGGCCGGGTCCGAGCACGGCTAGAAAAGCAGAGTTTCGCAGGAAGAGAGTTCGGCGGGATTGTGCCGCGGCGGCTTCTGTGTTCATGGGGCTTGCATAGATTAAGTGTAAATGAGAATTATTACTAATAATTGTACTTTCTGTCAAGGATTAAGCGGAGGTGCCTGGCCGCAAGGGAATTTCAGGCCTGAACTGGCCCCCGGTTTGTTGAGGTTCCCTGTGCGGCCGTCATGTTGACCGGGACGATCTGCCGGGCCGGGTGAGTGCGGACCCGAATCCTGACTTCCCGCCAACAGCGGTCCGTCCGCGGTGTCTCGCCGGCGGCAGCAAAGCCATGGATGACTGGTTGATCCTTATGGGCAATGGCTGCGGGCGTTCGCCAGTACATCTGGCTCGCGCGGCGCGCTCAGGAATGATGCGCTTCAGACCCATGACTCGCACATCTACGCTGTGGGCGAATGCGTGCAGCACCGTGGCCGGGCAGCGCCGTTGTTGAGACAGGCCAGGGCCTGCATCGCTAACGGCTGACCGTCTCGCAACGATCGGAATCGCAGGTTACAAGGAGTCTGTTGTGGGCCCGAATCTCAAGGTTATCGGCATCAGCCCATATTCGGCTGGTGATATCCATGGGGCGGGGAAGCTGGCATCCCGGGACGCCGGGTGCCGCGTGCACAAGAAGCGGGTTGTGCACGATAACCGGATCACGGGCGCGGCGCTTTATGGCGATACCATGGATGGCGCCCGGCACTTCCAAATTGATATGCGACGCCAGCGAAATCGCCGAATTCCGCGCACATCCGCTGTCCGGTCAGCCACATGCCAGCGGTGCCCGACACAGTGCCGGGGCCAGCGTCACAGACCTGACTGACGATACCGAGATCCGCGGCTGCAGCGGAGTATGAGTGAGCGGCCAGCTGTCCGGCACTCTGCCGATACGCCGGCAGCTGGCTGGGTAACGGAAGCTGAATTGCTCAGGCGCGCCGCGATGCCAGTTCTGCCCCTGTCCGGCCAGCAGTTCCACGGAGACGCTCGATGGTTTCCTTGAGCGCGCTGACAAGCAGCGATACGTTCTTCATCCGGCACGTCTGACCCATCAGTCCGATGCGGAAAATGCGTCCGGCCAGAGCGCCGAGACCCGCTCCGATCTCGATGTCGTAGTCGGACAGGAGAATCTGCCGGATCTGTGCCTCGTCGACGCCATCAGGAACCGTGATCGCATTGAGGTGCGGCAGACGTGATTCCTCGCGCACCAGGAACCGCAGCCCCAGGGACTCGATGCCGGCCCGCAGAGCCAGATGCGTGTGCTGATGCCGATTCCACGCGTTTTCCAGCCCTTCTTCCTGCAGCATGACAAGCGCTTCGTGCAGGCCATACAGCGCGTTGACCGGGGCAGTGTGATGATAGGTGCGCTTGCTCGATCCGCCCCAGTATCCCATCACCAGGGTGAGGTCGAGGAACCAGCTGGGTACGGGCGACTTGCGGTGCCGGATCTTCTCGATCGCACGCTCGTTGAAGCTCACCGGTGACAGGCCCGGAGTGCAGGAGAGGCATTTCTGCGAACCCGAATAGATCGCATCTATGTTCCATTCATCGACCTTCAGCGGAATTCCGCCGAGTGAAGTGACGGCATCCACGATCGCGAGGCAGTCGTGGCGATGGGCAATCTCGACCAGGGTCTTGGCATCCGAACGTACGCCGGTGGAGGTTTCGGCGTGCACAAACGCGACCAGCTTCGCATCGCGGTGTTTGCCAAGGGTATCCTCCAGCCTGTCGGGATCCACCGGATCGCCCCAGGCATTCTCCACGATGACCGGAACGCCACCCACGCGCACTACGTTTTCCTTCATGCGCCCGCCGAATACCCCGTTGACGCACACCACCACCTTGTCCCCCGGTTCAACCAGGTTGACGAAGCAGGTTTCCATTCCGGCCGAGCCGGGCGCGGAAACGGGCATTGTCAGCTCGTTGCGGGTCTGGAAGGCGTACTGCAGCATGGCCTTCACCTCATCCATCATTTCGACGAATGCCGGGTCCAGATGGCCGATTGTCGGGCGCGCCATGGCAGCGAGCACGCGCGGGTGTACGTCGGACGGGCCTGGTCCCATAAGGGTGCGCACCGGGGGATTGAAGGATTTCGTGGTCATGATCTGTCCTGGGTTGGCCGTGTTCGGAGGATGGCAATATTTAGAATTATTATAATATTTTATCCCTTTCTGACTCAACGAGTAATAAATTGACCGTCTTGTTCGTGGCCGGGCAGACAGGCATCCAGCAGTTCTATCCAGTGGCGCACAGGCACCGAGGCACGCGACTGCAGATGTACCAGGCAACCAATGTTGGCTGTGCCGATCGCAAGCGGCTGGCCCGACTCAAGCGCGGCGAGTTTCTGGGTTAAGAGCTGGCGCGAAATCTGCGGTTGCAGCAGCGAGTAGGTACCGGCCGACCCGCAGCACAGGTGCATGTCGGCAACCGGAGCAAGCTCGAATCCCGCATCCGTCAGTATGCCTTCGACCACGCCGCCAAGCTTCTGTCCGTGCTGCAGTGTGCACGGGCAGTGAAAGGCGATGCGTGCGGTTCCGCTGCCCGTCCGGCCCAGAACGGACCGATCCTCCCTGGCCAGAACCTCGCTGAGGTCCCGGGACAGTTCCGATATGCGCGCGGCGCGCGCAGCGTACACCGGGTCACCGGCCAGCAGCTTGCCATATTCCTTGACCATCACCCCGCAACCGCTTGCGTTCAGCACCACGGCTTCGGCCCCGGCCTCGATGTGCGGCCACCAGGCATCAATGTTGCGCCGGGCAAAATCCAGCCCCTCCTGGTGGGCGCCGAGGTGATAGCTCATGGCTCCGCAGCAGCCGCTGCCGGAGACGCGCAGAAGACTGATGCCGAGATGGTCGAGCACGCGCGCGGTAGCTGCATCGATGTTCGGCGAAATCGACGGCTGCACGCATCCCCCGAGTGCCAGCATCTTCCGGCGGTGGGAAGAGCTTGGCCAGCTGCCAGCCGTCCGCAACGGAGGAATGGCGCTGCTCCAGGCCGCCGGAAGGATGCCTCGGACCGATCTGGCGGTCCGGAGCAGAATGCCGAAGCGGCGTCTGTGCGGGATCACCGCCCGCAGCAGCCGGCGTTTGAACCGGTCCACGATGTTCCGCCGCACCTGCCGTTCAACCAGACTCCTGCCGATATCCAGCAGCCGTCCGTAATGTACGCCCGACGGGCAGGTCGTCTCGCAGGCGCGGCAGCTGAGGCAGCGGTCCAGATGCAGCTGTGTGCGCCGCGTGGCCACCGCTCCCTCCAGGACCTGTTTGACCAGGTATATGCGTCCGCGGGGCCCGTCCAGTTCATCGCGGAACACGCCGTAGGTGGGGCAGGTCGCAGTGCAGAAGCCGCAGTGCACGCAGGCACGAAGTATCGATTCGGCCTCGCGGCCGTCAGCACTATGGCGCAGATCTTCAGTCAGGGTTGTCTGCATGAAAACGCCGAGCCGGTGACAGGCGGCGGTAGCGCCTGCACCGGGGGTTCAAAATCCCGCATACATCCTGCCGGGGTTGAATACCTGTTCCGGATCCATCGCTGCCTTGATCCGGCGATGCAGCTCCATGAGATCCGGCACCAGTGGATGAAAAACATCCCCGCTGCGGTCACCGCCGCGGAACAGCGTGACATGTCCGCCGGCCCGGGACGCGTGCCGGTGTATGGCCGGCGCATCGGCATCGCTTCTCAGCCAGCGCTGCGAACCGCCCCAGTCCAGCAGCCATTTGCCAGGAATGTCCAGCGGTGGCGTGGCCGGCGGCACGGCAACGCGCCACAGCGGCAGCGGACCATCGAAAAAGGCATGTTGCTGGTCACGGACAGACAGCCAGAAACTGCGGTCATCCTTCAGGATCTCGCCCCCGATCCGGTCATGGGCAGCCCGCACCGCCGGCTCGGCCCCGCTGAGCCGCACGTACAGCCGGTCACCATCGAAGCAGCAGCCGGACAGGGGCAGCGGCCGGCGCGCCCATATATTCATGACATCAATTGCTTCAGCCGGCGTGCGATGCTGTACCAGCGTCAGCTCTGCTGCCGGGCGTGGCAGCACCTTGAGCGATACTTCAAGCAACACCCCGAGCGTGCCAAGCGCTCCGGTCATGAGACGGGCCACATCATAGCCGGCGACATTTTTCATGACCTGGCCGCCGAAAGCGAGCACTTCAGCCTGCCCGTTGATGATTTTTGCCCCCAGTACAAAGTCGCGTGCCGAGCCGGCATAGGGACGTCGCGGCCCGGACAGCCCGGTGGCAATGGCCCCTCCGAGCGTGGCTGCTCCGCCGAAATGGGGAGGTTCAAATGCGAGCATCTGGTTTCTCTCCGCCAGCGCTGCCTCGATCTCGCTCAGCGGTGTCCCGCAGCGGGCCGTGAGCACAAGCTCGCTCGGATCGTAGCCGACGATGCCACGATGGGCGGCAGTGGACAGCGTTACGCCGGAAACCCTGCGCCCATAGAACGACTTGCTCCCTCCGCCGGAGATCTGCAGCCCGGTTCCGGATCGCAGTGCGGCCCGGACCTGTTCCTGAAGCAGCTCGCTGCTGTCGAGGGTGTCGGTCGCCACGCGTTCCGTCTGGTTGCCCATTGCCTCAGAAGCGCTCGATTTCCGGAAAGTGGAGTTTGCCGCCGTGTACATGCATGGCCCCGTACTCGGCGCACCGCCGCAGCGTGGGTATCGCCTTGCCTGGATTGAGCAGGCCCTGCGGGTCAAATGCGTGTTTGAGTGCATGAAACTGGGTAAGCGCCGGCGCGGAAAACTGCAGACACATCTGGTCGATTTTTTCCACCCCGACGCCATGTTCCCCGGTAATGGTTCCGCCTACCTCGACACAGAGCTCGAGAATCCTGGCGCCAAGCTGCTCGGCACGCTCGAGATCGCCCGGCCGGCTGGCATCATACAGAATCAGCGGGTGCAGATTGCCGTCACCGGCATGGAACACATTGGCCACCCGCAGACCGGCGCTGGCAGACATTTCGCTGATGCGCACCAGTACGCGCGCGAGATTGCGGCGCGGAATCGTGCCGTCCATGCAGTAGTAGTCTGGCGCCAGCCGGCCCACTGCCGGAAATGCGGCTTTGCGGCCAGCCCAGAACAGCAGCCGCTCCCGCTCATCCTGGGCCGTGCGCACGCTGGCCGCACCGCACTGCGTGAGAATCCGTCGTACCTGCAGAATCTGTTCCGACACCTCTTCGTTCATGCCGTCGAGTTCGCACAGCAGAATGGCCGCGGCGTCCACCGGGTAGCCGGCATGCACGTACTCCTCGGCCGCGCGGATGGCGAGATTGTCCATCATCTCGAGGCCGGCGGGTACGATTCCGGCTGCAATGATGGCGGCCACCGCGGCGCCTGCCTTCTCGGCGTCATCAAAGGCCGCCAGTGCCACCTGCGCCCGCTCGGGGCGTGGCAGCAGTTTCACAACGATTTCGACAATGATCCCCAGCAGTCCTTCGGACCCGGTCAGGAGAGCCAGCAGATCGTAGCCGGGCGAGTCCGGGGCGCCGCCGCCGACAGCGAGCAACCTCCCGTCCGGGGTCAGAAAGGTGAGTGCCTGGATGTTGTGGACCGTGAGGCCGTATTTGAGGCAGTGGATGCCCCCGGCATTCTCGGCAACATTGCCGCCGATACTGCATGCGATCTGGGAAGAGGGGTCCGGAGCGTAATACAGCCCGAGTGGAGCCACTGCCTCGGAGATTGCCAGATTGCGGACTCCGGGCTGCACGCGGGCAATGCGGTTGTGTTCGTCGATTTCGAGGATGCGGTTGAGTTTCGCGAGCGACAGCAGCACGCCGTCTGCGTTCGGCAGCGCGCCGCCGGACAGGCCGGTGCCGGCGCCGCGCGCCACAACCGGGATGCCGCGCTCACTGCAGGCTGCAAGCACGGCACGCACCTGTTCCACGGTTTCCGGGAGCACGACCAGCATCGGCAGTTCCCGGTATGCCGAGAGGCCATCACATTCATAGGCACGCAGTGCTTCCGGGTCGTGCAGAATCGCCGCCGCCGGCAGCGAACGCCGCAGTGTACGGATGAGCTCGCGCCGCATGTGCGGATTCAAATCACGGGTAACCATGGACACCGAAACCTGTCGGCTGAACCGGATGCCAGTTAATCATGGCCGTGCCTGCAGGCCAATAGGCCGGTGGACGTGTCATCCGGCCGGCCCGTGCGGATGCCCGGGCCGGACCGGTAATGTAAATAGCAATGATTGACAATTGCGTTAGCGGGCAGCTATCATAGTAAATAACAATCATTCGCATTTATAGCGGGGCCGGAAAAACCATGAAATGGTCGTACATGAGGGCGCTTCCACTGGCGTTCATCGGGCTGGCGGTGTGCCACAGCGCACTGGCGGATGCACCAAAGGTGCTTCTTTCCATCCGCCACCGGCACTTTGTGCCGCAGCAGCTCCAGGTGCCGGCAAAGACCCGGGTCGAGGTTCTGGTCAAAAACGAAGACAGCATCCCCGCGGAATTCGAAAGCGCCGACCTGTCCCGGGAAGTGGTGGTGCCCGGGAAAAGCACGGTGAGCGTGTATGTTGGCCCGCTGTCTGCGGGCCGGTACCGCTTTTTCAATGACTTCAATCCTGCGGCAAAGGGATGGGTAGTGAGTGTGCCGCAGCGTTCCGACTAATCACGCGGGGGAACCCTGATGTTTGCAGCTGCCATCATCGTATTTCGGGAGGTCCTGGAGGCCGCCCTGATCATTTCCATCGTCCTTGGCGCAAGCAGGGGCATTGCGGCGCGTGGCCGCTGGGTTGCCGCCGGGGTTGCCGCGGGCATCGCCGGCGCATCGATCGTGGCCGCATCGGCCGGAGTGATTGCACAGTCGTTTTCCAGCACAGGCCAGCCGTTGCTCGATGCCACCATTCTCCTGATCGCCGTGGCAATGCTGTCCTGGCATAACATCTGGATGGCAAGTCATGGCCGTTCACTTGCCGCTGAAATGAAGGCGCTGGGTAACGACGTGAAGACCGGCAACAGGCCCCTGACGGCGCTCATGGTGATCACGATGATGGCGGTCATGCGTGAGGGCTCGGAAGTGGTGCTGTTTCTCTGGGCCATCGCGGCTGATGGCGCCACGCGTCTCGGCATGCTTACCGGCGGCTTCGTCGGTCTGCTGGCCGGCAGCCTTGCGGGAGTGCTGCTTTACCGCGGGCTGCTGTTCATCCCCGTGCGTCATTTTTTCTCGGTAACCAGCTGGCTGATACTTCTGCTTACCGCCGGACTGGCGTCGGAGGCTGCCGGTTTCCTGAACCAGGCCGGATTGCTGCCGGCCCTGGGCCAGGGACTATGGAACAGTTCGGCGATCCTGAGTCAGGAGAGCGCGGCGGGGCGGCTGCTGCACGTGCTGATCGGTTACACAGCCAGGCCGTCCGGACTGCAGCTGCTGTTCTACTTTGTGACACTTTTCGGCGTGTATGCGCTGATGCGCCAGGTCGGCCGGACTGCACGCTACGCGCAGTCCGGACCCGCCGCCAAGGCTGCCGGCGCCATTCCTCAACGATAGGGCCAACCGCCATGTGCCTATTTCCGGGTCTGATGCCGGAGGCTGGCCTTTTGCCAGTCACCGGTGGTGGCCAGTCTCCGGCGCCGCCGGCCGCCGGAATTGTCCGTGCGGGAGCGATCAGGCTTCGCAACCTCGTTGCCGCTGCCCTGATTCCGTGTTCTGTCCTGATCGGTACCGCGGCACATGCCGATGACATCATCGTGTATTCGCCGCAGGTCGTGCAGGGCCAGTCGGAAATCGAATTCCGCGGGGATGTGCTGCAGGACAGTTCGGCGGCGGTCAATGGCACCAGTAATTACCAGCTGTCGGTGGCCCATGCGTTCACCGGCTGGTGGCGCCCGGAGCTCTATGTGGCGGAGTACCGCAATATCCCCGGTTCGGGTCAGCAGTCGCAGGGGTATGAATTTGAAAATGTGTTCCAGCTTGCGCCAGCCGGAAAGTACTGGGCCGATCCAGGTCTGCTCGTATCCTGGCACCACAGTCCGGGCACACAGCCGGACAGTGTGGAATTCGGGCCGCTGTTCGAGCACCGCGACAGGCGCCTGGTCCATGACCTGAATCTCATCTGGGAGAAGCAGGTGGGGCCGGGGGCTGACCGGAAATACGCCTTCCGTGCTGCCTACAGCCTGCGCTACCAGTGGAAATCCGCGGTCCAGCCGGGGTTCGAGACGTATCTGCGACCTGCCAACAGCGCCTATCAGGTGGGTCCCGTGCTGTACGGCGAGATCGCGAGTCGTGAAGGCAGCGAGCTTGAGTACAGTACCGGTGCGGTATTCGGCATCAATCGCGACGCACCGGACGCGACCTGGGTGCTGCGGCTGGAGTACGAATTTTTCTGACGGTGCGCCGCCCGCCACGCTGTGTCGCATCGCAGGGGCACGCGGTCCGGCTGGCCACCACCCGTGGTGCTCACGGGGCGGGAGTCGAATAGCGCGCGTGTATGTCGTCAATGGCCGCCAGCGTGCCGGCATCGAGCTCGATGCCGGTGCTGTCGATGTTGCGTCTGAGCTGTTCCATGCTGGTGGCCCCGATGATCGTTGCGCGAACGAACCAGCGCTGGCGCACAAAGCTTAACGCCATCTGGTCGAGCGCAAGGCCGCGTGCGGCGGCGAGGACGGAATATTCGGCGGCGGCAAGCGCTACCGACGGCCGGCGGTTTCTCGGCTGGAATTCGGGAAACAGCGTGAAGCGGGCTCCCGCCGGATGTGCATCGCCGAGGTATTTCCCGGAGAGCACCCCGCCGGCCAGCGGACTGTAGGCAAGCAGCGGCACATTTTCGCGGAAACTCACCTCGGCCATGTCCAGGTCGAACTGACGGCTCACCAGGCTGTACACATTCTGGATCGACACCGGTGACGGCAGCCCGTGCTGGCGCGCCAGGGCCGTGAACTGGCAGACACCCCAGCTGCTTTCGTTCGACAGCCCGTAGTGGCGGATCTTGCCGGCGCCGATGAGCTCGGCCATGGTTTCGATCTGCTCCAGCACCGGAACAGTGGGGTGCTCTGCGTGCGGATCGAACGCGCTCGCACCGAACATCTGCACGTTGCGATCCGGCCAGTGTATCTGGTAGAGATCGATATAGTCGGTCTGCAGGCGCTGCAGGCTGTCATGCACCGCTTCGCGGATGTTTTCCGCCGAAACTGCTGTGCGTCCGCCGCGCAGCCAGTCGCGGCGTCCGGGGCCGGTAATCTTGGTGGCAATGACGAGCCTGTCACGCGCCTGCCCGCGCAGCCAGGATCCCAGGTAGCGCTCGGTGCGGCAGGCGGTCTCCGCGCGTGGCGGAACCGGGTACATCTCGGCAGTGTCAATGTAGTTCACACCCCGGCTGACCGCATAATCGAGCTGGCTGTGGGCGTCGGCTTCAGTGTTCTGTTCGCCCCAGGTCATGGTGCCGAGGCAGATCTCGGAAACCCGCAGGTCTGTGTCGCCAATCTGGTTGTAGCGTATGACTGAATCCTCATCGGTTACGGAACATCCGCGGATGGCCAGGGAACGGTGGCATGCCGTACATCAGATGTGACGAGCTTAGCGAAGCGGCGCCGAAGTGAAAAGGCCTGGCGACCTCCGGATATAAGGCTGGCGGACCGGCGGTCTGTGGAACATCGTGCGGTCGAGCATTGTCGAACCGCTGTGATCCATCATAAGATGATGGACTGTCTCAGCCATGATGTACCCGACACTGCCCGCAGAGGGCCCGCAGAGGCCAAGTCATGCCGAACGCACCGAAGACAAATCGTGCATTCCCCGTTGTGATCGTTCTGATTCTTGCCGTCCTTGCCGGCGGTGTCTATTACTGGCGCCAGCAGCATGTGCCGCCAGTTGCCGTGCCGGCAGCGCCGCCTCCGCCCGTTGTTGCGGCAAAGCCGCCTGCGCCAAGCATCCAGTATCCGGTTCCTGCCCCAGCAGCGCCGCCGGTGAAACCGCTGCCGCCGCTGACCAAGAGCGATCCCGAGATGCGGCAGTTGCTCGAGCGGTTCTTTGGACATGGATCTGTCCAGGAACTGTTCGTTCCCCGGGACATCATCCACCGCTTCGTGGTTCTGGTGGACAGCCTGACGGAAAAGAAACTGCCCATGCGGTTCCGGCTCTTCAAACCAGTAGCCGGACGGTTCATCGTGACCGGTGCCGAAGACAGTCCCGTGCTTGGCCCGGAAAATTACCGGCGGTACACACCATACGTCCTCATGGCCCAGGCTGTCAGTACCAGGACGCTGGTAAACACGTATATCCGCTTCTATCCGTTGCTGCAGCAGGAATACAGAAGGCTCGGTTACCGCAAGGGATACTTCAACGACCGTGTGGTGAAGGCAATCGACAACATGCTGGCGACGCCGGCGGTTACAGGACCGGTCAGGCTTGTCCGCCCGAACGTTCTGTATGAATTCGCCGATCCGAAGCTGGAGGCGCTTTCTGCTGGCCAGAAGGTCCTGCTGCGCATGGGGCCGGAAAACGCTGCCCGCATCCGGGCAAAGCTCGAACGCATCCGCAGCGACCTGACCGGACAGGCGCCGGCGCGCTAGGTCATCCCGGTCCGGACGCGGTGATCGCAGCCGGATGCTCACCGCCGGGGGAAAAGCGCGCCAATGGGAAAAACCCGTCTCGAGGCCTTCAGCGACGGCGTCCTCGCCATCATCATCACGATCATGGTCCTGGACCTGAAGGTGCCACACGGCGAAAACCTGTCTGCGCTGGGCCCGCTGCTGCCGGTGTTTCTGAGCTATGTGCTGAGTTTTCTCTACATCGGCATCTACTGGAACAACCATCACCACCTTCTGCATACAGTGGCGCGGGTCAGAGGCGGGATGCTGTGGGCGAACCTGCATCTTCTGTTCTGGTTGTCGCTGTTTCCCTTCGCCACCGGCTGGATGGGTGAAAACCATTTCGCATCGCTGCCGACCGCGCTGTATGGTGTCGTGCTGCTCATGGCGGCGCTGGCGTGGATGATCCTGCAGCGCTCGATTGTGGCCAGCCACGGGAAGGATTCGCTGCTAGCCCGGGCGATCGGCAAGGACCTCAAAGGAAAATCCTCTCCGTTTTTGTATGCCGCCGCGGTTCCGGCGGCATTTTTTAGTCCGTGGATTTCGCAGGCCCTGTATGCGGCGGTAGCGCTGATGTGGCTCATCCCCGACCGTCGTATCGAGATGGCGGTGGCAGAAAAAAGGGACTGAGCGCACGCGGTGGGACCGGATCATGCCACCCGCACGGATGGCGCTGTCATTCCGCACCGCGGCAGCAGCGTGATACGACCATCGCAACCTGGAACCGTCTGCCTGGGTGCGGGAAAAGCAAGATCCGGATTGTAGGCAGTCATGTCCGGTGCCGATAATGTGCTGCAGCAGACAGGACCCCGGGCGGCGGGCTGAACGAATCGCCCGTCCCGTGATTGCCCTGCCCGGACGTGTCCGCTGCCCCGGTACTGCACTTGATCCGGCAGGGTTTCCACGACGGGAGCCGCGGATTCCAGGCTGACAGGCACGTATGAAATGACCGACTACGAACGCATTACTGAAGCGATATCCTTCATATCCAGTCACGTTACTGCGCAACCACGACTGGAAGAAATCGCCGACCACGTTCATCTGAGCCCGTTTCATTTCCAGCGCCTGTTCAGCCGCTGGGCCGGGATCACGCCCAAACGATTTCTCGAGGTACTGACGGTGGAGCATGCGAAGGCACTGCTGGACGGATCCGGATCGCTGCTGGAGGTCTCCGAAGAGATCGGATTGAGCAGCAGTTCGCGCCTGCACGAACACTTTGTCCACCTGGAAGCGGTTACGCCGGGGGAATACCGGTCGAGGGGGGACGGCCTGGTGATCGAATATGGCGTGCATGACACGCCGTTCGGTGCAGCGCTCGTGGCGGTTACCGCGCGCGGCATCTGCGATCTCGCATTCCTGCCGGGACAGGAGACCGGTGATCACCTTGCCCGCATCCGTGCGCGCTGGCCGGGTGCAGAGATCCGTGCACATCAGGCCCGCACCCGGTCCCCCATTGATGCACTTTTTGGCAAGCCGAGAATTTGGGACCGGCCCCTGTCGCTGTATGTGTCGGGTACAAATTTCCAGACCCGGGTCTGGGGCGCCCTGCTGTCCATTCCGCCTGGCAGCGTTGTCAGCTATGCCCAGGTCGCTACGGCGATCGGCCATCCCGGAGCAGCGAGAGCGGTAGGTGCGGCGGTCGGTGCCAATACAGTCGCCTTTCTCATACCCTGCCACCGCGTGATCTGCCAGGACGGAACGCTCGGGGGTTATCGGTGGGGAGTCATGCGCAAACGCGCCATGCTTGCGTGGGAAGCGGCACGTTGCCGGTGAGGCCACGCAGGCAGGTTTCCCGGGCAGGCGGGGTCCTCCGTTGCGGGTAAAACAATTGTTTGATACATTCGTTTGACTGCTTTATTCCCCAACCTTCCGAGATGACAACACCCATGAACGGTCTGCCGGATCGACCGCAACCGGATACCCGCCAGCGGCTGCTCGAAGCTGCCTCGCGGATGTTCGTCGAGCAGGGGTTTGGCGCCACCAAGGTGCGCGATATCGTTGCGCGCGCCGGTGCCAACATCGCGGCCGTCAATTACCATTTCGGTACCAAGGAAGGACTGTATGCGGCGGTGATCCGGCACCATTCGGCACAAGCCATTGAAGAGTTATCCCTCCAGGACCGTGCCGCCGCCGGACGCACGCCCGCGGCGCGTCTGAGGGACCATGTCCGCACCTTTCTGCAACGGCTGCTCGTGGATACTCCCCAGTTCACCCTGAGCAAGCTCATCGCCCGGGAAATAGTCGAACCGACAGCGGCGTTCGAGCTGATCATCGAGAGGTTCGTGTGGCCGCAGTACCGCGCACTGCATGCAATCGTCCGCATGGTGGCGGGAGACGGAGCGAGCGAGGAGACTGTGCGCCGCTGTTGCCTGAGCGTCGTCGGACAGTGCATCTACTACCAGTTCGCGCGCCAGGTCGTGGCGCACCTCGATCCCGGTTTTGGGTACGCATCGGCTGACATCGAACGCCTGGCCGACCATATCGTTGCATTCTCCCTTGGCGGCATACAGCAGTCGGCGCAGGCGTGTGCCGCAGCGCGGAAATCACGTTCAGAGAGCGGTGACGCGTCATGACCGGCGCCGTCGCCGCGCGCCGCCGGATTGCGGGCCTGGCACTTGTGGCCGTGGTTGCCGTTTCCGCCGGGTGCGCGCTGGCTCCCTACCACAGGCTCAAACGGCTGCCGGGCGCTGCGTCCTATCCAGTGGGCCGGAGCGTGAAGCAGGCGCTGGCATCGGACGGGTTCCGCCGCGGCGGATGGCCCGAGCGGGACTGGTGGAAGGAGTTCGGGGATGCGCAGCTCGATTCCCTGGTCGCTCAGGCGCTTGCGCATAATCCGGGTATTGATATCGCGCGGTCGCGGCTGCGGCTGGCGCGTGACGAGGTCGCGGTGGCCCGCGCCGGGCTGTATCCCGATATCGGTGCCAGCGCCTCGGTGATCCGGGAGAAGTTCAGCGCCAACGGCCTGTATCCGCCGCCGTTCGGCGGCGCTACCTATAACCAGGGCCAGCTTTCCCTCGACTTCGGATACGACCTGGACCTGTGGGGCAGGGTGCGCGATGAAATGCGCGCCCGCGTGGGCGAGGCGAAAGCAGCCGCGGCACAGGCCGCGGAAGCCCGGCTGGTCATCACAACCGGCGTGGCGAGCGCCTACTTTGCGCTTCAGGGAGACCTTGCGCGGCTTCATGTCACGCAGCAAAGCCTCGCCCAGCACCAGGCTTTCGAGCACCTCGTCAGGTTGCGCGCCGCAGGCGGGCTTGAGACGCAGCTGGCTGTCAGGCAGGCGCAGGCGGATGTGGCGTCCGTGGAAGCGGATCTCATCAGGCTGCGCAATGTCGTTGCGGGCGACCGGCGTGCGCTTGCTGCGCTGATTGGCGAGGGACCCGATGCGGCGACCGCGATCCAGCCCCCATCCAGCCATTTTGACCGGCCATTTCCGGTTCCGGCCGGACTGCCGGTTGATCTGCTGGCGCGCCGTCCCGACATCATGGTGCGCAAATGGCAGGTCGAGGCGGCCGCCGAAGAGGTGGGAGCCGCCCGTGCCGGGTTCTATCCGAACATCAGTCTCACCGGACAGATCGGCAAGCAGAGCCTGTACCTCGGCAAGCTGCTCGATCCGGCCAGCGATTTTGCGCTTTTCGGACCGGCGATACACCTGCCGATTTTCGAGGGCGGACGTCTGCGTGCCACGCTCCGCGCACGCTACGTGCAGTATGACATTGCCGTCGCCAGATACCGCCAAACGCTGATCGCTGCATCGCGCAGCGTGGCTGATGGGCTGGCTGCGCTGGAATCCGTCACGCAGGAGCTCCGGAAACAGGGCCAGGCACTCCAGGCAAGCGAGGATGCACGCCGCATCGCAATGCTTCGCTACCGGTCTGGCCTGACCGACTACCTTACGGTGCTGCTGGTGCAGCAGGAAGTGTTGCAGCAGCGCGACATCGAGGCCTCGCTGCGCACACAGCGTATGCAGGCGGTGCTGAATCTGATCCGGGCATTGGGCGGAGGCTACGGGGATGGACGCAGGATGCCGCTTCCTTCGCAGAAAACGGGAGACAGTCATGAGTGAACGTGCCGACGGTAATCCGCAGCCGGCCTCCGCGGCCGCAGGCAATGGCCGGCGCCGGCGCCTGCTTCTGCGGCTCGCGGCGGTATTCATCCTGCTGGCGGCCGGCTATGCGGCATACTGGCTGCTGATCGGCCAGTATGCGGAAACGACCGATGATGCCTACGTTTCCGGCAATGTTATCGGTGTCAGTCCGCAGGTGGCGGGTACAGTGGTGGCGATCGACGCTGACGCCACGGATCTGGTGCGGCGCGGCCAGCCGCTGGTGGAACTGGACGATACCGACACGCGCATCGCGCTGCGGCAGGCGGAGGCAAATCTTGCCCAGACCGTGCGCGAGGTGCGTCAGATGTTCGACAACGTCGCGCGCCTGAGGGCGGTGGTCACCCTGCGCGAGGCCGATCTTGCGCGTGCCCGGGATGACCTGGCGCGGCGGCGCACGCTCATCGCCGCCGATGCCGTGTCACGGGAGGATTACGAACATGCCAGCACCGCCTATCAGGCGGCGCAGGCGGCGCTGCGTGTTTCACGCCAGGAGCTGAAGGCGGCGCGTGCCCTGGTGGCGGGTTCCACGGTCGAGCATCATCCGCTGGTCGAGGAAGCCGAGGCCAGGCTGCGCCAGGCCTATGTCGCATGGAGGCGGCACGTGGTACCTGCGCCGGTGACGGGCTACGTAGCCAAGCGCGGCGTGCAGCTCGGCGAGCGTGTCGCGCCAGGCATGTTTCTGATGGCGGTCGTGCCGCTCGATGAGCTGTGGGTCAATGCCAATTTCAAGGAAAATCAGCTGTCGGACATACGCCTGGGCCAGCCGGTAACGATGACGTCCGATCTTTATGGCAATTCGGTAACGTATCGCGGCAGGGTGCTCGGAATTGGTGCGGGAACCGGCAGCGCATTCGAGCTTCTGCCCCCCCAGAACGCGAGCGGCAACTGGATTAAGATCATCCAGCGCGTACCTGTGCGCATCAGCATCAGACCAAAGGAGCTCTCGGGACATCCGCTGCGCGTCGGGCTGTCGATGCGGGTATCGGTAGATACCCACAACCGCTCCGGAAAGGTGCTTGCGCGCACGTCGACCGATCAGGTGCTCTACCATACCCCGGTCTACACCGGTTCCACCGCCGGTGCTGCAGCGCTGATCCGCCGCATCATTCTGGCCAACGACCCGGCCGCCCGTGCGGCCGGAACGCTGCTGCACTGACCGGTCATGGCCACGCCGCCCGGACAGACACCACCGCCTCAGGGAGCCGCGCTGGCACTCATGACGCTGGCTCTGTCCCTCGGGACGTTCATGCAGGTGCTGGATACCTCGATTGCCAACGTGTCGATCCCTGCCATCGCCGGCGACCTGGGGTCGAGCCCGACCCAGGGGGCCTGGGTTATCACTTCGTTTGCCGTCAGCAACGCAATCATGCTTCCGCTGACCGGCTGGCTGGCCAGGCGGATGGGAGAAGTGAAGCTGTTCGTCTCGGCGACGTTGCTTTTCACCGTCGCTTCCTGGGCCTGCGGGCTGGCGCCCAACCTGCCCATGCTGATTGCCTTCCGTGTCTGCCAGGGTGCAGTAGCGGGCCCCATGATTCCGCTCTCGCAGAGTCTGCTGCTTGCCAATTATCCCGACCGGAAGAAAGGGATGGCCCTGGCGCTGTGGTCCACGACCGTGGTGATCGCTCCAATCTTCGGCCCGATCATGGGCGGATGGATCACGGACAACATCAGCTGGCCGTGGATCTTCTACATCAATATTCCGATCGGCATCTTCTCGAGCTTCGTGACGTGGCAGATCCTGCGCAGACGCGAGACTCCGACGCAGCAGCGTCCGATCGACGCCGTCGGTCTCGGGCTGCTTGCAGTCGGCGTCGGATCGCTCCAGGTCATGCTCGACAAGGGCAATGATCTCGGGTGGTTCGGATCGTCTTTCATCGTTTCCCTGGCCGCCATTTCCGTGGTTGCTGTGAGCTTCTTTATCGCCTGGGAGCTGACGGAGGAACACCCGGTGGTGGATCTGCACCTGTTTCTCAATCGCAATTTCACGGTCGGTGCAGTCGCGACCAGTCTCGGCTACCTGACCTTTTTCGGAAACGTGGTCATCTTTCCGCTGTGGCTGCAGACGCAGATGAACTACACCGCTACCTGGGCCGGGCTTGCCGCTGCCCCCATCGGGCTGCTGTCCGTGGTGTTATCCCCGGTCGTCGGACGCATACTGCACCGTGTCGACCTGCGGGTGCTCGCGACCTTCAGTTTTCTGGTTTTTGCCGGAGTGTCCTTCTGGACCAGCCACTTCAATACCAGTGTCAGCTATTTCCAGCTGTTCATGCCGCGGCTCATCCAGGGAATCGGAATGGCGTGCTTTTTCATACCGCTCGCCAGCATGACCCTGTCGGGCCTGAGCGCCGAGCAGTTCGCGAGCGCTGCCGGGCTGTCGAATTTCCTGCGGATTCTGGCTGGCAGCTTCGGCACCTCCCTGAGTATTACCCTGTGGCAGCGCCGCAGCATTCTCCACTACAGTCAGCTGATCGCGCACCTTTCGGCTTTTAGCGCGCTCAGCGAGCATGCGCTCAGGCATCTCAGGCACCTCGGCCTGACCACGCCCGGCGCGCTAACGTTGCTGGAAGGCACCGTCACCAAGCAGGCGGTCATGATCGCAACCGACGAGCTGTTCTGGCTTTCCGGGGTGATTTTCCTCAGCCTGATCATAGTGGTATGGTTCGCCCGCCCGCCGTTTGCCGTTGCCGGCAAATCAGGCGGAGAGCACTGACGGCTTTTGCGCTGCCGGAGTGAAACACCGCGGCCACGGCATGGTCTATAGAACGGCAGCCCACAAAACGGGACAGGCGGAGATGATCAGGGCCATAAGGCAGTTCCTCGATGAAAACCGGCCCGCCGGCGGGCCGCGGCGGGAGCAGGATGACCTTCAGGTAGCGGCTGCGGCACTGCTCATAGAGGTCATGGCGGCGGATTACCATGAAGAGCCGTCCGAGCGCGAAGCCATAGGGTGTTCGCTCGCACGCCTGTTCGGCCTTTCGGCGCAGGACGGAACGCGGCTTGTGGCCCGGGCGCAGGAGGAACTGCGCTGCGCCACCGATGACTATGAGTTTGTATCCAGCATCAACCGCGGATTTTCCGCCGAACAGAAAGAGGAACTGATGGAGGCGCTCTGGCGCGTTGCCTATGCCGATGGCAACATCGATATGTACGAGCGGCACTATCTGAGCAAACTTGCCGAGCTCCTCTATATTCCGCAGTCGGTGTTCGTCGCGGCCAAGCTCCGTGCCTGTGCGGCCGGCGAAGGACTGTCCGGCTGACCGCGTGTCTGCCCGCCCTGTCCGGCAGCGGACCGGAATCGTCGGGCTTGACCGCGTTTTGCGGGCTGGGCTACCGTATGCGCGCACCGGGCAGCGTCAGTGGTGCTTCTGCCGAACCGGCTGCAGCATGCCGGTCCTAGACGTCCAGCTGTGGAGCCCAGGGCGGGCCCTTGCGGCTGATGCCGCAAATTCTCTCCGCGGGGATTGACTGTTGTCGCATATCGCATGGATTGGCGGTTCTCGGTCCGGGCCGGTTGCCCGTCCGGGCCGGTTGCCGGAACGTGCTGGCGGACACCGCCTGGCTGCGGCCCTGCTTGTTCTCGCTGTTATCTTGCCAGGGATGCAGGCTACCGCTGATGCGGCCGACCGCACACAGCTCCCGCGGACGGTAGCCGCCACACTGCGGCGCTACGGCATGCCGGCGCGCAGTCTCAGCGTCGTGGTTCGCCCGGTGGACGGTTCCGGTGCGGTACTCGACTTCAACGCCGACGTGCCCCGCAGTCCGGCTTCAACGCTCAAGATTCTCACCACGCTGGTGTCGCTCGAGAAACTCGGGCCGGCATACACCTGGAAAACCGAGGCCTTCGGCGATGGCCCGGTGCGCGATGGGCGGTTGCAGGGCAACCTTTACATAAAGGGTTACGGGGATCCGGATCTGGTCATCGAGGATTTCTGGCGTTTTCTGCACGGCCTGCAGGAACGCGGGGTCCGGAGCATCAGCGGAAACCTGGTTCTTGACCAGGATTACTTTGCCCAGTCGGATACGACGCGCGCCGGATTCGACGGGCATCCGCTGCGGCCGTACAACGTGCTGCCGAGCGCGCTGCTGGTCAATTTCCAGGCAGTCAGATTCCGTTTTTTCCCGGACCCCAGCCATGCACGGGTACATGTTGTCGCCGATCCGCTGCCGGCCGGTTTCACGCTCATCAGCCATGTGCGTCTGGTCGATGGCCCCTGTCTCGGCGGCGCGCACGCCGTGGACATGCAGGTGGAGCGCTCCGGCCGGGAGAGGCGGGTGATCCTGACCGGCAACTATGCGTCCGCCTGCGGACAGGATGACCGCTACCGGGTGCTGTCCGGTTCCAGGGACTATATGGACGGCATATTCCGTGAACTCTGGCGCGGAATGGGCGGAAAATTCCACGGACATGTCGTCTACGGCCGCGTTCCGCCATCGGCGCAGCTGCTGTATACCGGACATTCTCCGCCGCTGGCGGAAGTGATCCGGTCCATCAACAAGTACAGCAACAACGTCATGGCGCGACAGCTCCTGCTGACGCTCGCGGCCCGGTTTGTGGGGGTTCCCGGCACCGTTGCGGACGGAGACCGGGTGGTGCGCGGATGGCTGGCCGCTCACGGCATGCATTTTCCGGAGCTTTTTGTCGGCAACGGCTCGGGGCTGTCGCGGCGCGCGCGGATTTCTGCGCGTCATCTGGCGGATGTGCTGGACGCCGCCTATCAGGGCCCGTACATGCCCGAGTTCTTTGCATCGCTTCCGGTCCTGTCTGTTGACGGGACCATGAAGTACAGACTTGACGGCAGTGCGCTGGCCGGACGCGCACACCTCAAGACCGGCAGTCTCGATGGTGTCCTCGCTGCTGCCGGGATGATGCTGGACAGCAAGGGCCGTCGCATGCTGGTGGTGTGCCTGCAGAATGATCCAGACGCTGATTCCGGCGCTGGGCAGGCGGTGCAGAATGCCCTGTTCGAGTGGGTCTACCACCGGCCCTGATGGGGTGACGCATCCCCTTGCCGGTCCGGCGGAGATTGGAGCATGACGCGATACATACTTGAGGAGTCCCGCCTGCATCCCGCGATCCGGGAGACGGTCGCGTCCAATCATCGCGATCTTGTCGAAGAGGTGATGGCGGCAGTGGCGCGCAATCCGGTGGTGGTGGTAGGTATGGCGCGCAATCCCTTCTGCCGTCGTGCCCGGCGCATGCTTGATGCACACGGCGTTACCTACGCGTACCTCGAGTACGGTGGCTATTTCCGGCTCTGGCGGCGGCGCAACGCCCTGAAGATGTGGACCGGCTGGCCGACTTTCCCGATGGTGTTCGTACAAGGCCAGCTCATCGGCGGGGCGCAGGACCTGGGCGCGCTTCTCGGGAGCGGCGAGTTCCGGCAGTTGCTCGAGAAAAACGTCTCCTGACGCCGCGGTGCAGGGCGCGGCATTCAGCGCACCCTGTTCCGCAGCCGGCCGATGCCTTCCACCTCGCATTCGACCAGATCCCCCGGCCTGAGAAACTCGGGAGGCGTGCGCGCGAAGCCGACGCCACCCGGTGTACCGGTCGAAATGATGTCGCCCGGTTCGAGTGGCATGCCGCGCGACAGGATCGACAGCACCGTGGCGACGTCGAAGACCTGCATGCGTGTATTTGCGGACTGTTTGAGCTCGCCGTTTACCCACGTACGCAGATCCAGTGCCTGCGGGTCTGTGATCTCGTCGGCGGTGACGATCACCGGGCCCATGGGACAGGCGCCGTCCAGGCTCTTGCCGAGGAAGAACTGCTTGTGACGGAACTGCAGATCGCGTGCCGATATGTCATTGATTACCGTGTATCCGAACACATGCTGCAGTGCATCTGCAGCCGCAATCCTGCATCCGCCGGTGCCGATGATCACCGCCAGCTCGACCTCCCAGTCGAGCTGGGTGGTGAGGTCCGGTACCCACGGAATATCGCCGTATGGGCTGTTTACGCTGGTGGTGTTCTTGGTAAATACCACGGGATGTTCGGGGATCTCGGCAGCACGGGTGGCCGCGCTCTCGCGGACATGTTCGGCATAGTTCCAGCCGAGGCAGATGATATTCTTGCGCGGCTGCGGGATGGGCGCACGCAGCTCCACCTGCGAGAGCGGCACTTGCTCGCTGATCGCCCGCTGCGGATCAGCGGCCAGGGCCGACCACAGTCCAGGACCGGCATCGATGAGGGCCAGCATCGACTGTGGCCATCCGCCGTGAGGATCGATCAGGCCGGCGGTATCGCCTGTCACGACCCCGATCCGCTCTGCCCGCCTGTAACGACAGCTGATCAGCCGCATAGGAATGGTTATCCGTGTGGGGTCAGTGATGATACCAAGCGCGCAGATACCGGTCAGCGCCGGGGTGCGATGGGACGGAGTCCGGCACAACCTTATAATAATGCGCCAATGGCGGGCCGGAGGCCCGCGGCCGCCCGGGTACCTTCAGCATGACACGTCAGCGCCCAGCACGGGAACCGAGATCCAACTATATTACGGCCGAGGGATGGAAGCGGCTGAACGACGAGCTGGCGCATCTGTGGCGGGTGCAGCGACCGCAGGTCACCCAGGCTGTTGCCGATGCTGCGGCCCTCGGCGACCGTTCGGAGAATGCCGAGTACATCTACGGCAAGAAACAGCTGCGGGAGCTGGACCGGCGCATCCGTTTCATTGCCAAACGCCTGGACCAGCTCGTTGTCGTCGGGCGCAAGCCCGATGACCGCAGCCGGGTCTACTTCGGCGCGTGGGTCCGGATCGAGGATGAGGCCGGTGATGCGTACACCTATCGTATCGTAGGACCGGATGAATCTGATACGGACCTGGGCATGATCAGCATGGATTCGCCGCTTGCCCGCGCGCTCATGAACAGAACCGAAGGTGATGAGGTCGCGGTTGTGCTGCCGGAGGGAAGCGCGGTGTACTGGATTGCCGAAATCCGCTATGAGCCGCCCGGCACGTGAACGCCCGCGGCCGTCCGTGCCGGACACCTCCCGTCATGTGCCCGGCCGGTGCCCGAACAGGGTCCTGAACCAGTTCTTGATCACTCTCACCGGCGAGCGCGCAGCGCACGGGGCGCGATGCACCGGAACCGAGCCGCGGATGAACGGAATCCGGATTGCGCCCGTGCATTCCGGGTCGGCCCGCAGCCCGCTCTGCGGGTCTATCCACGCCATGCGGATATCGGCTGGACGCGGCGGTTTGAGCGGTTGCTGGCGCAGCCGGGACATGGCACTACCCCAGACAGACATGGCGCCCATGGCGCCGGTCAGTCCCGTGGGCCCGTCATTGTCGCGGCCGATCCACGCGACGGCCACGTGATTGCCCGTGAAACCGGCAAACCAGCTGTCCCGCAGATCCTGGGAGGTCCCGGTCTTGCCGGCCACATGCAGATCGGCGGGCAGGTAAGCTGAAAGTCCGGCGGCTGTTCCCTGTGCCACGACCTGCTGCAGCGCATAGATGAGCAGGTAGACCGGACCGGCTGGCGCGGCCTCGGTGACCTTCGGTGCAAAGCGCTGGAGCGGATGGCCGGAGGCATCCAGCACATCCCGTACTGCCCGCAGCGGTACCCGCAGCCCGCCGTTAGCGAGGGTCTGGTACATCTGTGCCACTTCGAACGGCGACAGGCTGTCGGCGCCGAGGAGGCTTGCCTGGTACTGTGGAAGGGGGTGCTTGATCCCGAGCGCGTGTACGGTGTCCATCACCGCGGGCAGCCCCAGGCCGAGTCCCAGGCGCACGGTGGCCACGTTGTAGGAATTGGCCAGCGCCAGAGGCAGCGGAACGAGGCCATGGAAGCGGCGATCATAGTTGCGGGGTGCCCACACCACGTTTCTGCTCTCGCGGACCTCAAGCGGGGTGTCCTTGAGGAGTGTGGCGAGCGTGTAGTGGTCCGGTTGCTCCAGTGCCGTCAGATAGATAGCTGGCTTGATGAGGGAGCCGACGGGGCGGAACGCATCGAGCGCACGATCGAACCCGTCGAACC
This sequence comes from Pseudomonadota bacterium, assembly GCA_021778035.1. Classification (GTDB taxonomy): domain Bacteria; phylum Pseudomonadota; class Gammaproteobacteria; order Acidiferrobacterales; family UBA6901; genus JAJYCY01. The sequence continues at coordinate 25,748 of JAJYCY010000008.1, forward strand.
GCGGGTTGCGTCCGCCGACGATCGCTTGCACGCTTCCGGTGCGTGAATTGGTGATGACCACCGCCCCTTCCAGCGCCTGCCGCGGAAGATGCTGTGCTGCTTCCAGCTGTGTGATGCGGTTTTCCAGTGCGTGCTCGGCGGCTGCCTGTGTTTCAAGATCAAGGGTCGTGATGATGCGCAGTCCGGCACCGCGCAGTTCATCCTCGGGATAATCGCGCAGCAGTTCGCGGCGGACGAGATCGAGAAATGCCGGATAGCGTGATGCGGTCAGCGGTGGCATGGCCGCGACGCCAAGCGGCTCGGCCATGGCCCGTATGTACTGCTGTCGGGTGATGTGGCGCTGCTGCAGGAGTTCCTTCAGCACCAGGTCGCGGCGCGCAAGCGCCCGACGCGGATGCTGCCGCGGGTCATAGTAGGAAGGGCCCCGGACGAGAGCGACGAGCAGGGCCGATTTCGCCAGGCCGATGTGTGACAGGGATTCATCGAAGTAGAACTTGCTTGCTTCCCCGAATCCGCGGATCGCATGCCGGCCTTCCTGGCCAAGGTAGACCTCGTTGAGGTAGGCATTCAGGACCTGCTGCTTGCTGTAGTGAAGATTGAGCAGCAGGGCCATGATGATTTCGGTGAATTTCCGGCTGACCGTGCGCTGCGGACCGAGGAACACGTTCTTGACGAGCTGCTGGGTCAGGGTGCTTCCACCCTGGATCCCGTGCCCGCGCAGCGTCGTCCAGAGCGCGCGTGCCATGCCGCGGGGGTCTATGCCCCAGTTGGTATAGAAGGTCCGGTCTTCAACGCTGACAAGACCGTTCACGATGTCCGGCGGTGTCTGGGCGAGCGTGACAAGTTCGCGGTCAGAACGATCGGCAGGATAGATCCTGCCGATCAGTACCGGATCCAGGCGGACTTCTGCTGCGGCTGAGCCGGTCGTCAGGCTGTTGATCGCTGCCAGCCGGCCATCCGAGAAATGCAGAGCCACTGGCTGCGCGGACTGCCTGCCATCCCAGAAGGTGAACGGACGCGTCACCAGGTCTATGTCGTCCCCGTTGCGCGTATAGGTTCCTGGAGCAGAGGGATCATCGACCTGGCGGTAGGCAAGAAACCGCAGTTCCTGCAGCAGCTGCCGGGGCGCAAGCTTTTCTCCGGAATGGAGTTCCATGGGGCGCGCATACACCCGCGCCGGGATCTCCCATGATCGGGTCTCGAACTGGGTGCGCACGACATGATTCAGGTACAGGACGTACCCCGAAAACAGCAGCAGCGCGATCCATAGACCCTGGAAAAATTTCCTGGAAGCCGGTTGCTTTCGCGGGCGTTTGCGTGCGGACCTGGATGTCATGCTGCCTTCACGGGGTCTGTGTATATGCAGCCGGTTGTCGAAACCGGAGTCAGGCGCCAGCCGTAACCGGGCGCCGGTCGCAGAGATGCCGGGCAGTCATTATAACGTCGCGCCGCAGTCCATGCGCGGCATACCCGATGACCGGCACCGCCGGCAAAATAGCCGAGCGGGTGGTGGAACCCGTCCGGACACTACCCTTCGGCATGCCCGGGAGCGAGGCGCCACCCAACCGGTGGCTGGCCCGCGGGTCGCAAGCCGGGACGGTGGTTGATAGAATGCCCTGCCCAATCGGGGTGGATGCAGATCGCGGATGTGCCGGAACCCTCCGCATTACGGGAAGAACATGAAGCTACTACGCATATTTCTGGAATTTCTTGTCGTTGTGCTGCTCATCGTGACCAGCTACTTCTGGTTCGATGTGCCGGTAGCGGTGTATTTTCAGCACCTGGTCGCGTCGCACGCCCTGCTGCACAAGTATACATCGCACATACCCGACCTCCTGTTTCCCTTCGTACTTGCAGTTACCGTTTTCTGCTGGACTGCGCGGTTCCTGGGTCTGTCCGAAGGTAGCCGCAGCGGCTGGTTCCTGCAACTGTGCGGGATCAGCGTGCCGCTTGCGTATGCGGCAAAATCCGTGCTGCAGTCCGCGTTCGGACGTCCTGATCCGAGGGTCTGGCTGAGCCACCCGCAGCTTTTCGGATTCCACTGGCTCCAGTGCTGTATAGACTACCGCAGCTTTCCATCCGGCCACATGACGGTGATTGCCGCTCTCGCGACGGTACTCTGGCAGGCATATCCGCGGTACCGGGCGGTGTATGTCTGTGGCACAGCCCTGCTCGGCCTCGCGCTGGTGGCAACGAACTACCACTATGTCAGCGATGCGATTGCCGGTGCTTACCTGGGGATCTCGGTATCCCGCGCGTGCAGCTACGCGCTGACGGCGATACATGGATCAGTCCGCAGGCCGAAGCCGGAGCTGTCGGCGCACGACTGAAGGCGCTGTCCCGGCAGCCACTTCCGGGTGGAGCGGCGCGACGCAAGGCGCATCATCGCCGCGTGCGCTATGATAGATGATGAGACATGTTGACTGATACGCGGGCGGCGGTTGCCGGCATGCCGCAGGTCTAGGCACTTCATGAAGAAATATCTGGTCATATCAGCTGTCGGTGAAGATCGTCCCGGAATCGTGAACGAGCTGTCACGCTCGATCCTCGAGGGGGGCTGCAATGTCGAGGACAGCCGCATGACCGTTCTCGGCGGGGAGTTCGCGCTGGTCCTGATGATCTCGGGAAGCTGGAATGCCATCGGCAAGATGGAGGCGATGGTACCCGCCCTGGGCAAGAAGCTCGATCTCACCATTGTTGCGCGGCCGACGGACGAGCGCGCAGCGCGTCCAGGCATGGTTCCCTATACCGTGGACGTGGTTTCCATTGACCAGCCAGGTATTGTGCATAAGGTTGCCGAGTTCTTTTCGTCGCGCGGTATCAACATTGAAGATCTCAGTACCCAGACTTACCCTGCCGCGCATACCGGTACACCGATGTTCTCGCTCAACATCACGGTCAGTGTGCCGGCGGATCTCCACATTGGGCGGCTGCGTGACGAATTCACCGACTTTTGTGACGAGCTCAATGTCGATGCTTCGCTGGAGCCGGCGCGATCCTAGGGGTTGCGGCTGCATTCAACGCCCCTCGGGGGCGATAGCGCCGACACCGCTGGTGTCTTATGATCAGTGATGGGGTGCAGGCATATCCGGGTGCACGTCGGCCCGGGTGGCCGGTAACGGAACAGGGCGGAACTCCGTCACGTGCGGCAGAGGCAGCAAGACCGCACGGCAGCCGGGATCGGAGCCGGTGGTGTGGGCAGGAGCCGGCAGGTCGCCACGGAAGCATGCGATAAGCGGATGGACGGTAATGGATGACTCCCATGAGAACCCCGGTTTCAGAGACTGGCTGATGACCTCGGCGCTGGCCAGCGCCAATGCGCCCTACCTCGAGGAACTGTACGACGCTTTTCTCCGCGGTTCCGAGTCCGTTGATCCTGTCTGGCGGCAGTTTTTCGAGAACCTTCCCCGCATCAACGGTGCGGAGGTGGATATGCCCCATGCCGCCATCCGCGAACACTTCCGTGGCCCGACGCGCGGGCAGCCACTGGCGCCTGCCCTGCCGGCCGCACCGGTGCTGCCGGCAGACTACCGGGAAAAGCAGGTCCGGGTGCTGCAGCTTATCAATGCGTACCGGTTCCGCGGCCACCAGTGTGCCAGGCTGGATCCGCTGGAGATGACGCCGATGCCGGATGTGCCCGAGCTTTACCCGGCACACCACGGTCTCACCGAAGCAGACATGGAGACCGAATTCGATACCGGCTCGCTCGTCGGGCCGGGCAAGGCGCGCCTGCGGGACATCCTGGACGTTTTGCAGCGCACCTATTGCCGCGCCGTCGGTGCCGAGTACATGTACATCACCGACACGGCCGAGAAGCGCTGGATCCAGCATCGTCTGGAAAGCGCGCAGGGTGCTGTCACATTTTCGGGAGAGGTCAGACAGCGCCTGTTCGACCGTGTTACCGCGGCGGAGGGGCTGGAGCATTTCCTGCACACCAAGTACGTGGGTCAGAAGCGTTTCTCGCTCGAGGGGGCCGAGAGCCTGATTCCGCTGCTCGATGGTCTGGTGCAGCGCGGTGGAGGTCACGGTATCAGGGAAATCGTCATTGGCATGGCGCACCGCGGCCGGCTCAACGTGCTGGTCAACATCATGGGCAAGACCCCGGCGGAGCTGTTTGAGGAATTCGAGGGCAGGGCGCACGGAAACGTCGATCGTTCGGGTGACGTGAAGTACCATCTCGGTTTTTCATCCAACATCAGTACTCCGGCCGGCCCCGTGCATCTGGCGCTGGCGTTCAACCCCTCCCACCTCGAGATCGTGGATCCGGTGGTCGAGGGTTCCGTGCGTGCGCGGCAGGACCGGCGTAACGACCATGACGGTACACAGGTGGTGCCGATACTTATCCACGGCGACGCGGCCTTTTCCGGGCAGGGCGTGGTCATGGAGACCTTCAATATGTCCCAGTCGCGGAGCTTTACCACGCGTGGCACGGTCCACATCGTGGTGAACAACCAGATCGGATTCACGACGAGTGCGAGACGGGATGCACGGTCGACGTGGTACAGCACCGATGTGGCGAAAATGGTCGGCGCCCCGATATTCCACGTTAATGGCGATGACCCGGAGGCGGTCCTGTTTGTCGGCCAGATCGCGCTTGATTACCGCATGACGTTCCGCAAGGATGTGGTGATCGACATCGTATGCTACCGCCGCCACGGCCACAGCGAGGCGGACGAGCCATCTGTAACCCAGCCGCTGATGTACAGAAAGATCAGGGAGATGCCATCGACGCGTGCGCTTTACGCCCGCAGGCTCGTGGATGAAGGGTTCATGGGGCCGGACCTGCCGCAGCAGAGCGCCGAATCGTACCGCGTAGCGCTCGAATCGGGGGCGCGCGTCACCCTGGATTTCATTCCCGACGAGGAAGCCCGTTATCCGTATGCCTCGAACTGGAAGCCCTTTATCGGCCAGGGGTGCCAGTCCGGAGCCGATACGGGGGTAGCCATGCAGATGTTGCGGGACTTGTCGTCGCGCCTGGGAAAGATTCCGGATGGATTCGAGCTGCATCCGAACGTCATGAAGATTTACGACAACCGTCGCAGGATGGCCGCCGGTGCTATGCCTGTCGACTGGGGCTATGCGGAAACCCTCGCCTATGCAACGCTGCTTGTGCAGGGCCACAGCGTGCGGCTGTCCGGCCAGGACAGCGCCCGCGGCACTTTTTTTCATCGGCATGCAGCGGTTTACAGCGTCCGGGACGGCAGCGCTTATGTTCCGCTGGCTCACCTGGAGGGTGGGACATCGTTTGCAGTCATCAATTCCCCGCTGTCGGAAGAGGCGGTGCTCGCATTCGAGTACGGATATGCGACCACTGACCCCGAAACACTGGTCATCTGGGAAGCGCAGTTCGGTGATTTCGTCAATAACGCCCAGGTGGTGGTCGACCAGTTCATCAGCGGCGGCGAGCAGAAATGGGGAAGATTGTGTGGCCTGACCCTGTTTTTGCCGCACGGCTACGAGGGTCAGGGTCCGGAGCACTCTTCGGGCCGTCCGGAGCGGTACCTGCAGCTGGCGGCGCAGCAGAATCTGCAGATTTGCATTCCGACGACTCCCGGGCAGATGTTCCACCTGCTGCGCCGCCAGATGCTGCAGGCCTGCCGCAAGCCGCTGATCGTGATGACGCCGAAGAGCCTGCTGCGCCACCGGCTGGCGACGAGTTCTATCGACGAGCTGTGCACCGGCAGCTTCCGTACCGTGCTTCCGGAATCCGACCCGCTTGTGCCTGCCGAGGTGCGCCGTGTGGTGCTGTGCAGCGGCAAGGTATATTACGATCTGCTGGAGAGGCGGCGCGAGCAGAAGCGTGGCGATACGGCGATCCTGCGCATGGAACAGCTTTATCCGTTTCCGGAAGAGAGACTGAAAGAGGAGCTTGCGCGCTATTCCGGCGCCAGCACCGTCGTCTGGTGCCAGGAGGAGCCCCGCAACCAGGGCGCCTGGTATGCCAGCCAGCACCATGTGCGCAACGTGATGCCACCGCACATGCAGCTGGAATATGCCGGCCGCGCGGCATCCGCCGCGCCGGCCGCGGGTTATCCGCAGCTGCATATGCAGCAGCAGCGTGCGCTGGTGGCCGAGGCGCTGGGGGACGGAACGCAGACCGGCCGCCTGTCCGGGGGTGGTGCGCCAGCGGTCTGACGGGCAGGCGGAGGCGAAGGAGGAGCACATCATGCCGATAGACGTACAGGTACCCGATTTTCCTGAGTCCGTTGCAGACGGTACGATCGTAAGCTGGCGCAAGCATCCGGGCGATCCGGTAGCGCGATCCGAGATCCTTGCGGACATAGAGACCGACAAGGTCGTATTTGAAATCCCGGCGCCGGCCGACGGAGTGCTGCAGGAGATTCTCCAGAACGAGGGCGCAACGGTGGCGGCTCGGCAGGTCATCGCCCGTCTTGAGGCGCTGCCGGCCGGTTCTGGCAGACCGGCGTTGCTGGCTGCACGTCCTGCCATCCGGACCGCAGACACCGCGCGCGCACCGGCATCACAGGCCGTCCTCAGTCCATCGGCCCAGAAACTGGTTGCTGACCACGGGCTTGAGCAGGAGCAGATATCCGGGACCGGCAGGGGCGGACGCGTGCTGAAGGAAGATGTGCTGCGCTTCATGGATGGACGCGGGACCGTGCCGGCAGCCGAAGCACCGGAACCGGCTGGAACCGGAGATGAAGGTGCCCGCCCGGAAAAGCGCGTGACCATGACCCGGCTGCGCGCGCGCATCGCGGAACGGCTGGTTGCCGCGCAGCACACCGCGGCCATCCTGACAACCTTCAATGAAGTCAACATGCGCCCGGTGATGGATCTGCGGCAGCGCTACCGCGAGCGTTTCGAGAAGGAGCACGGAGTACGGCTCGGTTACATGTCGTTCTTCGTGAAGGCCGCAGTCGAGGCGCTCAGGCGGTTTCCCGAGATCAACGCCTCGCTGGACGGTAATGACATTGTCTATCACGGCTACTACGACATCGGCATTGCCGTCAGTTCTCCGCGCGGTCTCGTGGTTCCGATCCTGCGCGACGCCGACCGGCTCGGCATGGCGGGAGTGGAGTCACAGATCGCGGCGCTTGGACGCAAATCCCAGGACGGCACGCTCAGCATGGAGGAGATCACGGGAGGGACGTTCACGATAACGAATGGCGGTGTTTTCGGATCGCTGCTTTCCACGCCGATCCTGAATCCGCCCCAGTGCGCCATTCTCGGCATGCACAAGATCGAGGATCGCCCGGTGGCGGAGAACGGCCAGGTGGTGATCCGGCCCATGATGTACGTGGCGCTGTCGTACGATCACCGCATCATCGACGGCCGCGAGGCGGTGCAGTTTCTGGTCGCGGTCAAGGAAATGATCGAGGATCCGGCGCGGATTCTGCTCGAGGTCTAGCACGGGCCGTGCCGGCGGCGATGCGGGAGTGGCCAATACGGAATCGGACAAGGGGGTTCGGCCCATGACAAGACATTTCGACGTGGCCGTGATCGGGGGTGGACCCGCAGGGTATGTCGCGGCCATCCGCTGCGCCCAGCTTGGAATGAACACCGCCTGCATAGATGAATGGCGCGACCGCGAGGGCCAGCCGGTTCTCGGTGGTACCTGCCTCAACAGCGGCTGTATTCCTTCCAAGGCGCTGCTTGATTCCTCCGAGCTGTACGAACAGGCAAAGAGCCGGTTTGCCCTGCATGGCGTCCGCTGCGGCGATGTTGTTCTGGACCTGCGGACAATGATGGACCGCAAGGACCGGGTTGTCGCCAGTCTGGGGCAAGGCATTGCCAGCCTTTTCAGGGCGCACCGGATCACCTGGCTGCCGGGGCACGGGAAGCTGCTGCCGCAGAAGACCATCGAGGTGCGGGAGACGGGCGGTGGGCCGGTGACCGCAATGATCGAGGCCAGCAGCATCATCCTGGCGCCAGGCTCGGTGCCGGTGGAACTCGGTGCGGCGCCGCTTCAGGGCGATCTGATCGTGGACTCCTCGGGCGCGTTGCGGTTTGCGGAAGTGCCACCCCGCGTGGGGATCATCGGTGCCGGTGTGATCGGACTGGAGCTCGGCAGCGTATGGCGGCGTCTGGGGTCGCAGGTTGTATTGCTCGAGGCGCAGACGGAATTTCTGACAATGGCTGATGCGCAGATTGCCGCGGAGGCCCTGCGCGCGTTTACCGCGCAGGGCCTCGACATCCGGCTGGGCGCACGTGTACTCGGGTGCCGGGTGAGGGAAAACCAGGTCGAACTGTCGTATCAGGACCGCACCGGAGACCACAGTGAGACCGTCGACAGGCTTATCGTGGCGGTGGGACGCAGGCCGAACACCCGCGGCCTGTTCGCCCCGGAAAGCGAGCTGTTGCTCGACGAATGGGGAGAAATCCATGTTGACGAGCATTGCCTGACGAATATCCCCGGCGTCTATGCCGTCGGCGATGTCGTTCGCGGACCAATGCTGGCGCACAAGGGTTCGGAGGAAGGGATCATGGTCGCCGAGCGCATTGCGGGCCAGCAGAGCAGCGTGAATTACGCGACCGTACCGTCGGTCATCTATACCCTGCCCGAAATCGCATGGGTGGGGAAAAGCGAGGCGGCGCTGCGTGCGGAAGGGAAGGAGTGCAAGGTGGGCATTTTCCCGTTCGCGGCCAATGCCCGTGCGCTTACCCTGGGTGAAACCGCGGGGATGGTCAAGATGGTTGCCGATGCAGCGACCGACAGGCTGCTCGCCGTGCACATGCTCGGACCGCATTGCTCGGAGCTCGTGGCGCAGGCAGCCATAGCCATGCAGTTTGCGGCGAGCAGCGAAGATCTGGCCATGACGATGTTTGCTCACCCGGCGCTGTCGGAGGCGCTGCACGAGGCAGCCCTTGCTGTGGACGGCAGGCCGATCCATATCGCGCGTACCCGCCGCACCTGATCATTGCTGCTGCCGCTCGCTGCCAGGACATCCACGGCGGCAGTGGGGTAGAATGACGCCCTGTACGTCCAATCACCCGCGGTCGAACCGGTATGAATCTGCACGAATTTCAGGCAAAAGAACTGCTCGCCGGTTATGGCATTGCCGTGCCCGAACACCGGGTCGTAGACAGCGCAGCAGCAGCGCGTGCCGCTATTGCGGAGCTCGGCGGCAGCCGCTGGGTAATCAAGGCGCAGGTGCACGCCGGAGGCCGCGGCAAGGCCGGTGGCGTGAAGATCGTTTCCGACCCGGAGGACGCCCTCGCGGCTGTAGCCGCAATGCTGGGTACGCGTCTTGTGACAGCCCAGACCGGACGTCGCGGACAACCGGTGAGCCAGGTGCTGATCGAGACCGCATCGGACATTGCCCGCGAGCTTTATGCGGGCGTTGTGGTAGACCGGTCGCGCCGGCGTGTTGTGGTCATGGTTTCGACGGAAGGTGGCGTGGAAATCGAGAAAGTGGCTCACGACACACCCGAAAAGATTCTGCAGGCGGTCGTGCATCCACTGGTCGGATTGCAGCCTTTCCAGTGCCGTGGGCTCGGATTTGCGCTTGGACTGGATGCTGCCCAGCTGCCGCAGTTCACCCGCATCCTGACCGGCATGACGCGGCTGTTCGTCGACAGGGATCTCAGTCTGCTCGAGGTCAATCCCCTGGTTGTGGCGCGGGACGGCAGCCTCCTGTGTCTGGATGCCAAGGCAAATGTGGATGACAGCGCGCTTTACCGCCAGCCAGCGCTTGAAGCGTTGCGCGATACGAGCCAGGAGGACGAGCGCGAGATGCGAGCCCGCAAGTGGGACCTGAACTACATCGCGCTCGACGGCAATATCGGCTGCATGGTGAATGGCGCCGGACTGGCCATGGCTACCATGGATTTGATCAAGCTGCACGGCGGCAGTCCGGCCAACTTCCTTGACGTGGGCGGGTCCACGACGCGGGAGCGCGTCGCGGAGGCCTTCAAGATCATTCTGGCGGATGCGAGTGTGCGTGGGGTGCTGGTCAACATATTCGGCGGAATCGTGCGCTGCGACATGATTGCCGAGGGCATTGTCGGTGCGGTTTCCGAGGTGGGAATCAGCGTGCCGGTAGTGGTTCGGCTGGCGGGTAACCGCGCCGACCTCGGGCGGGAGATCCTCGGAAAGAGTGGACTGCGGTTGACCGCGGCGGCCGGGTTGTCGGAAGCCGCGCATGAAATCGTCTCGCTGGTGGCGGCGGCATGAGCGTACTGGTCAACAGGGACACAAGGGTGATCTGCCAGGGTTTTACCGGGAAGCAGGGCACATTCCATTCGGAGCAGGCGATCGCCTACGGTACACGCATGGTTGGAGGGGTGACGCCCGGCAAAGGCGGCGGCACCCATCTGGGGCTGCCGGTTTTCAATACCGTCAGGGATGCGGTGGCCAGCACGGGCGTGGATGCCAGCGTGATCTATGTGCCGGCTGCATTCTGCAAGGATGCCATCATCGAGGCGGCCGACGCCGGTATTGCGCTGATCGTGTGTATCACGGAGGGCGTGCCGGTGCGGGACATGATCGAGGCGCGCATCGTGGTACGGGAGACCGGCGCGCGGCTGATCGGACCGAACTGTCCTGGCATCATCACGCCCGGAGAGTGCAAGATCGGCATTATGCCGGGATCGATCCACCTGCCCGGCAAGGTGGGCATTGTTTCGCGGTCGGGAACGCTTACTTACGAAGCCGTGCAGCAGACAACGGACCTCGGCCTCGGCCAGAGCACCTGCATAGGCATCGGCGGGGACCCTGTTCCCGGTACCGGATTTATCGAATGCCTGGAGCTTTTCCAGCATGATCCGCAGACTGAAGCGATCCTGATGGTGGGCGAGATCGGCGGTAGTGCCGAGGAAGAGGCGGCTGCCTATATCGCTGCCAGCGTGTCGAAGCCGGTTGCTGCCTATATCGCCGGCGTGACTGCTCCGGCCGGACGGCGGATGGGTCATGCGGGGGCAGTCATCAGCGGCGGACACGGTACCGCGTCAGAAAAATACTCCGCGCTGGAGCAGGCCGGGGTCGTCACGGCCCGTTCTCCGGCGGAGATGGGCAATGCACTTCTTGCGGCACTGGCGGCGACCCGCGGCTCCTGACGCCGGAGCGGGCGCGCGCCGTCCTGCGGCGGCAGGCGCAGGCCGCGCCGTGTCCTGAGGTCGCCCCATGCCGATCATCGAACAGGATTCATGGCGTACGCAGTACTTCGAGGGAGTCGACTGTCCGGACGACATCGTCATTCCGACCGATGACGAATATGCCTACCGGCTGTATCCGCACTTCCGCTGGATCTACAACAAGCTGCTCATCTGCGAGACGCAGAACCTGGAGCACGCGCCGCACGGGGTCGCTCCGCAGCGGTTTCCGGTATTCAGCAAGCCAGTGTACAACCTGCGTGGAATGGGCGTGGGCAGCCGCGTCATCGCCTCGCGCGAGGAATACGAACACGTGCAGCAGCCTGGGCACATGTGGATGCCGTTGCTTGATGGCGAGCATGTAAGCAGCGACGTCGCACTCGTTGACGGCGAGCCGGTGTGGTGGCGCCACGTGCTGGGGCAGGCGCTTGGCGATGGCGTGTTCGATTACTGGACTGTCCTTGCCGAACGCCGCCCCGGCATCGAGCTATACTGCGGCAACTGGCTGCGCCGTCACCTCCCAGGGTACAGCGGATGCGTCAATCTCGAGACCATCGGTGGAACGATCATCGAGGCCCACCTGCGGTTTGCTGACCAGTGGCCTGACCTCTACGGCAACGGCTGGATCGAAGCGGTGGTCAGTCTGTACGCGCAGGGCGTTTGGAGTTTTGCCGGGCGCGGCTGCCGGACCGGCTACAGCGTAGTCCTGTCCGGACCGCCCGGCCTGACGCTTCCGCGGTTCGACCGCGGTGCGGTGCCTGGACTGCTTGCCGGTCCGGAAATCTCGAGTATCCAGATAACGTTTGATGAAGGCCGTCTGGCAGCCGGTCATGCCATGCCTCCCGGAGGTCCGCGGCTGGCGGTCGTGAACTGTTGGGATCTCGGCGCGGGCTTTGCCGTCCGTGAGCGGCTTGCCGAGATGATGGCCCTTCCGCCTTCGACCAGGAAAGGTACGCCGCTGTGCGCGCCTGGTGCGGATGCGGATCGTGGCCGTGTTCCTGGGTCCGCCGTATCAGGGAGGGACTGACATGCGCAGTACGCCGGACATGATGCGGGCCGTGGTCATCCCGAACCCTGGCGGACCCGAGATGCTGGTGGTGGGCCAGCGGCCGGTTCCGCAACCCGGGCCGGGAGAAGTGCTGATCAGGGTGGTGGCCGCCGGCGTGAACCGGCCTGACATCCTGCAGCGCCGGGGTGTCTATCCGCCCCCGGCGGGTGTGACCGATGTTCCGGGGCTAGAGGTCGCCGGCACCGTTGCATCAGTCGGGTCTGGTGGGGGTGCCTGGAGAGTCGGTGATCCGGTCTGTGCGCTCGTTTCCGGCGGCGGCTATGCGGAATACTGCGTGGCTCCTGCCGGGCAGTGTCTGCCGGTTCCACGCGGTGTCGATATGGTCGGTGCGGCATCTCTGCCCGAGACGTACTTCACGGTATGGAGCAACGTATTCGACCGGGCAGCCATCCGGCCCGGCGAAACCTTGCTCGTCCAAGGTGGCTCCAGCGGCATCGGGGTGTGTGCGATCCAGCTGGCGCGGGCATTCGGACACAGGGTTTTTGCGACTGCCGGCAGTCCGGAGAAGTGCCTTGCCTGCGAGAGCCTCGGCGCGGAGCGGTCGATCAATTACAGGACCGAGGATTTCGCCGTCGTGATCCGGGATCTTGCCGGCAGCCGCGGAGTGGATGTCATTCTCGACATGGTCGGTGGCGAGCATGTCGGCCGCGAACTGGACATACTTGCTGACGACGGTCGTCTGGTCTTCATCTCGTATCTGGGCGGGCGCTATGCCACGATCGACATTGACCAGCTGCTGCGGCGGCGGCTGGTGCTCACGGGGTCGGCATTGCGTGCGCGGCCGCAGGCATTTAAGGCTGCGATCGCACAGTCGCTTCGCGATCGGGTCTGGCCGCTGCTCGAGGCGCAACAGGTTCGTCCCGTAGTGCACGCGACATTTCCGCTGGAGCAGGCGTCGCGTGCCCATGTGCTGATGGAGGGCGGCACGCATATCGGCAAGATCGTGCTGCGTGTCATGGCGGGTCATGAACCCGAAGCGGGTAGCCGGCAGATGGCGTCGGTTCCGGAGCGGCATTGAGAGTTCGAACGGCCAGGATGACGGATGGGGCGGGTCGTAGCGCCGAGCGGGCGCGCCTCGGCATCGCCGCGCTTGTGCTTGCGGCTGTCTCTGCGGTTGCCGCCGTGCTGTCGGGTTTCGGGCACCGGTTGGGCTGGTGGTCGTTTTCCATCGGCTTTTCGGTTCTGGCCGGAGCTGCAGTCCTGGCCGTGATCGCCGGCATCCTGGGACTTACCACCCTGATGTGGACCGGTGCCACCGCAGGACGCAGTACCGTGATGGCCGCCGCCGCAGGTCTGGCGCTGAGTCTGCTGGTTGTCGCGGTGCCGCTTCACTGGCTCTACCTGGCGCGTGTATTTCCACCGATCCACGATATTACGACCGACACTGCGGATCCCCCGCAGTTTGTGGCGATCCTGCCGCTGCGCCGCGGCGCTCCCGATTCCGCCGTCTACGGGGGGCCGCGGGTAGCCGCTCTGCAGAAGCGCGCCTTTCCGGATATCCGGCCCGCGATCCTTCCGGTAGCGCCGGCCGACGCCTTCCGGGAGGCGCTGCGCGTGGCGCGCGACCTCGGGTGGCACGTCGTGGCGGCGGTGCCACAGGCCGGCCGTATCGAGGCCACCGACACCACCTTCTGGTTCGGATTTACCGACGATATCGTGATACGGGTACGCGCGGTGCCCGGGGGTGCGCGCGTCGACCTGCGCTCGGAATCGCGCGTCGGCGTCAGCGATCTGGGCACCAATGCCCGACGCATCGAAGCGTTCCTGAAGGCGCTGCGGGCCCGTCCCTGAGTGTCCGCGCCCGGGCCGCCGGTGTCACGGGCCACGTAAGACCTGTTCAAGCCCGGTTCCGCGGCACCGAAGGCTGGCACAATTTCTGCATGATTTGATAAGGCGCAACTGGCGCAAGGGGAGGGTTCATGCAGAACGGTGATCCGGACTGCGTCGGACCGCTGCTGCGGCTCGGGTCGGTGGCAGTCGATGGCAATTATCTGTGTGATATCGGACCGACCGGGCTCGTGTTTGCCGCCCGGTCTCCGCTCGAGCCTGGTACCGCCATTTTGCTGCGTGTTCCGGATGTCCGGCCCGCTCTCGAGATCACTGGCCGGGTGCTCTGGTGCAGGCCGGACGGAAACCGTCATGTTGTGCGGGCCGGATTTGTGCGCAGACTTGATCCTTTCCGGGTACGGATGATCTGGCAGGTGTACTGCATTGAACGTTATCGGGAGTCAATGCGCGAACGTGAAGGGCGCGACCTGACCCGCGAGCAGGCTGCTGGCGAGTGGATCAGCCTGTACGCCAGCGGTTTCCGGAAAATCGAGGATTTTCCGGGCTGACAGCCACCCGCCACCGGTGATGCCCGTCCGGCTTCCCGCCGTCCGCAGCAACCGCTTTCCATCAGCCGGATCCCGCCATCCGGACCCTGTTCCGGCATCAGGGCTTCGCCTGGCCGGCATCCAGTTTTGCCCCGGATCGGCACTGATTCTATACTGGACCAGTTTCGTAGGCCCGGCGGCATCTCGCGGGCACAGTCATGGAATCACGGGGTAGGCATGCGTCCTTTGCACTTGTTTTCCATTCTGGACCGGGAATTTACCAGCACGCGGGAAGGTCACCATACACCAGTAATGCTATGGGGTCCTCCAGGTGTCGGAAAATCCCAGATCGTTGCGCAGGTTGCCCAGCGCCACCGCATTCCGGTGGTCGATATCCGGCTATCGCAGATGGAGCCAACCGATCTGCGCGGCATACCGTTCCGGGTCAATGATCTGGTTGAGTGGGCGGTGCCCGCGATGCTGCCGGACGCCACGCGCCATGGCAGTGCGGGCATCCTGTTTCTCGACGAGATCACGTCAGCTGCGCCGACTGTTTCGGCAGCCGCATACCAGCTTATTCTCGACAGGCGCCTCGGCGCCTACCGGGTTCCCGACGGCTGGGCGATATTCGCGGCCGGCAATCGCCAGGGAGACCGGGGCGTCACTTACAGCATGCCGGCGCCGCTTGCGAACCGCTTCTCGCATTTCGAAGTGGAGTCGCATCTGGACGACTGGGTGACGTGGGCTTACGCCAGCGGAATCGATGAACGCGTGATTGCGTTCCTGCGGTTCCGGCCGGAGCTGTTGTTCGATTTCGACCCGGCTCATAACCCGGTTGCATTTCCGAGCCCCCGTTCCTGGGAGTTTGCGCACCGTGCATTGCACAAGTTCGGGGACCGGCCGGAGCTGCTGCGCGGCGCGCTGCAGGCATGCATTGGTCCGGCAGCGGCCATCGAGCTTCAGGCGTTCATCGACAACCTGGATAATCTGCCTGACATCGATGCCATCATCGGCGGGGAAACCGTTCAGGTACCGCGCGAGACGGATCTCCAGTATGCAGTCGCCAGCGCTCTCGTTGGCCGGGCACTGCGTGTCCGCAACAGCGCCGACGAGAGCCGGGTCTACGGCCACATCCTCGACTACGCATCGCGCTTTCCACAGCGTGAAATGGGCGTGATGCTCGTGTCGGACATGCAGCGGGCGGTGGGACGCAAACTGTTTGCGCTGCCGCAGTTCGGCAGCTGGGCGAAGCAGATCGCGGATGTCATGCTGTTTGACATGTGACTGCGATGCCGGCGGCAAATGACATTGAAACCAAGCTGGCTGCGGCGCGTGCGCGGCTTATCCTCGACAAGCCATTTCTCGGGGCGCTGGTACTGCGCCTGCCGGTCATTGCTGCTGATTCGGGGTGGTGCAGGACCACGGCGACTGATGCCCGGGCCTTCTATTACAACAGCGAATATATCCGCGCCCTGAGCCTGGAGCAGACCCAGTTCGTGCTTGCGCACGAAGCGCTGCACTGTGCCCTTTCCCATTTCGTGCGCCGGCAGCACCGGGTAAAGCACCGCTGGGATCTTGCCTGTGACTACGCCGTGAATCCGCTGCTTGTGAAAGACGGTCTGACGCCACCGCCCGGCGCCATGTCGTTTGACTGTTACGAAGGGATGACGGCCGAAGAGATCTATCCCTGCATTGAGGGAAATGATGAACAGGAGCCGATCGACCAGCATATCTATGATGAGCCCGACAGTCGCGGCGATGGCAGATCCGCCGACGGACGCGCGGATCAGGGAGAAGGGAGCAGCCGGTCCGGTGACGCTCCGACTGACGGCGGCAGCGCAAGCGAGTCCGGGGCCGGCAGCGACGGGGCTTCGATGCCCGAGCCCCTGAGCGAGGCGGAACGCGAAAAGATGGGTGTGCAGTGGCGCCAGCGTCTGGCCGGTGCTGCACAGCAGGCGATGCAGGCCGGAAAACTCACCGCATCGATGGCGCGCGTTGTTGACCACCTGCTTCAGCCGCAGCTTCCCTGGCGCATGATGCTCGCAAGGTACATGACCGCCACGGCCCGGGATGACTACAGCTTCACCAGGCCGTCGCGGCGGGAGGGGGCGGCAATCCTTCCGAGCCTGCGCAGCACCCAGATCGAACTCGCGGTCGTGCTCGATACCAGCGGATCGATCAGCGACAGCGAGATGCGCGAATTTCTGGCGGAGGTCAATTCGATAAAGGGGCAGATGCGCGCGCGAGTCGCGCTGCTCGCCTGCGACGACGCGCTCAATCCGCAATGCCCGTGGCGCTACGAGCCGTGGGAGGAGCTGGTATTGCCGCAGTCTCTGGAGGGTGGTGGCGGAACAAGCTTCGTCCCGCCTTTTGACTGGCTGAAGCTGCAGGATCGCCAGCCGGACCTGGTTCTCTATTTTACCGATGCCGAGGGAAAGTTTCCTGGCGAGATGCCGGTGTTTCCGGTGATCTGGCTGGTCAAGGGGAAAGCCCCGGTACCCTGGGGACAGAGGATCCAGCTCAACTAGGAGTTCCGGCGGGTCGGTCTGCACCGCCGGGCAACGTCATGCAACTGAGTGATGAAGACCACCTGCGCCTGAGTGTACTGCTCGCCAACCCGATCGAAGCAATCCGCGTTGACGAGCAGAACATGACCGTATACGGGCTTTATGGCCAGCAGGAAGCGAAGGTCAGGCTGAACCCGACGGGGCGCCCCGAGCAGTACCTGCGCTGCGTGCGCGAGCTGCTGTCCGGACATGCGCTTGGATCGCCGGGCGGTTACCCGGCGTTCCTGCAGCGCTGGACACGGATGGGCCAGGCCCGGGACGCGCGGCTGGCAGAACTTCTCATGCTGGGAGAACCGGAGGCGGTGGTGGCCGTTGCCGCTGCCAGCGGTCTGACCGATGAACTTGCCCGCCGCGCCTGGTGGGTTCTGCCTACCCCGGAAATTGCCCGCTGCATGCTGGCGCGCGAATGCGTGGTGCAGGGTGCCATGGGAAAGGTGCTCGCCGAGTATCTGGTGGAATATCTGCCATTCGAGACCGAGCCATCGGCGATCGTTGCAACGGTGCGTCTGGTGCTGCAGCCCGGCCTGGTTGACGATGTGACGCGACGCAGGATCTGGGCGAGGGGTCATGGCAAGAACGTCTATTACCTCGGTTTCCTGGAAGCCACTCCCGATGTGCTTCCCGAACAGGCGCCAGCGCGTGGCGACATCGGACAGATACGGGAAATGCTGGATCCGCTGGCACAGGACGGCAATCCGTACGCATTGCATCTGCTGCGGGTGTTCAGTCAGCCCGGACAGAGTTTCATGGTTGTCTCGGAACGCATCCTGCGCAGGCCTGCCAGCCAGGAAGCCGCGATCGCTGTCATGAACGTCATCGGCAGCTACTTCAGGGATTCGCAGCAGATCGATGAGCTGCCGCGCGAGATGGCCGTGGCCATCGACCGTGCACAGATGCAATACCGGCATGCGGCCGGCGGGCCGCTCGCGGAACTTGTGGTGGCGGCGCCGGCACTCGAACGGGAAATCATCGCGCTGCTGGTACTGTCGCAGGTGAGCGAAACCCTGCTGAATCCGATATTTTCGCACACTACCGCGGTCGGTTCCGTCATGGCTAAAAAGCTGCAGCCGGTAGTTGGCCCCATTCTCGATCAGTACGCGGTCCTGTGCGCGAGCTCCGGGGCCTAGGCCTAGCTGCCGCTTTCTTTGCCTGGGCTGGCCAGGCAGGCGGCCAGACCCGTCCGCAGGTCCGGATATAGCAGTTGCACACCCAGTTCCTCGATCATCCTGCGGTTGCTGATGCGCCGGGACTCATCGATATAGGAAAGCAGATCGGCGCTGAGAAAGCGCCCGGCCTCGCTGCGGTTCACCACCGGGGGACGCTGCAGACCCAGGCAGTCCGCCACGCTGTTGAAGTATTCCGTCATGGTCCCTGGCCTTCCGTCGCTCGCATTATATATGGTATCCGCCTGTCCACGCTCGCCTGCTGCCACGCAGGCGCGGGCCAGATCGTCGGCATGGATGCGGTTTGAAAAGCCGCACTCGGATTCCCGCACCACCGGACGGCGTGCGCGGACGGCATCGAGCGGAAGACGTCCCGGTCCGTATATGCCGGGAACGCGCAGGATGATGACTGCAACACCATACCTCCTGCCCCATGCACGCAGCGCGTTTTCTGCATCCAGCCGTCGCCGGCCCCTGGGGGTCTTCGGGTCAACCGCGGCGTGCTCGTCGACCCAGGCTCCGTGGCAGTCACCGTAGACGCCCGTGGTGCTGAGATACACAGTCGTCCCGGGAGCCGGTTTTCGCGATAAAGCATCCAGGAAGGCGTGCATGCGGGGATCGGTCTGCCCTGCCGGGGGAGGCGGGGCAAGGTAGTAGACCAGCTGGCCGGCAACATCCAGACCGGCCAGAGACTCTGGCTGGTCCAGATCGCCGGATACCGGCTCGATGCCCGCCGCCCGCAGACGCGCTGCGGCTGCGGCGCTCCGTGCCAGCGCGGTCACCGTTAACCCCCGGGCCTGCCACAGCGCGGCAACCCGCAGACCGATGTCTCCGCACCCGATGACTGTCACGCCGTTCATGCAATCGCTGTCTGTCGTCGCCGAAGCCGCTGCAATAGGGTGAGCGTATCATCAAGCGGCCCGCAGGCGGAATGGCGCGCCGCTGAGTCCCGGTTCCGGGAATGTGGCATCATTACCGCTGCACACGCGCAGTCGCCGGGGGGAGACATGCCGCAGATCGAAGAGCCTACTCGCCCGACCGGGCTACCCCTGGAGGAGGCGGTGGCGCGGCTCGCCGCGGATGGTTACAACGAGTTGCCATCGGCGCGCCGTCGTAGCGTCCTTCAGATTTCCCTCGGTGTGGCGCGCGAACCGATGTTCGTGCTGCTGCTTGCCTGCGGCACCACCTATCTGGTGCTCGGTGATGTACGTGAAGCGGTCATGCTCCTGTTTTTCGTCGGAGTCGTGATCGGCATAACGCTCTACCAGGAGGATAAAACAGAACACGCGCTCGACGCGCTGCGCAACCTGTCGAGTCCGCGCGCCGTCGTCATCCGCGCCGGCGAGGCGCAGCGTATACCGGGCCGCGAGGTCGTGCGCGGAGACATTCTGGTGCTCGCGGAAGGCGATCGTATCGCGGCCGACGCGTGCCTGCTCTCCGCCATCAGCTTCGAGACTGATGAATCCCTGCTTACCGGAGAGTCGCTTCCGGTACGCAAGCGCGAACCGGATCCGGCTGCCGCCCGGCCCGCCTGCTCCGGCGCGAACGATGATTCCTGTGTCTATGCGGGCACCATGGTCGTGCGCGGCAATGCCATCGCCGAAGTGCAGGCGGTAGGAACGGGCACGCGGGTCGGCCGCATCGGCCGGGCCATGCAGACGCTTGAGCAGCAGGACACCCCGCTGCAGCGAGAAATGGCACGGCTGGTGCGGATCGTTGCCGTGCTGGGCGCAGTCCTCTGCGTCACGGTGGTCGTCGCATACGGACTAAGCCGCGGAGACTGGTTGCACGGGCTGCTCTCCGGTCTCGCGATGGCGATGGCGGTTCTTCCGGAAGAATTTCCGGTGGTGCTCGCCGTATTTTTGGCTCTGGGTGCCTGGCGTATTTCCCGCCGCGGGGTCCTTACGCGCCGGATGGCGGCTGTGGAACTGCTCGGGGCCGCAACGGTGCTGTGTGTCGACAAGACCGGCACGCTTACCCAGAACCGCATGTCGGTCAGAAAGCTCTGGACCGCGAGCGGCAGCTGCGAACTGGACACCCCGCATGCGGCCCTGGCAGAGCCGTTTCATGAACTGGTCGAGTACGCGATCCTTGCAAGCCAGCGTGACCCGTTTGATCCGATGGAACAGGCGATGCGGGGACTGGGAACTGCGATGCTGGGCGGAACCGAACATCTGCATGATGACTGGGAACTGGTGCGCGAGTACCCCCTCTCGAAGGAACTGCTGGCCCTGTCACACGTCTGGCGTGCGCGTGACGACAGCCGCTACACGGTCGCGGCCAAGGGTGCACCGGAAGCGATTGCAGATCTCTGTCATCTTGGCGAAGCGCGCACGCGCAGGCTCATGGATGACGTGATCGGGCTGGCAGCGGAGGGCCTGCGGGTGATCGCGGTGGCGAAAGCCCAGTTCCGGAGGCCGGATCTTCCCAGTGGGCAGCACGATTATGAATTCCAGCTGGTTGGGCTGGTCGGCCTCGCAGACCCGGTGCGTGCGTCCGTACCGGCGGCGGTAGCTGCGTGCCGCGAGGCCGGCATACGCATCATCATGATCACCGGTGACTATCCGGTAACGGCCCGCAGTGTCGCCCGGCAGATCGGTCTCGTTCCGGCGGACAGGGTCATCAGTGGAACGGAGCTTGACCGGATGGGGGATCCGGACCTCGAGACGCAGGTCCGCAACGTCGGCGTGTTCGCGCGTGTGTCTCCGGAACAGAAGCTGCGCCTGGTGCAGGCGCTCAGGGCGAACGGCGAAATCGTTGCGATGACCGGAGACGGAGTCAATGACGGTCCGGCGCTCAAGGCTGCACACATCGGCGTGGCGATGGGCGGGCACGGCACCGATGTGGCGCGCGAGGCGGCGGGTCTGGTGCTGGTGGATGATGACTTTTCCTCTCTCGTCCACGCGGTAGGTACCGGTCGCCGTATTTCGGACAACCTGCGCAAGGCGATGGCGTACATCATCGCAGTGCACGTGCCGATCGCCGGTCTGTCCCTGATCCCGGTCCTGCTCGGATGGTCACCGCTGCTGATGCCGGTGCACATCGTGTTTCTGCAGCTTGTGATCGATCCTACCTGTTCCGTGGTATTTGAAGCCCAGGATGCCGAAGCCGACGTGATGCGGCGACCGCCGCGCGATCCCGGTGCAGGGCTGTTCGGCCGCCGGGCAATCGCGCTCAGTGTACTCCAGGGATCAGTGGTGCTGGCAGTGGTGGTCGGCATGACCGGGTTCGCGAGGCATCAGGGGTTGGGTGAAGAGCAGATACGTACACTGGGTTTTGTCACGCTGGTCATATCGAATCTGGCGCTGATTCTTGCCAATCTCTCCTGGTCGCGGCCGGCACTCGCCGCTCTGCGGTCATCCGGCGCCGCGCTCCGGGGCGTCACCGCCGGGACCCTGGCCATCCTCGCCGCCGTAGTCTACGTTCCGGAGCTGAACAGCCTGTTCCGGCTCGGGCCGCTCGGAGGCCCTTATCTGCTGGCGGCGGCCGCCGCCGGCGTAGCCAGCGTGCTCTGGTTCGAGCTTTACAAGTGGTGGCGCCGGCCAAAACCTGTCTCCTAGGCGCTGACGCCCGGGCAGGCCGGTAATGCCCCCGCACAAAGCATCGGCCGGTCCTTGCACTCAGTCCCGCCTTCATCTGCGGGGCGTGGCAGGGCTTGTGCGGCACAGGCCCGTCCGGCCGGAATGCGGCAGACGGTCAGGCATTTGGAGTGTTCAGCAGTTCCGCGGAATCTGCCTATAATCGCCCCTCAGGCCCCGAGGGGGCCACCGGAGATACCGGCACCGTACCATGTCATTTCTGGACAGCTGGAACGAAGAACAGCAGTCATCGTATCTGTACCGGGTGATGGCCCAGGTCGAAGCCAATCCGGCCAGGTCGGCGCTTTTTGAAAACCTTGCGCGCGCGGCGGATGCCCAGGCGCAGATCTGGATGGAGCGGATACGGGGCAGTGGTGGTTCTCCACCCCCGGCCTTCCGGCCTTCGTTCAGGGCCCGTCTGACAGCGTATCTGGTCCGTCGCATAGGACCACGCCGGCTGCGTCCGGTGCTGGCGGCGCTCAAGGTGCGCGGGATGTCGATCTACACTTCATCAGCGCCGGTTTCCGGTCATCCCATGCCGGTTTCCGTCGAGGATATCGGGCACCGGCATAAAGGCGTCAGCGGCGGCAAGCTCCGGGCAGCAGTATTCGGGATCAATGACGGACTGGTTTCGAACACCAGCCTGATTATGGGCGTGGCCGGCGCTGCCGCCAGTGGCAGATTCATTCTTCTGTCCGGCATTGCCGGGCTGCTCGCCGGCGCGTTCTCTATGGCCGCGGGGGAATATGTCTCGATGCGCTCCCAGCGCGAGATGTACGAATACCAGATCGGTCTCGAACGCGAGGAGCTGGAGGAGTATCCGGAAGAAGAGGCCGAAGAGCTGGCGCTGATCTACAGCGCCCGCGGCCTGTCGCTTGATGAAGCGCGCCGCGTAGCGCGCGAAATGGTCAGCAACCGCGAGCATGCCATCGATGCGCTGGCGCGCGAGGAGCTCGGACTGAATCCCGATGACCTCGGTTCTCCGGTGGGAGCAGCTGTATGGTCATTTGCGGCGTTTGCCGTCGGCAGCGTGGTACCCCTGGTGCCGTTCCTGCTCGGGGCCGGCAGCCATGCCCTGTGGACCAGCGCCGCGCTGGCGGCAGTGTCTCTGTTCGCCGTCGGCACGCTGCTCAGCCTGTTTACCGGGCGCCATGCCTGGCGAAGCGGGCTGCGCATGGTGATCCTGGGCGCGGCCGCTGCTGCCAGCACTTTCGTGATCGGAAAAGCACTGGGGGTGGCCCTGTCGTGACAGTCCGTGGCGCGGGGTCGCGACGGCAAGCCGGGGTCGCGCGGGAGCAGGGAACCATGCCAGTCATGGACCGGGATGAATGTTGTCGGGCTCGTTTCGCGGGAGAAAACAGTGATCAGAAAGCTGAGCATCGCAACCGGCAGACAGGGACTGCACGAAATCACTCCGGCGGTCGAAAGCGTGGTGCGCCAGGAAGGTGTGAGAGAAGGGCTGTGCACGATCTTCGTCCAGCATACGTCAGCGAGCCTGCTGGTGCAGGAAAACGCCGACCCGGCCGTCTGCTATGATCTCGAGCAGTGGCTGAACCGCCTTGTGCCCGAGGATGTCGGGCTTTACACCCACGGCTCGGAGGGTCCGGAGGACATGCCGGCACACATCAAATCCACCCTGACCGCGAACAGCGTCTGCGTGCCGATCATCGATGGCAGTCTTGGTCTTGGAAAGTGGCAGGGAATTTTTCTGTGGGAGCACCGCAATCACCGGGACTCGCGGCAGATCATCGTGCACATCCAGGCCTAGTGCGGACACAGCGGTGCCCGCGGGAATTGTCAACGGTCGATAGAGCGATATAGGATAACGGCTTTCCTGAAAGAAGGTTTGCCGATGGAAGCGCCGCCCCAAAGCGCATGGGGACAAAGGTGGCAATATGAACAAGAACAACGCAGATTTGTACCAGATATCATCAGCTTATGACGGTCTTGAGTCTCCGGGCTATGGCGCCCGTCCAGACTACTTCCGTGAACGCGCATTTTCAGGACGTCCCGCTTCGCGGGCAGACCGGCAGATCCTGCGGTGGTTGTTGAAGGCTGCGGGAAATCCACCAGTCCGGTTTCTCCTCTGGAACGGCGAGGAAGTGGGGGACGATGCCGTGACGCCGGTAGCGCGGATATTCCTGGCCGACCGCGCGGCACTGCTGCGTCTGGCCATCAATCCCGATCTGAATTTCGGCGACTGCTACAGTTCGGGGCGCATCGAGATCGATGGCCACCTCGTGCAGTTCCTTGAGACCATCTACAGGGCATCGGCGTGCCTGCCGGCAGGCAGCCTGAAGCAGCGCCTGATGTCGCGCAGCGGGCATGCACGTTCCAACTCGCTTGTGGGGTCGCGCGACAACATCCACAGCCACTATGACATCGGCAACGAGTTCTACCGCCTGTGGCTTGATGAGCAAATGGTGTATACCTGTGCCTATTTTGGCGATGCCTCCATGACACTCGAGCAGGCGCAGGTCGCCAAGATGGATCATGTTTGCCGCAAGCTGCGCCTGAAGCCGGGCGAGACCGTGGTCGAAGCGGGCTGTGGCTGGGGGTCGCTCGCCCGCCACATGGCGCGGCATTACGGCGTGAAGGTCAGGGCCTACAATATTTCCCACGAACAGGTCATCTATGCACGGGAGCGGGCGAAAGCCGAGGGCCTTGACGGATCTGTGGAGTACATCGAGGACGATTATCGCAACATCGCGGGCGACTTCGATGCGTTTGTGTCGGTGGGTATGCTGGAGCACGTGGGTGTCGACCATTACCCGGAGCTGGGCGAGGTGATTCACCGCTGCCTGAAGGACAGTGGTCGCGGGCTCATTCATTCGATCGGCCGCAATCGCGCGAAACCCATGAATGCCTGGATTGAAAAACGCATCTTTCCGGGCGCCTATCCGCCGACCCTTGCCGAAATGATGCAGATCCTGGAACCCCAGGAATTCTCGGTGCTGGACGTGGAGAACCTCCGTCTGCATTACGCACGCACCCTCGAGCACTGGCTGTGGAGATTCGAGAAGGCCTCCGACCGCATTATGGCGATGTTTGACATGGACTTCGTGCGTGCGTGGCGGCTTTATCTTGCGGGATCCATGGCGGCATTCCGGGCAAGTGACATGCAGTTGTTCCAGCTGGTTTTTGCCCTTCGGAACAATAATGACGTTCCCTGGACCCGGGATCACATCTATCTCTGGCAGGGACAGCCGGAGGCCTGAAATTTGGAAACCTGCGAAGTGCTGATTGTCGGTGGCGGGCCCGCCGGCTCCAGCTGTGGCTGGAAGCTGGCGCGTCACGGGGTGGACTGCCGGCTGCTCGATGCCCAGAGTTTTCCGCGCACCAAGCTGTGCGCCGGCTGGATCACTCCTGAAGTGGTGCGTGATCTGGAAATCGACATCGACGCCTACCCGCACCGGTTTCTTACCTTCGACGGCCTTTACATCGGTCTCCTCGGTCTGCAGTTCCGTCTGGATGGCGTACAGCACTCGATCCGCCGTTACGAGTTCGATGACTGGCTGCTCAGCCGTTCAGGGGTGGCGGTGGAGACCCATAACGTGCGCGACATCCGGAAAGACGGAAGCTGGTACGTGATCGACGACCGCTACCGGGCCCGCTATCTGGTCGGTGCCGGCGGGACCAAGTGTCCGGTGTACCGGAATCTGTTCCGCGCGGCGAACCCGCGTGCCAAGGAACTGCAGACGGTAACTCTCGAGCAGGAGTTTCCGTATGAGTACCGCGATGGTGCCTGTCACCTCTGGTTTTTCGAACGCGGTTTCCCCGGATACTCCTGGTATGTCCCGAAAGCCAAGGGATACCTTAACGTCGGTATCGGAGGGATGGCGAGCCGTCTGAAGTTCCGTGGCGAGGACATCTGGAGCCACTGGGAGCATCTCGTGCAGCGCCTGAAGCGCCAGGGCATGCTCCATGATGGCGGCCTCGAGCCGAGGGGCTACAGCTATTACCTGCGCTCGGATGTGCGTGTTGGTCGCGTGGACAACGCGTTCATTGTCGGCGATTCGGCCGGACTGGCAACCCGCGATCTCTGCGAGGGCATCGGGCCTGCGGTGCGCAGCGGGCTGATGGCCGCAGACGCGATTCTTACAGGTGCGGACTACGTCCTGGACACCCTGCCCCGGTTTACCAGCGACAATGGTCTCGTGCGCCGGGGGCTGGAATTCATGTTCATCGAACGCGAGCGCAAGCGGCTCGCCCGCCTGGATCCTGCTGCGGTACCCTGACCGCGATGCCGGGCGGGACGGGAGATCAGAGGGCACGGAATCCCGTGGAACACGGCAATCAGGGCGCCGGAAAGACGGCGAAAGCGCCTGCCGCAGGTCCCGGGATCTGGGAATCCCGCACCGTGCTCGGGGTGTGTCCGATGTGGGCGCGGCAACGGTCCTCGTCACAGACCGTGTCCCGCATGGGGTGCAGGCGGTTCTCGATGGGCCCGTGTTCCCGGTTCCGGGCGAGGAACGGTGCGGGACAGGCCTGTGCCCGCAACTGGCTGGCGATGAGCAGATCTGCCCGAGCATTCTTTATCTGCTGCCGGACCTCGAAGACCTCCCGCTTCGTGCAAGCGACCCGGGCCCCATAGGCAACAGCCGTCGGACAGGACATGGCCGCGCCGGGCGCGCTATAATTACCTGTTCCACCAGCAGGTTTACGCATGTCATGTCTTCCGCTCCTGACCTGTTTTCATACCGCAAGTACTGGGCCGCACGCTTCGGCGCGGCGACAGTGCTTCCGATGTCGCGTGCTGAAATGGACCAGCTCGGGTGGGACTGCTGCGACATTATCATCGTCACCGGGGATGCCTATGTCGATCATCCCAGTTTCGGCATGGCGATCATCGGGCGCCTGCTCGAGGCGCAGGGTTTCCGGGTCGGGATAATCTCGCAGCCGGACTGGCGCAACCGGGATGCCTTTGCGTCCCTCGGCGAGCCCAGGCTGTTTTTCGGAATTACCGCCGGCAACATGGATTCAATGGTGAACCGCTACACGGCGGACCGCCGGCTGCGTTCCGATGATGCCTATTCACCGGGCGGCCAGGGAGGACGGCGGCCGGATCGTGCCGTCATTGCGTACACCCAGCGGGTACGAGAGGCATTCGCTGGAGTGCCGGTCATCATCGGGGGCATAGAGGCCAGCCTGCGCCGGGTGGCGCATTACGATTACTGGTCAGACAAGGTGCGCCGGTCGATACTCCTCGACTCGAAGGCGGACATGCTGGTTTATGGAAACGGTGAACGGCAGATTGTCGAGATCGCGCACCGGATCGCGGCTGGAGAGCGGATCGGCGACATTACCGATGTCCGGGGTACCGCATTCCTGCGCAAGGGCACACCTGACGGCTGGACCGAGATCGATTCACGCCGCATTGATGTGCCCGGTACTGCGGATGCCCTGCCGAATCCCTACGCCGCGGAGGTCCCGCAAGGTCCTTCCTCCCCGAATTGCGCACCGGTAGCGCCCGTTGTGGTGCACCCGCGGCGCGATCCCGTTCCGCCGGACAGACTTCACAGCGTGATCAGGTTGCCCGGGTTCGAAGAGGTTGCTGACGACCCGGTCCTCTATGCGCATGCGTCGCGGGTGGTGCATGTCGAATCCAATCCTGGCAATGCACGGCCACTGGTGCAGCGTCATGGAGACCGCGATCTGTGGCTCAATCCGCCAGCGCTGCCGCTTTCGACGCGCGAAATGGATCGTGTGTACGAACTTCCGTATGTGCGGCGGCCCCACCCGGACTACGTGGATCAGCGGATTCCGGCCTACGAGATGATCCGTTTCTCCATCACCATACAGCGCGGCTGTTTCGGCGGGTGCACCTTCTGCTCGATCACCGAGCATGAAGGCCGGGTGATCCAGAGCCGCTCGGAGGCATCGGTGATCCGCGAGATCGAAACAGTGCGTGACGTGGTACCGGGATTCACCGGCATCATCTCCGATCTCGGAGGCCCGACTGCCAACATGTACCGCCTGCATTGCCGCAGCCATGAAATAGAATCCGCGTGCCGCAGACCGTCGTGCGTATACCCCGCGATCTGCAGCAATCTGGAAACGGATCATTCGGCGCTTATCCGTCTCTACCGGCGGGCGCGCGCCGTCGCCGGAGTCAAGAAGGTTCTGATCGCATCGGGTGTGCGTTACGACCTGGCGATAGAGTCTCCGGAATATGTAAAGGAACTGGTGAGCCATCATGTAGGGGGTTATCTGAAGATTGCCCCAGAGCATCTGTGCGAAGGACCGCTCAGCAAGATGATGAAGCCGGGCATGGGATCCTATGACCGGTTCAAGGAACTGTTCGACCGGTTTTCGAAAGAAGCGGGGAAGGAACAGTACCTCATTCCCTATTTCATTGCGGCTCATCCCGGGACGACAGACCAGGACATGCTGGAGCTTGCGCTCTGGCTCAAGCGCAATGGCTTCCGCGCAGACCAGGTGCAGGCCTTTCTCCCGTCGCCGATGGCCACCGCCACGGCCATGTATCATTCGGGCAGGAACCCGCTGCGCAAGGTGACGCGCACGAGCGAGACGGTGGTGGTACCGAAAGGACTGAGGGCACGCCGCCTGCACAAGGCGTTTCTGCGCTACCATGATCCGGCAAACTGGCCGCTGCTGCGCGAGGCATTGCGGCGCATGCAGCGTACCGACCTCATCGGCAGCGGCAAGCACCAGCTGGTTCCTGCGTTCCAGCCGCCGGCTGCCGTGCCGGAAACCGCGGTATCGAGGCAGCACAACCGGACGCCTCGCCGTTCGGGTCCGGACGCCAGAGGACTCGAAAACCGGCCGGCTGGGGGCGGGCAGAGGCGCCGCGCCGGCAAGGGCGGCCAGTTTTCGACCCTGCATGTGCGGACCATGCCGCGGACCGCCCGCGGTCCCGCGGGAAAGCCGCTTACCGGTCTTAATCCGGGCAGCCCCACCGGGCGTGGCAAGCGCAGATCCTGACGCATCGGCCCGGAACGGGTTGCGCCGGAATCGGGCGCAGACCCCATAGCTGGCCGACCGGTGGGCGGAATCACCTCAGCAAGGGTGCAATCCGTTCCATATGCTGTGTCGACGGACTCCCGGGTTCCCCGATACAGTGTCCTGCATGGAACGAGGGACCAGGAAACTGCTGGCCAGGCGAGTTCGCCTGCTGCGTGTCGGACGCGGCTGGTCGCAGGAGGCGCTGGCCGCAGCGAGCGGTCTGCACCGCAATTATATCGGCCACGTCGAGCGTTCGGAACTGAACGTGGGTCTTGATAATCTTGAAAAAATCGCTTTGGCGCTGGGCGTGTCGCTGTGCACGCTACTTGAGCCCGACGAGGCCAGTCTCGGTGATTTTATGGCGGATGCGGGGGGAGAGGGGCATGGCCAGTAAGGGAGCAGCGTAGTGCTGATTCTTTCCCGCCGGCCGGGGGAGGCCGTGCATATCCTGCCCGGGCCCCGTTTAAGTCCGGACATGCCGGTCAGTGTGCTATTCGGACCCGTGCCGATAGAAATCATCGTGACCCGGGTGCTCGGGAAGGAAGTCCGCCTGGGAATCAGCGCCCATCCGGAGCTGGTTGTGCTGCGGCGTGAGCTGGTGCGGTCCGGAACGTAATGTGGCGGCGCATCCGGCTTCTCTGGCCGGGCTGAAGCCTGACCCTGTCCGCAAGCGTGGCCCGGACACGCCCAGCCTCCTGTCTGGTTGACGTTGATGTGCGGCGCCGGGACCAGGTTCCTGGGTGGTTACTCCCGACGCCGCATTTGTGACACCTTGAATTTCCTGTGCCGGTGCGGACCGGCAGCTACTGGAGCAGTCTGGTGGTGGCTGGCTGCACCTGTTCCAGGGTCATCTTGGCGAGCTGTTCCAGCGTAGCCGTATCGGGGATTTCCTGGATATTGGTGAACCAGACATTTTCAACGTGGCAGTCATCATCATCCGATTCCGCGATGACCAGAGGGCGCCCGATGAAGACGCCCCGTTGTCCGTTTTCCAGATCGATGATGACCATCTGCAGCGGCAACATTTTCATGGCACGACCTCCGGATCAGGGTGCACGTTATGAATCCGCCCGCCGCGGACCGCAAGACCAATGTCCGCCGGAAAACGGTGGTCCTGAATTCAATTAAAGCACAATTTGCGCCAGTGGCCAGTGAACACTGCCAGAGCCTCTGCACACCGACGGCGTTCCACGCTATGCTCGTTCACGTGATTCCGGACAGGACACCGATGCCGAACCAGATCCTTTGCGGCTGTCAGCCCCGCGGACCGGGCTGGTGGCTCACGCCCTGAAAAGCGCCAGCCGGCGCCTGCCTGCTGTCCAGGTGCATGGCGGCGCCGGCTGGCGTTTGCGTGCAATCCCGAAGGCTCTGCCCGGATGCCGCGATGCCGTGATGGCTGCGTGGGAAATCCTGCGGCATGGAGGCAGTGCGCTCGATGCAGCCGAAGCGGCCGTGATTGTTCTGGAAGATAATCCAGTGTTCAACGCCGGGACCGGATCGGTGCTCAATGCGGACGGCAGGATAGAGCTCGATGCGTCGATTATGGATGGCACCGGCATGCGGGCCGGTGCGGTCGCTGCCGTCCAACGCATCCGCAATCCGGTGTCTCTCGCACGCCGCCTGCTGGAGGACGGCCATCCCCTCATGTTGGTCGGCGATGGTGCAGTCCGCTACGCCAGGGATGTGGGGATTGCGCGCTGCAGCGAAGCATCGCTGGTCGTGCCACGGCAGCTCCGGCGATGGCAGCACGCGGCAGGGACGGTCGGTGCAGTCGCGGTGGATCTGCAGGGGCGGGTGGCAGCAGCGACCTCGACAGGCGGAAGCTCCGGCAAACTGCCCGGACGCGTCGGCGATTCGCCGCTGATTGGCTGCGGCACATACGCGGCGCCGCCGGGCGCCGCATCCTGCACCGGTGCTGGCGAGGCAATCATACGTGTCGTGATGGGCAAGTCCGCCGTGGACCTGCTGCAGGGTGGGGCCAGTCCGCAGACAGCGGCTGCACGGGTGATTGCGCAGCTAGCGCGCGTCACCGGCGCGCAGGCCGGAGTGATTGTGGCCGACCGGTACGGCCGGCTCGGGCATGCGCACAATTCGCAAGCCATGCCAGTGTGCCTGGTAAGCGGCGTGCGCGGCCGGTTCGTTACGGATAGCTGATGGCCGGTGACCCGCCGGATTGTGCGGCGGCCCGCGCGTTACTGCCAGATGCCGGCATGAAGCGATCCACGCCCCCCGACCTGCACAGACTCCCGGCCCGGGCAGCGGTGGCGCGGGGCCTGCCGTGCCCCCTCCCGCCTTTTGCGCTACACTCGAAATCCCGGTTACCGGCACAGACCATGGCCAGCAAGCTCTACATCAAGACATTCGGTTGCCAGATGAATGATTACGATTCTGCACGCATCGCCGATCTGCTGCGTGTGAGTCACGGCATGGAAATGGTCAGCGAACCTGAGCAGGCCGATGTGCTGCTGCTCAACACCTGCTCGGTCAGGGAAAAGGCCCAGGAAAAGGTTTTTACCCAGCTAGGATTCTGGAAGACACTCAAGCAGTCGCGGCCCGGGATCCTGATCGGAGTCGGCGGCTGTGTCGCCAGCCAGGAAGGGGAAGCGCTGCGTCGTCGTGCCCCCCAGGTGGATATCGTATTCGGACCTCAGACTCTGCACCGTCTGCCCGAGATGATCAGCACCGCATTGCACGGTGGTGCTCCGGCAGTGGATACATCCTTTCCGGAGATCGAGAAATTCGACCGTCTTCCGGAGCCGCGCCCTGACGGTGTGCGGGCGTTCGTCTCTGTCATGGAGGGCTGCAGCAAGTACTGCAGCTTCTGCGTGGTACCGTACACGCGCGGGGAGGAATTCAGCCGGCCCTTCGACGACGTGATCGCAGAAGTCGTGACACTGGCCGAGCAGGGGGTTCGGGAAGTCACCCTGCTCGGCCAGAACGTGAACGCCTACCGCGGGGCCCGGCACGATGGCGGTACGGTCGATCTGGCAGACCTGATCCGCTACGTTGCCGATATCGATGGCATCGAGCGTATCCGTTACATGACATCCCATCCGCTGGAGTTCGGCATGGAGCTTGTCCGGGCCCATGCCGAGGTGCCGCAGCTTGCCGCGCACGTGCACTTGCCGGTGCAGTGCGGTTCGGACCGCATCCTCGCGCTCATGAAGCGGGGCCATACCGTCGATGACTATCGCTCCCGGGTCGGGCGTCTGCGTGATGCCCGGGCGGACATCAGCATTACGAGTGACTTCATTGTCGGTTTTCCGGGAGAAACCGATGACGATTTCCGGCGCACGATGGATCTCATTGAAGAACTCGGGTTTGACCAGTCTTTCAGTTTTCTCTACAGTCCGCGGCCCGGCACTCCGGCCGCATTGCTGGATGACAATACGCCGGAATGGGTCAAGGCAGAACGTCTGCGCATCCTGCAGCAGCGCAATGAGGGGATGGCAGCGGCAATCAGCCGCGGGATGGTAGGGACGGTGCAGCGCATTCTCGTTGAAGGACCGGCGCGGCGCGACCCCGGCCAGCTGTGTGGTCGTACCGAAAACAACCGTGTGGTGAATTTCAGGTCTGCAGACTCCGGCCTTGTCGGGCGTCTCGTCGACATGGAAATTACCGAGGCGATGCACTTTTCGCTGCGTGGCCGGATTGCCGGCAGCGCAGCCGCTGACCGAGCCGCTGCAGGCGGCCGGCGGACCGTGAATTGATCGCGAAACCCAAGCACATCGAGTTCAGCCTCACACCGGCAGACAACACGCGGCTGGCCAGTCTCTGCGGCCAGTTCGACGAGAACATCCGCCAGATCGAGGGCCATCTGGGCATCGACATTGCCAACCGCGGCAATGTCTTTCGCCTGACCGGAAACGCCGGTGCCGTGCGTCACGGCGAACGCCTGCTGCGGGAACTTTACGAGGCGACCACCGGGTCCAGTCATCTGACTTCTGCCGCCGTGCAGCTGGCGCTGCAGGAAATCGATACCCGCGGATCGGGAGACGACAGCGAGGACGTCGTCCTGCGGACACCGAAAGCGGTCATCAGGGCGCGCGGCGTGCATCAACGCGAATACATCCGCAGCATTCTCACGCACGATATCAATTTCGGCATCGGTCCGGCAGGAACCGGAAAGACGTTCCTTGCCGTTGCCTGTGCGGTCGATGCGCTTGAGCGGGACCAGGTCGGACGCATCGTGCTTGTGCGACCGGCGGTAGAGGCCGGCGAGCGACTCGGTTTTCTGCCTGGCGACCTCGAGCAGAAGGTCGACCCCTACTTGCGTCCGCTCTACGATGCGCTGTACGAGATGCTGGGATTCGAACGCGTAGCGAGGCTGCTCGAGAAGAACGTGATCGAGCTCGCACCGCTTGCCTATATGCGTGGCCGCACTCTCAACGAGTCGTTCATCATCCTGGACGAGGCCCAGAACACGACCACGGAACAGATGAAAATGTTTCTCACGCGCATCGGTTTCGATGCCAGAGCGGTGATTACCGGGGACATCACACAGACCGATCTTCCGCGCGCACAGAAATCAGGGCTGCGTGAGGCGATGGAAGTCCTGGATGGTGTGGGGGGGATCAGTTTCATGCATTTCACGCCCCAGGATGTGGTGCGCAATCCGCTGGTCCAGAAAATCGTCGAGGCCTATGAGTCGCAGCGCAATATCGAAAACTGAGCCGCGCACCCCCCCGAAACCGCGTGTCGAAGTGCAGTACGTGTTTCGGCGGGATGGAGTTCCGGCGAAGGCGGTGATCACAAAGTGGGCACGTGCGGCGCTGGAGCACGGCGGGAACATGGAACTGGTGGTGCGCATTGTCGGCGAGGGCGAGAGCGCAGACCTTAACCGGCGGTACCGGCGCAGGACCGGACCGACCAACGTGCTGTCATTTTCCTATGCCGGCGCGGAGGAAAGGCAGATGGCCCCAGGCCTGCTCGGCGATATTGTCATCTGCGCACCGGTGGTCGCTCGCGAGGCGCGCGAACGCGGTGTGGATCCGCGTGCCCATTGGGCGCATATGGTGGTTCACGGTATAATGCATCTGCGAGGCTATGACCACATTCACGCGCGCGATGCCAGGATCATGGAACAGATGGAATCACGGATTATGGGGCGGCTGGGTTTTGCGGACCCATACGCCTGATATCTGCGTGGTCGCGCGATGAGCCAGAACAGCGGTGAACATGGTGGCGACGGCCAGGCGCGCTCCTTCCTGGAGCGTCTGGCTACGGCGCTGCTGCGCGAACCTGGCACGCGCCAGCAGCTCGTCGAGATATTGCGCGAAGCGCAGGCCCGGGACCTGATGGACCGGGATGCGCTCGACATGATCGAGGGCGTGCTTCAGGTTTCGGAAATGCAGGTGCGCGACATCATGGTGCCGCGCGCGCAGATGTATGTCGTCGACAAGAATTCGGCGCCCGAGGAGTATCTTCCGCGGGTTATCGAGACCGGCCATTCGCGCTTCCCGGTGATAGACGGCGACAAGGACAAAGTGGCCGGGATTCTTCTTGCCAAGGATCTGCTGCGATATTTCCATGGCGGCAAGCGGCGGAAATCCGGGTTCAGTCTGAATGACTACCTGCGTCCGGCGGTGTTTGTGCCCGAAAGCAAACGCCTGAACGTGCTGCTGCGGGATTTCCGCGCGAACCGCAATCATATGGCGGTCGTTGTGGATGAGTACGGAGGGGTGTCGGGTCTGGTCACGATCGAGGATGTGCTCGAGCAGATCGTCGGCGAAATCAAGGACGAATATGATATCGACGCCGATGACGCCATGATCATTGACCGGGGCCCGGACGAGTATGTCGTCAAGGCGCTGGCTACGCTGGATGAGGCGAACGCCCGCCTGGGCACGAGCTTCACGAGCGAAGGCATTGATACGGTCGGCGGTCTTGTGGTCACGACACTGGGTCATCTCCCGCGGCGCGGCGAGAAGATCGATATCGGCGGGCTGCGGTTCGAGGTACTGCGTGCGGACAGCCGCCAGGTGCACCTGCTGAAGGTGACCCGGACAGGTGCGCGGCAGGGCGCCGACGCATCCGGTTTCTAGCGCAGGTTACCGGCCCGGACGGACCACCCGATGCCATTGCAGGCCACACCCGCGCGGCTGGACGCTGTTGCATTCGTTTCCGGCTGTCTGATGCCGCTCGCATTTTCGCCGGTGTCATTCTATCCGGTTGCAATCCTGTCGCTTGCCATCCTGTTTTCGCTGTGGCGGGATTCCGCGCCGGGGCGCGCCGCGTGGCGCGGTTTTCTTTTCGGGCTCGGCCAGTTCGGGGTCGGCGTTTCCTGGCTGTATGTGGCACTGCACACCTACGGGCAGATGTCGCCCGTGTTGACGGTAGTCGTGCTGGTACTGTTTTTTTCCTTTCTTGCCTGCTATCTGGCACTGGTCGGATGGATCCAGGCGCGGTTGTTCAGCGACGTGCGGTCCTGGGCATGGGTCCTCGGGCTGTGCGGACTTTGGACGCTCGGGGAATGGACGCGTGCGCGGTTTCTGACGGGATTCCCCTGGCTTGCTGTCGGCTACAGCCAGATAGACGGCCCTCTGGCCGGACTGGGGCCATGGCTGGGGGTCTATGGCGTCAGCCTGGCGGCTACGGCCAGCGCCGGCCTGGTGGCGCTTGGCTGGCAAAGCCGTCACCGCAGGGGTGTGTGGGCCTGTGCCGGGGCGGTGGTGGTGCTGTGGACTGTTTCCTGGCTGGCCGGCCGGGTGGACTGGGTGAGGCCGGCGGGGCCCCCGCTGCGGGTCGCGCTGGTGCAGGGAGATGTGCCGCTGGCGGAGAAATGGTCGCCAGGCTACGGCAGCCGCATTCTGCGCCGGTACACCCGGCTTACCCTGGAGCAGCGCGGGATTGATCTTGCGATCTGGCCCGAAGCCGCGGTGCCGTATTATCTGGATGACGTCGAGGCCGGCTTTCTCAGACCGCTTGCCCGGACAGCGGAAGCCAGGAACCTTGAGATCGTGCTCGGAATTCTCGAACGCCGGCAGGTTGACGGAGTCACCCGCTACTACAACAGCGCGGTCAGCGTTGGGCGCTATCGGGGGGTCTACCGCAAGCATCATCTGGTTCCGTTCGGCGAATACCTCCCGCTTGCGGGAACACTGCAGTGGCTTCTCGACGACCTGCGCATCCCGATGTCGGACCTGAGTGCCGGCCCGGCCCGGCAGCCGCCGCTGCGCATCGATGGCCAGTCCATAGGCATGTCCATCTGCTACGAAGACGCATTCGGACGCGAGGTCGTGCGCGCGCTCCCGCAGGCGACGCTTCTGGCGAACATCACCGAGGACGCGTGGTATGGCCATTCTCTGGCGTCCTACCAGCAGCTGGAGATGGCGCGCATGCGGGCGCTCGAGACCGGCCGCGAGATGATGCTGGCGACCAATACGGGCCTCACCGCCATCATCGGCAGCCACGGTCGCATCGTGGCGCAGGCTCCGCAGTTCCGTCGCTGGGTGCTTACCGGCAGTGTGACGCCGCTCCGGGGTTCAACCCCGTATGTGCGCTACGGCAGCCGGCTGATCGTATGGCTGCTCGCGGGTCTGGTAACGGTCGCATTCATGCTGCGTCGCGGCCACAGACCGGCATCCCGGCTGGGCTAGCGGCCGGCGCACCGTGTGTTGCCGCCGCGCCGCTCGGACGGCAATCCGCCCCTTACGCTTGCCGGAACGCTGTGGAATAATCGTGCTCCCGTAAGCGGCTGGACGTGGCGACCGGCCGGCGGAAACAAGCGACGCAGGAGCGCAATTTCATGAACAGAAAGGCATTGGCTGCCATCCTGGCGGCAGCAGGCATTGCTATGGTTTCGCCTGCCCATGCAGCCGGCAGCCTGAAGATCGGGTTTGTCGACATGCGGCAGGTGATCCTCGAGAGCAAGGCGGGGAAGGTACACCAGGCCGAGATGGAGAAGCTCATCAACGAGCGGCAGGGTCCGCTCGATCAGGAAAAGAAGAAGTTGCAGGCGCTGCGCGCGGATTTCCTGAAGGAGCGTCTTACCCTCACGGATGCCCAGAAGGCGGCAAAGCAGAAACAGTTCCAGGCCGAACTGCAGAAATACCAGGCCATGGCTGGTGAGGCCCAGAATGCGCTGCGTGCGAAGGACAACCAATTCATGCAGCAGTCAATCGGGCTGATCAAGACGATCATTGCCAAGGTGGCGCGCACGGATCATCTGGGCCTGGTATTCGAGAAATCACAGCTGCTGGTGCTGTATTCCGAACCCGGCATGGACATCACGCAGCAGGTGATGCAGCAGTACAATGCAAGGGGTCTGCCCGCTGCGAAGTGACCGGAAGCTGATGGCTGCTGCGGGCTTTAGCCGCAGCAGCCGGCCCGTCGACCGCAGGGGCATATTCGCAGCCGCGCGGTTCTGCCGGCCTGCTTTCCTGTCCCGTGGTCCTGTGTCCCGTGATTCCCGGTCTCCGGGGAAGAGCCGATGCACGAACGCTACAATCCTCAGGAAATAGAGAACGATGTCCAGGCTGACTGGGAGACCAGGCAGCGCTTCCGCGCAGTCGCTGATCCGGCGCGGCCAAAGTTCTACTGCCTTTCCATGTTTCCCTACCCATCCGGCCGTTTGCACATGGGGCATGTACGCAACTACACGATCGGAGACGTGATCGCACGGTACCAGCGCATGTGCGGCAGAAATGTGCTGCAGCCGATGGGCTGGGATGCCTTCGGGCTTCCGGCCGAGAATGCGGCCATGGCCAACGGCGTGCCACCGGCGCGCTGGACATACGACAATATCGCGTACATGAAAAAGCAGCTCAGATCGCTCGGTTTTGCGATCGACTGGACGCGCGAGCTGGCTACCTGCAAACCGGACTATTACCGCTGGAACCAGTGGCTTTTTCTGCGCATGCGCGAGCGTGGCATTGCCTACAAGAAGACCGGCATCGTGAACTGGGATCCGGTAGACCAGACGGTGCTCGCCAACGAGCAGGTGATTGACGGACGCGGCTGGCGTACGGGCGCGCTGGTGGAGAAGCGTGAGATCCCGATGTATTACCTCGCGATTACGCGCTACGCGGAGTCGCTGCTTGCCGACCTGGATAAGCTCCCGGAATGGCCGGAACGGGTCCGTGCAATGCAGGCCAACTGGATCGGGAAGAGCCAGGGCGTGCGCTTCGCCTTCCCGTACCGGATCGATGGCGAGGACGGGAAGCTGTGGGTCTTCACGACGCGCGCAGACACGATCATGGGGGTGACGTTCTGTGCCATTGCCGCAGAGCACCCGCTGGCCGGCCGCGCCGCGGCAGGCAATCCGGCGCTCGCGGCTTTCATCGACGAGTGCCGCCGTGGCACGGTGATGGAAGCCGATCTGGCCACGGTGGAGAAGAAGGGAATGCCCGCGGGCATCTCGGTATCCCATCCGCTCACCGGCGAGCCGGTCCCGGTGTGGGTGGGAAACTATGTGCTCATGGGGTACGGCGAAGGCGCCGTGATGGCGGTACCGGCGCATGATGAGCGTGATTTCCATTTTGCCCGGCAGTACGGACTGCCCATACGGCAGGCGATTGCTGTCGAAGGACAGGAGTTCTCGGCCGGCGCCTGGCAGGACTGGTACGCCGACAAGACGCGGGGCCGCTGCGTCAATTCCGGACCTTATGACGGACTCGGGTACGCGGACGCCGTGGAGCGCGTCACTGCGGACCTGCGGGCAAAGGGTCTCGGTGACAGCCAGGTGACGTGGCGGCTGCGGGATTGGGGCATATCGCGCCAACGCTACTGGGGCTGTCCGATACCGATCGTTCACTGCGGAAGCTGCGGCGAAGTCGCCGTGCCGGACGCCGACCTGCCGGTGATTCTTCCCGAGGACTGCGTGCCGGATGGCAGCGGGAATCCGCTGGCCAGGCGGGAGGATTTTCTGGCCTGCAGCTGCCCGAAATGCGGCGGGCCGGCGCGCCGTGAGACCGATACCATGGATACGTTCGTCGATTCGTCCTGGTACTACGCGCGTTACTGTTCGCTGCCCGTCCCCCCGGGCCGCGCGGACGCG
Source organism: Pseudomonadota bacterium (assembly GCA_021778035.1). Classification (GTDB taxonomy): domain Bacteria; phylum Pseudomonadota; class Gammaproteobacteria; order Acidiferrobacterales; family UBA6901; genus JAJYCY01. The sequence goes on from JAJYCY010000008.1 coordinate 64,455, forward strand.
GTGGTGGATGACGAGGTGAAGTACTGGATGCCGGTTGACCAGTATATCGGAGGCATCGAGCATGCGATCCTGCACCTGCTCTACTCGCGGTTCTGGTGGAAAGTCATGCGTGATCTGGGGCTCGTGCAGGGTGACGAGCCGTTCAGGCGGCTGCTGACGCAGGGCATGGTGCTCAACGAGATTTTCTTCCGCAAGCCGGCAAACGGGCGCGTCGTCTATTTCAGTCCGGCAGACGTGGAGGTGCGGTCCGACGAAAAGGGAAACCGCATCGGCGCGATCCTGAAGAGCGATGGTCTGCCGGTGGAGTCGGGCGGTATCGGAACGATGTCAAAATCGAAGGCAAACGGCGTTGATCCGCAGGCGCTCATCGAGCGTTACGGGGCGGACACCGCGCGTCTGTTCATGATGTTTGCCGCTCCGCCGGAGATGTCGCTCGAATGGTCGGATTCTGCAGTGGAAGGTGCGTCACGATACCTGCGGCGGATGTGGAATTTCATCTACGAACGCCGTGACGCAATTGTATCCGGCCTGGCAGGCGGCCGGCAGACTGGTGTTCCGGATCCGTACCGTGAGTTGCGCTTTGAACTTCATTCGGTACTGAAGCAGGCCAGCAGCGATTTTGTCCGGCATCAGTTCAACACTGTCGTTTCGGCGGCGATGAAAATCCTGAATGTCCTTGAGCGGGTGCCGGATGCCACGGGACATCCCGAGGTGCATTTCCGGGAGGCTTTCCTGGCGGAAGGCGTCAGCATTCTGGTGCGCCTGCTGTCGCCCATCACTCCGCACATATGTCATCATCTGTGGCGCGAGCTCGGGTACGGCGATGATGTTATCGACGCTGCCTGGCCGCAGGTGGACGAGCAGGCACTGGAGCGTGATGTCATAGATCTGGTGGTGCAGGTCAACGGCCGGCTTCGTGGCCGCGTTTCCGTGGCGTCGTCGGCCGATGCCGGTGAGGTACGTGCAGCCGTGCTTGCCGATGCGGTGATTGCGCGCTACCTGGACGGACGTGAAGTGAAAAAAATTGTCGTGGTACCCGGGAAGCTGGTGAATATCGTTGTGGCAGCCTAGGCAGATGATGCGCCGTGCGCGAGCTGCGGGCAGATCGGCGAGGCAGGCCGCCTGCCTGCTTGTGGTCGCCGGGGTGCTGCTTGGCGGCTGCGGGTTCCATCTTCGTGGGACCCGGCACGCCGTTTTGCCGGCGCAGTTTTCGGTGCTGCGTGTGACGATGTCGGGCGGCACCGCCTACCCCCCGCTGCTGGTCGAGATGCGTGATGCCCTGCGGACCGAGGCCGGTGCGCACCTGACGGACAATCCGGCCGTGCACGTGCCCACGCTGACGCTCTGGGGGGAAAGCATCGGCAGCGAGGTGGCGGCGATCGATATCACCGGGCGCGCAACCGAATACCTTCTGGACTACCGGGTCAGCTTCAGCCTTTCCGGCGCCGATGGCAAGCCGATCATCCCTGCCCGCACGATCAAGATCCAGCGCGAATACGGATTCAACAGGCTCAATGTGCTGGCGACCGAACGGGAAAACGCCTTCCTGCAGGATGCCATGCGGCGCGATGCGGTGCGGCAGATCATACGGCAGCTCGCATTGGTCGGAGAAG